>NZ_JAMOLN010000062.1 GCF_024448165.1 Streptomyces longispororuber
TCTCCCCGGCGGGGGAAGGCTGCGCGTCAGCGCATGCCTTCAGGGGCGCGGGGCTGTGTCATCGGCGGCTCCGCCGCGGGGCGCGACCAGCCCCACCGGAGCCGCACCCGGCAGCGAGATCAGAACCCCCACGGCGGGATGCCGGGCGCGCGCCCCCCGTTGCACGCGCGCCCGGCAGCGGCCCGGCCGGGGCCGGGGCAGACCCGAACCGGACCGTCAGCCCTTCACGGCGCCCTGCATGATCCCGCCCACGATCTGCTTGCCGAACAGCAGGAACGCGATGAGCAGCGGCAGCGTGCCCAGCAGCGCGCCGGCCATGATGACGGAGTCGTCGGGGATGTAGCCGGTGCCCAGCTGGTTCAGGGCGACCTGGACCGTCGGGTTCTCACCGTTGAGCGCGATGATCGGCCACAGGAAGTCGTTCCAGGCCATGACGAACGTCAGCAGCCCGAGCACGGCCATCGCGGGACGCGCGGCCGGGAAGACGACGTGCCACACCACGCGCAGACTGCTCGCGCCGTCGACGCGGGCGGCCTCGATCAGTTCGGTCGGCAGCGCGCCCACCAGGTACTGCCGCATGAAGAACGTGCCGAAGGCGCTGACCAGGGTCGGCAGGATGACCGTCTGCAGCTGGTTGGCCCAGCCCAGGTCGGACATCCACAGGTACAGCGGGACGACCGCGAGCTGCGGCGGGACCATCATCGTGCCGATGGTGAGCAGGAGCAGCAGGCTGGAGAACCGGAACTTCAGCTTGGCGAAGGCGAACCCGGCGAGCGTCGAGAACAGTACGGTGCCGACCGTGATCGCGGAGGCCACGAGGATCGTGTTGAGCATGGCGGTCCCCATGCCCGCCTCGTTCCACGCCCGTTCGAGGTTCTTGAACAGGTTGCCGCCGATCCAGAACGGCGGCGGGGTCTGGGCGAGCCGGGCGTTGGTCCGCGAGGCCGCGACCACCGTCCACAGCAGTGGAGCGAGCGAGATCACGGCGAACAGGGCCAGGACGACGTAGGTGACAGGCCCGGCGTGCAGGTGCTTGCCCGCGCCCATCACCCGCCGCCGGCCACCCGGCGCGTCCGGCGCGGCCACCTGAGGCAGGGTCACATCAGTGGTGGTCATTGGGACTTCCTCAGCCGTCGGGTGATCAGCAGGTTGACCGCGGCGATGATCAGGAGGATCAGGAACATCGACCAGGCGATGGCGGACGCCTTGCCGAGGTTGCCGATCATCCAGCCCTGGTCGTACATGTACAGGCCGAGCGTCTGGTACTGGTGCTCGGACCCGCCCTTGGAGCCGCTGACGCCGCCGAACAGCAGCGGTTCACCGAACAGCTGGGTCGCGCCGATGGTGGAGACGACCACGGTGAACAGGATGGTCGGACGCAGCATCGGGATGGTCACGTGCCGGAACTGCTGCCAGCGGCTCGCTCCGTCCAGCGCCGCCGACTCGTACAGGTCGGCGGGGATGGCCTGCATGGCGGCGAGGTAGATCAGCGCGTTGTAGCCGGTCCACCGCCAGATCACGATCGAGGAGACCGCGAACTGCGAACCCCAGTCGGACTCGCGCCAGTTGACCGGGTCGATCCCGATCAGGTCGAGCAGCCAGTTGATCATGCCGTTCTCGGGGGCGAACAGCAGCGTGAACACCAGCGTCGCCGCCGCCACCGAGGTGGCGTACGGGGTGAGCATCACGACGCGCCACACGGTCGAGCCGCGCAGCCGGTAGTTCAGCATGTGCGCCAGCCAGATCGCGGCCGCCAGCTGCGGCACGGTCGACAGGACGCCGATGCTGAACGTGTTCTTCAGGGCGTTCCAGAAGAAGTCCGAGGAGAACAGGTTGGTGTAGTTGTCGAGACCCGCCCAGGTCTGGGTGTCCAGCGAGGACAGCTGCACGTGGTGCAGCGAGTACCAGGCGGTGTAGAGCAGCGGCACCAGCGAGAAGGCACCGAAGATGATGAAGAAGGGGGAGATGAACGCGTACGGGGACGCCTTCATGTCCCAGCGGTACAGCCGGCTGCGCCACGAGTCAGGAGCCTTGGCCGTACCGCGACCGTGAGTACCGCGGGCCGCGCCCTCCTTGTCGGAGGGCGCGGCATCGGCACTCGACGCGGACTGCGCGAGAGCCTCTTTGGACACGGTCACTGGCCGAGCACGTCCTTGACTTCCTTGGACGCCGCGTCCCAGCCCTGCTCGGGCGACTTGCCCTTCTGCTCGACCTGGAGGATGCCGACGTCAGTGATCGCGGTGTTGATCGGCTGGTCCTTGATGCCGAAGTACTGCGACGGGATGGTCTTCGCCGAGTCGGAGAAGATCTGGGTGAGCGGGGCGCCCGAGAAGTACGCGGACGTCTCGGCCTTCGGCTTCAGCGTGCTGTACGCCGACGGGGTGGACGGGAAGCTGGCCTGCTTCGCGAAGACCTTCGCCTGCTGCTCGGGAGCGGTCAGCCACTTCGCCAGGGCGATGGCCTCCTTCTGGTGCTTGCTCGCCGTCGGCACGCCGAGGAAGGAGCCGCCCCAGTTCGCCGCGGTCGGCGCGGCGGCCACGTCCCACTTGCCGGAGCCGGCGGTGCCGGACTTCTCCTGGATGTAACCGATCATCCAGGCCGGGCAGGCGACGCTGGCGAACGTGCCGTTCGCGTAGCCCTGGTCCCACGACTTGTCGAACTGCTTCAGCTTCGCCGACATGTTGCTGGTCGCCACCTCCATGGCGACGTCCCAGGACTTCTTCACGCCCTCGGACTTGTCCCAGCTGACGGTCTCGGGGTCCTTGTAGTAACGCTCGGCCTCGCCGCCGAGCGCCGCGTTGTAGACCGAGGAGGCCGAGTCCACGAACTTGGTGCCGCTGGGTGCCTTCTTCATGTACTGCTTGCCGACGGCGACGTACTTGCTCCAGTCGCCCTTCCACTGCTCGGCGAGCTTGGTGCGGTCCGTCTCCAGACCGGCCTTCTTGAACAGGTCCTTGCGGTAACAGATCGCCATCGGACCGATGTCCGTGCCGAGCCCTATGGTCTTGCCGTCCGCGGTGGTGGCCTGCTTCAGCTTCCAGTCCAGCCACTGCGACTTGTCGACCTCCTTGCCCAGGTCGACGAACTTGCTGCCCTGCGTCTGCACGGCGTCGGTGATGTTGCCGATCTCGATGGCCTGCACGTCGTCGGTGCCCGAACCGGCCTGCAGCCGGGTGACCGTCTTGGGCCAGTAGACGTCGGTGCGGGTGGTGACGTTCTCCTTGACGTTGATGTCCGGGTGGAGCTTCATGTATTCGTCGTAGAGACCGGCCTGCTTGTAGCCGAAGGTTCCGAAGGTGCCGATGGTGATGGTGGTCTTGCCGTTGCCTCCGGCACCCCCGGAACCGCCGTCGGATCCACCGTCGTCGTCATCGCTCGCGCATCCGGCGAGCAGCCCGGTGGCGAGAGTGGCGACGACCGCGAAGGTCATCGCGCGTCGGGACGTACGGGCAGTCGTGCGCATTGCGTCCTCCAAGTGCTCAATTGCTGATCTGTACTGATCCCGGCCAACTGCCTTGCTGTGCCCGTTCGTTCACTCTGCGGCTCGGTCGGGGAACGTGCGGCTTCTGTATGCGTCCAGTAGGGTGGGAGCGCTCCCATCGGTGATGAGTTGAAGGGTCGTCGCTCGGCCGATGGGTGTCAAGACACTCGGCAGCGGCAAGTCGCAGCGGTTATCGGGCTGTTAGATTCCGCTGGAGACTTGGGGAGGTAGGAGTCATGGCGGCTCGCGGCACTCACGGCAGGCGTCCGACCCTTGAGGAGGTCGCGGCCCGGGCGGGCGTCGGCCGGGGCACGGTCTCCCGGGTGATCAACGGATCACCGAGGGTCAGCGACCGCACGCGCGCCGCGGTCGAGGAGGCGGTCGCCGAGCTCGGCTACGTTCCGAACACGGCGGCCCGCGCCCTCGCGGCCAACCGCACGGACTCCATAGCCGTGGTCGTTCCGGAGGCCGAGTCCCGGTTCTTCTCGGAGCCGTACTTCTCCGGCATGGTCGGCGGCGTCGGCATGGCCCTCGCCGAGTCCAACCTCCAGCTGCTGCTCACCTTCGCCCGTGGCGAGCGCGAACAGGACCGCCTCGCGGCCTACCTCGCCGCCCACCGCGTCGACGGCGTCCTGCTGGTCTCCGTGCACGCCGACGACCCGCTCGCGGACCGCCTCCTCCAGATGGACATCCCGACCGTGATCAGCGGCCCCCGCTCGGCGGACGAGCCGCTGCCCTCGGTCGACACCGACAACTACGCCGGGGCCCGCTCCGCCGTCGACCACCTGCTCTCCCGTGGCCGCCGCTCCGTCGCGATCATCGCGGGCCCCCTCGACGTGTACGGAGCCCAGCGCCGTCTCGCCGGCTACGAGGACGAGCTGGCCGCGAGCGGACTCTCGTACGACGAGAAGCTGGTGGCCTACGGAGACTTCACGGAGGAGGGCGGCCGCCGCTGCATGACCGAGCTCCTGGAGCGCAGCCCCGGCCTGGACGCCGTCTTCGCCTGCTCCGACCTGATGGCCTCCGGCGCCCGCCAGGTGCTGCGCGAGGCCGGCCGCCGCATCCCGGACGACGTCGCCCTGGTCGGCTTCGACGACTCGGTGATCGCCCGCCACATGGAGCCCGGCCTGACCAGCGTGCGCCAGCCCACCCGCGACATGGGCCGGGCGATGACGGGACTGCTCCTGGACGAGATCGCGCTGGCTGCCGAGGGCAAGCGCTCCTCGGCCCGCCGGGGCGCCGAGCGCCACCTGGTCCTGCCGACGGAGCTGGTCGTCCGCGGCTCCTCGTGAGGGGCGCGGGGAACGACGAAGGCCCCGGTTCTTCCGAACCGGGGCCTTCGACCCTTCAGGGTGAGTGACGGGACTTGAACCCGCGGCCACCTGGACCACAACCAGGTGCTCTACCAACTGAGCTACACCCACCATGTCCGGTCGTTTGTCGTTCTTCCGACCGGCCGAGAAAAAGTGTACAGGGTCCGAAGGGGTGCTCGCGCCCACCTTTTTCCGTGGGCGTCCGGACCCCGTACACAGGGGCTTACGAGGGGTTATTCAGCGGGTTCCGCAGGCAGGACGTGCTTCGCCGCGATCGACTTCGCGGTCTCCGAGTCCGGTCCGGGCTGCGGGACGAAGATCGCCTCGCGGTAGTAGCGCAGCTCGGCGATGGACTCGCGGATGTCCGCGAGCGCCCGGTGGTTGCCGTTCTTCTCCGGACTGTTGAAGTACGCCCTCGGGTACCAGCGCCGGGCCAGTTCCTTGACCGAGGACACATCGACGATCCGGTAGTGGAGGTACTCCTCCAGTGTCGGCATGTCACGCAGCAGGAAACCGCGGTCGGTGCCGACCGAGTTCCCGCACAGCGGGGCCTTGCCCGCATCCTTGACGTGCTCACGTACATAGGAGAGAACCTGTTCCTCGGCGTCGGCGAGGGTCGTGCCGCCCGCCAGCTCGTCGAGGAGACCCGAGGCCGTGTGCATGGTGCGCACCACCTCGGGCATCGTCTCCAGGGCCTCGTCCGGCGGGCGGATCACGATGTCCACTCCGTCGCCGAGTACGTTCAGCTCCGAGTCGGTGACCAGTGCGGCCACCTCGATGAGCGCGTCGTTCGCCAGCGAGAGTCCGGTCATCTCGCAGTCGATCCACACCATGCGATCGTTCATGCGGTCAACCCTACGGGCAGGACCTTCGCGCTGGCAGACGGCGTGCGCCGACTCCTGCCCCGGCGGGCCGGGGCGGGCGCCGACGCGGCCGCCGCCGCGAGGCCCGGAGCGCACATCTGCTGCACGGCAGCTGCACGCGCCGGACCTCGCTGACCAGCACCGATCGGCTACGGCCCGGCCGGGGGACGCCCCGGCGGGACCGCTAAGGAGCCGTGCGCGGGCCCGGCAGGCTCGCCCGGCCCTGCGCGAACGCGTCGGAGTGTGTGAAGCCCTCCGCGTGGCCCGCCGGACCGGCCGGCATGGACGCCGCGGAGGCACCGACCCCGGACGAGGCGGCCGCGGCCGCCGTGCGCCGGGACTGTGCCGGTACCGGGCCCGGAGTCTCGGGGCCCTGGGCCGGCGCCATCTCCACCGGCTTGTCGGGTTTGCCGCCGTGCCCGTTGGCCCCCGGGTTGTCGCCCGGCTGCGGCCTGCGGGCCCGGTACGCGGCCCGGTACGCCGCCGGGGACGATCCCAGCTGCCGCCGGAAGTGTCCGCGCAGCGCGACGGGGGAGCGGAACCCGCAGCGCCCGGCCACCTCGTCGACCGAGTAGTCGGAGGTCTCCAGGAGCCGCTGGGCCTGCAGCACCCGCTGCGTGATCAGCCACTGGAGCGGGGCGGACCCCGTCAGCGACCGGAAGCGGCGGTCGAACGTACGGCGGCTCATGTACGCGCGGGCCGCCAGCGTCTCCACGTCGAACTGCTCGTGGAGGTGCTCCAGGGCCCAGGCGACGACCTCGGCCAGCGGGTCCGCGCCGATCTCCTCAGGTAAAGACCTGTCGAGATAGCGCTCCTGGCCGCCGCTGCGGCGCGGCGGGACCACCAGGCGGCGGGCGAGCGCGCCGGCCGCCTCGTTGCCGTGGTCCGTGCGCACGATGTGGAGGCACAGGTCGATGCCGGCCGCGGTGCCGGCGCTCGTCAGCACGTCGCCGTCGTCCACGAAGAGCTCCCGCGGGTCCACATGGACCGACGGATAGCGCTTGGCGAGCGTCGGCGCGTACATCCAGTGCGTGGTGGCCGGGCGGCCGTCCAGCAGCCCGGCCGCGGCGAGTACGAACGCGCCGGTGCACAGCCCGACGATGCGGGCGCCCTCCTCGTGCGCGCGACGCAGCGCGTCCAGTGCCTCCTCAGGAGGCGGTGAAGTGATCGAACGCCAGGCCGGCACGACGACCGTGCCTGCCCGGGAGATCGCCTCCAGACCATGTGGCGCGGTGAGTTCGAGTCCGCCCGTGGTGCGCAAAGGTCCCTCTTCACCGGCGCACACAAGCAACCGGTACCGGGGAACTCCCGCATCCTGACGGTCGATTCCGAACACGGAGAGCGGAATGGAACTTTCGAAGATGGGTCCGCCGCTGAACAGCAGCACCGCGACGATCTCGCGTCGCCGGCGCCCTGACAGCTTGCGAGCCGCCGCCTCCGGAGCAGTGGTGGAGTCGTGGCTCATCCTGCTAAGCCCCCCTCGGTGATCGCGGCTCCCTCAATACTTTGACGGGCTGTTCGCTCCTGCACGTTTCCCCTCGGTCCTGCACGAAGTCCCCCGCCGCCTACAGATCAGACAGTCATGATCGAATCTACTGTGTCCCGTGGTGCCGTCGTGACCAGTTAAAGACCTGGCACATTGTCGACATGGCAACTTGGCGTGAAGCATTCGATCACGAAGCGTTGCACTCACGGGCGTTGCTGGGAAGTACGCCTCAACTCAGTGGCCGGTCCCCGTAGGGTGCAGGCGGGGTTTGCGGTCCTTTCAGCCCTGGTGGAACGGGGGTTGGGGGAGGGGGATGACAAGGAACGGGCCCTCACCCGAAGTTGGCTGAAAATCTATGGGGTCGCGCCCGGAATCCGGTCAGTCGACCGGCGTACTCCCACCCGCTCGCCGACCGCCCCCGCGCGCCCCCGGACCGGTCCTGCCGTGCCGGCCGCGACGAGTACAGCATTGTTCGCTGTGCAACTTCGCGGCACCGCGTTCGGACTGGCGCAGAAGCACCCGGCACGCCGCGGTGACCGCGGCGAGCCCCAGGGCGGCTCCGGCGGCACCCGCCGCGGAGATTCCGTACCCGACGAGAACGAGCGGCACCAGGACACAGCTGAACGCCGCCCAGCGGACCACGTCGCTCGCCCCGTCGCCACCCACGGGTGGCGCGTCATGGGCGTGAGGGGTCGCGCGAGTGTGCGACTCGGGGGCGCGGGCCGGTGCCGGGACGCGCCGGGGCGCGGTCCGGTGCGTGGCCGCGGAATGGTGCGCGGTGGTCGGTCCGGGCACGGAGTGCTCCCTGTGTCTGGGGTTCGGGAGTTCAACGCGTGGCACCGGCCCCGGTCACTTGATCCACCCCCGACAGGGCCACAAGGTGCGCAAACCGCCTGTACGGGGCAGCAACCATTGCCATACGGGCGGGGCCTCGTGCATGCTCCCCTGAACGCCGCGGAGCGCAGATACGTACAGGTCCCACAGCGGGCCGGAGTCTGGGCAGAGGAGGAGTGTCGCCGTACCCTTGGGGGTATGGGGTTGGGAAGATGATTCCCGGACACAGCTCCGCCGATCAGTTGCCGTCCCCTCTACAGGGCCCACGAGGTACACGCCGAGACACTCATGGCCGGTCACGAATTCCCCGAACCCGCGGACCGCAAGCGGCAGGTCGCCGATCCCACGACGACCCCCGAAGCGGCACAAGAGACACGTCACGCCTGTGATCCCGCTTTCAAGCACGGTGTCGTCGTCGGCTTCGACGGCTCGACGTCGAGCGAGCGGGCCCTCGCCTACGCGATCGGCATGGCCCATCGCTCGGGCTCCGGCCTGATCATCGTGCACGTCGCCAACCGGCTGCCGACGACCGTGTGGGCGGGCTGCGAGCCGCCGGTCTTCGTCGACGTCCCCGACCACCGGACCGAGGTCCTCGGGCTCGAACTCGCCTGCGCGGAGTATCTCTCCGAGGTGCCCTGGATCCTCGTCGAGCGCGGTGGCGACATCTGTCACGAGCTGGAGGAGGTCGGGCGCGAGTACTCCGCCGACGCCATCGTCGTGGGTTCGACCCACGGGCTGGTCGGGCGGATCTTCGGCTCGGTCGCCGGCCGGCTCGCGCGGCGCGCCAAGCGGCCCGTCGTCGTCATTCCGTAACTCGCCCTGCTCCCGGGCGAGATGGGCCGGACGGGCGGATAAATCTACTCGTGCGTAGAGGTGGTTTGTGCCCTTGTGAAGGGTACATACCGGTCGCTGGACAACAGCACAGCACCCGCACTTGCACGAAGGGAGCCCGCTGTGGACAACGACGTCTCCGCGGGAAGTGCCTCTACTGTCTCGACTCTCGGTCAACTCGCCCTCGGGGTCACCCTGTTGGCGTTCGGGCTCGGTCACACCCAGGTGATCGACGGCGTGACGGCGGCCGACGCCGTCTCGATCGCGACGTATGTGGGCGGGATCGCCCTCTTCGTCGCCGGTCTGCTCGCGCTGCGCGCGGACGGCTTCACCGGTACGGCCTTCGCCGGACTCGGTGCCTTCTGGTTCACCTGGGGCGTCGGGGCGGACGACGCCGTCTCCGCGAACGCCGCGGGTCTCTTCCTGCTCCTGTTCGCCCTGCTCGCGCTGAGCCTGACGCTGGGTTCGGCCGGCGCGGGCACGTTCGCGCGGGGTACCTACGGGGCGCTGTTCGTGGCGCTCGTACTGCTCGCCGTCGCCTCGTTCGGTGACACGGAAGGGCTCGCGAAGGTCGGCGGCTGGTTCGCCGCGGCGGGCGGGCTTCTTGCCTGGTACGGGGCCACGGCCTCGATGGCGGGGCTGCCGACGGCACTGCCCGGACGTGCTGCCGGCCGGGGGGTGACGGCCGCCGGCTGACAGCCAGATGGGGCCGGAGCAATGGGCGGCTCCGGCCCTTCGGGAACGGGTCCCTCGTGCGTAATGGTGGCGCGCACGTGGGGCCCGTTCGTTGTGGCGCGGGCCGGGTCCGGGTGCGCGAGAAGCCTCACCGGACCCGTAGACGAAGACCGGTGAGGCGGGACCGCTACTCCACCGTGACGGACTTCGCCAGGTTGCGCGGCTTGTCGATGTCGCGGCCGAGGGCCAGCGCCGTGTGGTACGCGAGGAGCTGGAGCGGGATGCCCATCAGGATCGGGTCCAGCTCGTCCTCGTTCTTCGGGACGACGATCGTCCGGTCGGCCTTCTCCTGCTCCTGGTGCGCCACGGCGAGGATGCGGCCGGAGCGGGCCTTGATCTCCTCCATCGCGGCGCGGTTCTTCTCCAGCAGGTCGTCGTCGGGGACGATCGCCACCGTGGGGAGCGCCGGCTCGATGAGGGCAAGCGGGCCGTGCTTCAACTCCGAGGCGGGGTAGGCCTCGGCGTGGATGTACGAGACCTCCTTGAGCTTCAGGGACGCCTCGCGGGCGACCGGGTAGCCCCGGACGCGGCCGATGAACATCATCGAGCGGGCGTCCGCGTACTCCTCGGCGATCTTCTTGATCTCCGCCTCCTGGGCGAGGATCTCCTCGATCTGCGACGGCAGCTTGCGCAGGCCGTCGATGATGCGCTTGCCGTCGGCGACGGACAGGTCGCGGATGCGGCCCAGGTGCAGGGCGAGCAGCGCGAAGGCGACCGTGGTGTTCGTGAAGCACTTCGTCGAGACGACGCAGACCTCCGGGCCCGCGTGGACGTAGACGCCGGCGTCGGACTCGCGGGCGATGGCCGAGCCGACCACGTTCACCACGCCGAAGACGCGGGCGCCCTTGCGCTTGAGCTCCTGGACCGCCGCGAGGACGTCGTACGTCTCGCCGGACTGGGACACCGCGATGTAGAGCGTGTCGGGGTCGACGACCGGGTTGCGGTAGCGGAACTCGGAGGCCGGCTCGGCGTCCGCGGGGATGCGGGCCAGCTCCTCGATCATCTGGGCGCCGATCAGACCCGCGTGGTACGACGTGCCGCAGCCGAGGATCTTCACGCGGCGGACCGAACGGGCCTCGCGGGCGTCGAGGTTGAGGCCGCCGAGGTGCACGGTGGAGAAGCGGTCGTCGATGCGGCCGCGCAGCGCGCGGTCGACGGCGTCGGCCTGCTCGGAGATCTCCTTGTGCATGTACGTGTCGTGGCCGCCCATGTCGTACGAGGCGGCCTCCCACTCGACGGTCGTGGGCGACGCCGTCGTACGGGTGCCCTCCGTCGTGTACGTGCGGAAGTCGTCGGCCTTGAGGGTGGCCATCTCGCCGTCGTCGAGGGTGACGATCTGGCGGGTGTGGGAGACGAGGGCGGCGATGTCCGAGGCGACGAACATCTCCTTGTCGCCGATGCCGAGGACGACCGGTGAACCGTTGCGGGCCACCACGATGCGGTCCGGGAAGTCGGCGTGCAGGACGGCGATGCCGTACGTGCCCTCGATGAGGCGCAGCGCGTCGCGGACCTTGTCCTCCAGGTCCGACTGCTGGGAGCGGGCGATGAGGTGGGTGAGGACCTCGGTGTCCGTCTCGGAGAGGAAGACCACGCCCTCGGCGACGAGCTTGGCGCGCAGGTCGGAGGCGTTGTCGATGATGCCGTTGTGGACGACGGCGACCTTGTTGTCGTCCGACATGTGCGGGTGCGCGTTCTCGTCGGAGGGGGCGCCGTGCGTGGCCCAGCGGGTGTGGGCGATGCCGGTGGTGCCCTTGAAGCGGGCCGGGACCTTGGCCTCCAGGTCGCGGACGCGGCCCTTGGCCTTGACCATCTTCAGACCGGTGGCCTTCGGGCTGGTGATCACGACGCCCGCGGAGTCGTACCCCCGGTACTCCAGGCGCTGCAGGCCCTCAAGGAGCAGCGGTGCCACGTCACGCTTGCCGATGTAACCGACAATTCCGCACATAAGTCTTGAAAATCCCCTCTGATCGGCTTGCGTCAGCCGTAGACCATGCGGCGCAGCTGCCGGAGCGAGAGCTCCGGCGGCGCGACCGCCCGGTACCGCAGGTCCGCCAGGATCTGTTCGAAGATCGCCGCGTTCACCAGGCCCTGACCCTGGAGCTCGCGGTGGCGGCGGCGGACGTAGTCCTCCGTCGATTCGTCGAAGTAGGCGAGCACGTCCTGGATCACCCGCAGCGCCTCGCCCCGGCTCAGGGGCGTGCTGCGCGTCAGATGATCGACAAGTTCCTCGTGCACCCGGTAGATCCTGGGGGAGACCCCGGGCTTTCGCAAGAAATCTGCCCGATATCGGGCAAGGATCACAGGGGCGGGGTGGATTCCCCCGGTCTTGGGGTGGAAGTGGGGAAGCCTTGAAGGGCGCCATGCCGGTTGTTCGGACCGTGTTCACCCGTCGTATCCGACCGAGATGGGTGCCCCAAGCACCTTTCCGGCCATGGACATTCCTCGTATGGGCGTACCCGACGAACTCGCCGACAGAAGCCTCGCCGAGCAGCACGAGTACCTGCGCGGCCGCTTCTCCCGCCGCACGATGATCCGCGGCGGCGCCGTCACCCTCGGCGCGGTCGCCGGCGGCGTCTTCGTGCCGGGCGCCGCCCAGGCCGCCGCGCCCGCGGCCACCTCGACCGCCCCGGCCGCCGAGCACGTCGACGGCGCCCTCGTCGCGCCCTTCGGCCGGCACCTCTCCTACGGCGACGACGCGCGCACCGAGATGACCGTCTCCTGGCAGGTCCCGGTCGCCGTCAAGAACCCGTTCATCCGGATCGGCGCGCACGCCGGCGACCTGTCGCGGAAGATCCCGGCCGAGATCCGCGCCCTGTACACCCCGGCGGGCGTCGGCACGAGCGCCGACCACACCCAGTACTACGTGCACGCCAAGCTGACCCACCTCAAGCCCGGCAAGACGTACTACTACGGCGTCGGCCACCAGGGCTTCGACCCGGCGTCGCCGAAGTTCGCGGGCACCATCGGCACCTTCACCACCGCGCCGTCCCGCTCCGAGCGGTTCACCTTCACCGCCTTCGGCGACCAGGGCGTCAGCTACCACGCGCTCGCCAACGACAGCCTGATCCTCGCCCAGGGCCCCGCCTTCCACCTGCACGCCGGTGACATCGCGTACGCGGACCCGTCCGGGCAGGGCCAGACCAAGGACACCTTCGACGCCCGCACCTGGGACCAGTTCCTCGCCCAGACCGAGTCCGTCGCCAAGTCCGTGCCGTGGATGGTCAGTTACGGCAACCACGACATGGAAGCCTGGTACTCGCCGAACGGCTACGGCAGCCAGGAGGCCCGCTTCGCGCCCCCGTCGAACGGCCCCGACCCCAAGAACCTGCCGGGCGTCTACTCCTTCGTGCACGGCAACACCGCCGTCATCTCGCTCGACGCGAACGACGTCTCGTACGAGATCCCGGCGAACCTGGGGATCTCCGGCGGCACCCAGACCACCTGGTTCGAGAGCCAGCTGAAGAAGTTCCGGGCGCACGGCTCCGGGATCGACTTCGTCGTCGTCTTCTTCCACCACTGCGCCTACTGCACCGCCACCGCGCACGCCTCGGAGGGGGGCGTGCGCAAGGAGTGGGTGCCGCTGTTCGAGAAGTACACCGTGGACCTCGTCATCAACGGGCACAACCACGTGTACGAGCGCTCCGACGTGCTCAAGGGCGAGAAGGTAACCAAGGAGCTGCCGATCGGCGGCACCGCCTACCCCGAGACCGACGGCGTCGTGTACGTCACCGCGGGCGCGGCGGGCAAGAGCCTCTACGCGTTCCCGGTCGCCGACACGTACCAGGGACACGAACAGAAGACCGATCCGTTCCAGTCGTTCGTCGTCCAGCCCGACGGCAGCCACCAGGCGGTGACCGTGGACTGGTCCCGGGTGCGCTACACCAACTACTCGTTCCTGCGGGTGGACGTCGACCCGGCGCCGGTCGGGCGGACGGCGACGCTGACCGTACGGGGGCTCGCGGAGACCGGCGAGGAGATCGACCGGTTCGTCGTCGCCCGCAAGGTGAAGCACTGAGCGTCCCGCGCTCCGGACAGCCGTCCGCGGAATGATGCACGGCGGCTCGCCGGGGGCGCGCCGCTCCTGCCGAGCGCCGTCCACTGGGCCCCGATCACTCTCGCGGGCCCAGGGTGATGGCCGGGATCGAGCCACTTCGCGCCACGACCTGCGCGCCGGGGGCGGACGCGGTCGCGCCCGGGTGCGCCGCACCGCCGGGCGTGGCCGAAGTACGGTGGTCGGCGCCGCCCGGCGGAGTCCGGCCGGACACGGTGCTCCCGGGCGGCGCCGGGCGCGCGGTCAGAGCCGCTTGAGCACGGCCTGCTTCGCAGCTGCGAACTCTTCGTCGGTCAGTATCCCGGCGCCGTGCAGCTCGCCCAGCTCCCGCAGCCGGCGCAGCAGAGCGTCGTGGTCGTCCTCGGTGGCGGCCGCGGCCGGTGCGGGCTCGGGGGCCGGGGCGGGCGGCGCCTGCGCGGTGAGCTCCTTCGGGGCGGGCCCGGCCCCCGGATGCGGAAGGCGGGCCTGGACCGCCGCCGCGACGAGCGCCATCAGCGGGTCCTTCTTGAAGCCCCACAGCTCGATCGAGTTCGGGTCGTACTTCGGCGGCGCCTTGGTGGGGGAGGAGCGGACCACGAAGCGCAGACAGCCGTTCTCCAGGCCGAGGGCCGGCTGCCACTCCACCGCCGTGATGTCCGCGAGGGCGAGCAGCCGGGTCCCGGCCGACGCCTTGGCGTCCTCCGTCTTCCAGTTCCACTCGAGCCGGACGTGCTCCCCGTCGAAGCTCGCCGTGCCGTCCCCCGCCGAGACGGACAGCGGCACCGACGGACCGGACAGCACGTACGCGGTGCAGGCCGAGGACGGGACCTGCTCCAGGAGCAGCGCGTTGCGGACCTCGTCCACGAAGTACTCGGCGACGCCGTAGCGGTCCGACTCGACGGTCAGCTGGTACGGGTCCGTGCCCTCGGTCAGCTTGCCGCCCGTCGCCTGGAGCAGCGGGTCCGCGCCGTCCCGCAGCCGCAGTCTCAGCCGCCCCGACTTGCGGCCCTGCTCGAAGGAGACACCCGCCAACGCCCGCAGCGGGACGGTCAGTTCACCCAGTGCCTTGCGGAGCACGCTCACGCCTTTGTCGCGCCCCGGCACCAGCCGCAGCGTCTCCCCGTCGAACGTCCACGTGCCGTCCCGCTGGATGATTTCCGCCATGGGGCAATTCTGGCATCAGGCTCCGCCATAAGTGGTCTACACCTTGACCGGCCGAGGGGCGGACGGTACGCATGGTGACCGATCGGTTGCTCAGCCCGTAGGACGAACTCCGCCAACGACCGCCGTCGAAGGGACCGTTCGTGAGGAAGCACCCCAGATCGTCGCAGAGACCGAAATCCATGGGCGCGCTCGTGGGCGCGGCCCTGCTCGTCGCCGCCGGCATCGGCGCGCTCGGGACCGCCCCGGCCACCGCCGCTCCGGACGGGGCCACCCCGCTGGGCCGGATCGTCCCGGCACCCGCGAAGGTGACCCCGGGCGGATCCGCGTACGAGATCACGGCCAGGACCCGGATCCGCGTGGACGACGCCTCGAAGGACGCCCGCCGCATCGGCGGCTACCTCGCCGACGTGCTGCGCCCCTCCACCGGCTACAAGCTGCCCGTCACCGACGACGACGCGGGCGACGGCATCCGCCTCGAACTCAGCGCGAAGGACAAGGCATTCGGCGCCGAGGGCTACCGGCTCACCAGCACCGGCCGGTCCGTCACCATCGTCGCCCACGCGCCGGCCGGACTCTTCCACGGCGTCCAGACGCTGCGCCAGCAGCTGCCGGCGAAGGCCGAGAGCGACAGCAGGCAGAGCGGTCCGTGGCTCGTCGCGGGCGGCACCGTCGAGGACAGCCCCCGCTACGGCTACCGCAGCGCCATGCTCGACGTGTCCCGGCACTTCTTCTCGGTCGACAAGGTCAAGCGCTACATCGACCAGCTCGCGCTCTACAAGATCAACAAACTGCACCTGCACCTGAGCGACGACCAGGGCTGGCGCATCGCCATCGACTCCTGGCCCCGACTCGCCACCTACGGCGGGTCGACCCAGGTCGGCGGCGGCGCGGGCGGCCACTACACCAAGGCCCAGTACCAGGACATCGTCCGGTACGCCGCCTCCCGCTACCTGGAGGTCGTGCCCGAGATCGACATGCCGAGCCACACCAACGCGGCCCTCGCCTCCTACGCCGAACTGAACTGCGACGGCGTCGCGCCGCCCCTCTACACCGGCACGGAGGTCGGCTTCAGCTCGCTGTGCGTGAACAAGCAGGTCACGTACGACTTCGTGGACGACGTGGTGCGCGAGCTCGCCGCCCTCACGCCCGGCAAGTACCTGCACATCGGCGGTGACGAGGCGCACTCCACCAGTCACGAGGACTACGTCACCTTCATGAACCGGGTGCAGCCGATCGTCGCCAAGTACGGGAAGACCGTGGTGGGCTGGCACCAGCTGACCGAGGCCACGCCCATCAAGGGTGCCCTCGCGCAGTACTGGGGCCTGGACGGCACGAGCGCCGCGGAGAAGGCGCAGGTCGCCGAGGCCGCGAAGAACGGGACCGGGCTCGTCATCTCGCCCGCCGACCGGACCTACCTCGACATGAAGTACACCAAGGACACCCCGCTCGGGCTCTCCTGGGCGGGCTACGTCGAGGTGCAGCGGTCGTACGACTGGGACCCGGGCGCCTACCTGCCGGGCGCGCCCGCCGCGGCCGTGAAGGGCGTCGAGGCGCCGATGTGGTCGGAGACCCTGTCGGAGTCCGCGCAGGTCGAGTACATGGCCTTCCCGCGGCTGCCGGGGGTCGCCGAACTCGGCTGGTCGCCCGCGGCCACGCACGACTGGAACACGTACAAGGTGCGGCTCGCCGAGCAGGCGCCGCGCTGGGACGCCCTCGGTATCGCCTACTACAAGTCGCCGCAGGTGCCCTGGAACGGCTGACGGACCGGCAGGGCCGAGAAGAAGTGGACCGCAAGTGAAGGGGGCTCGGGAGGACCGTCTCCCGAGCCCCCTTCGGTCATGGGGTCCGCGGCCGCCTAGGCGATCGGGTTCTCCAGGTCACCGACCAGCTGGAGCGCGCCCGACGGGTCCGCCAGGTCCACCATCTGCTCGTTGTTGCGCAGCTGGAGCCGGTTCAGGGCGGACAGCGCGAAGCTCGGGGCGAACATGTCGAACTGGCCGAATTTGTCCGCCAGTTGGGGCGTGACTACCTGGTACTCGCGCACGCAGTCCGCGACCGCCGCCCAGAACGTGTCCTCGTCGAGCACGCCGTCCTCGACCAGGTTCGCCGCGAGGAAGCGGAAGAAGCAGTCGAAGACGTCGGTGAAGATCGACAGGAGTTTCATGTCGTCGGGGACGTCCGCGCGGATCCGGTCCACCTTCGGCGGCAGCACCGCCTCGGTGTCCATCACCGCGATCTCCTCGGCGATGTCCTTGAAGACCGCCCGCGTCACGACGCCGCGCTCGTCCAGGACCAGGATGACGTTCTCGCCGTGCGGCATGAACACCAGGTCGTAGGCGTAGAAGCTGTGCAGCAGCGGCGTCAGGTACGCCTTCAGGTACGGCTTCAGCCACTGGGCGGGGGTCAGTCCCGAGCGCTCGATCAGGGCGCCCGCGAAGGAGCGGCCCGCGCGGTCCACGTGCAGCAGCGACGCCATGGTCGCCAGGCGTTCGCCCGGCGCGAGCGACGGCACCGGCGACTCGCGCCACAGCGCGGCCAGCATCTTGCGGTACGGCGAGTAGCGGTCGGTGGCGGCCTCGTACTCCAGGTGCCGGTAGCCGACGGCCGCCCGCTCCCGGATGATCGTGAGCCCGGTGCCCTTCAGCACCTCGTCGCCCTCGATGAGCCCGGCGAGCCAGTCGTTGATCGCCGGGGTCGCCTCCATGTACGCCGCCGAGAGGCCGCGCATGAAGCCCATGTTGATGACCGACAGCGCCGTCTTCACGTAGTGCTTCGACGGGGACGTCGCGTTGAAGAACGTCCGGATCGACTGCTGGGCCAGGTACTCGTCGTCGCCCTCGCCCAGGCAGACGAGGTGCTGCTGGGCGATCTCGGCCGCGAACGTGACGGACAGCTTGTTCCACCACTGCCACGGGTGGACCGGGATCAGCAGGTAGTCCGCCGGGTCG
This sequence comes from Streptomyces longispororuber, assembly GCF_024448165.1. GTDB lineage: Bacteria > Actinomycetota > Actinomycetes > Streptomycetales > Streptomycetaceae > Streptomyces > Streptomyces longispororuber_A. The sequence continues at coordinate 17,686 of NZ_JAMOLN010000062.1, forward strand.
AGGCCCTGGTCGCGCAGCGTCGCGCCGAAGCGCTCCAGCGTCTGTTCGCCCAGCTCGGCGCGGAGCAGCGACTCGTAGTCCAGGCCGACGCCGCAGGTGAACGCGGCCCGCTCACGCGTCGCCGCCAGCCACACCAGCCGCACCGGGCTGGCGGTCTCGGGGGCGTACGAGAGGTACTCGTGGATGCCGAAGCCGAGCCGCCCGTTGTTCGCGACGAAGCACGGGTGGCCCTCGGTCATCCCGGTCTCGATGTCCTGGAAGGACCCGGACGCGGCGAGTTCGGCGGACGACACGTCCGGCTTGGTCAGTTTGAAGCAGGTGCCGGAGAGCGTGGAGGAGATCTCCTCCAGGTAGACCGGCAGGATCGCGTCGGACAGGCCGAGCGCGTCCTTCATCTCGATGAAGAACTGCTGGGCGTTGAGCGGCAGTTCGGTGCCGTCGCGGTGCCGGCTGATGGACGCGGCGTCCACCTGCCAGTGGTCCAGGCGCAGTCGGCGGGCGGAGAACCGGTAGCGGGTGAGGCCGTCGTCGCTGCGGACCACGTACCGGTCGTCGGCGCCCTCGGTCGGCTCCGGCGTCAGGAGCCGCTCGTGGCTGAACTCGGCGATGGCCTTGCGGACGAGGAGGCGGTTGGCCTCGGCCCACAGCTCGGGGGTCAGGTGGGAGACGGCGTCGGCGAGGGTCATGCGGCACCCCCGGTCGTCGTGCCGGTCGCCGCTTCGAACTGGGCGCGGGTGCAGAAGCTCAGCAGCGCGGTCTTCTCCGGCTTGGCGATCTCCCGGTCGGGGACGAAGCCGACGGCCTCGTTCAGGGCGTGCACGGCCTTGTTGCCCACGTCGGGCTCGACGACGACGCGCGCGACGGCCGGGTCGGCGAAGAGGAAGTCCATGACCGCGGTGATCACGGCCCGGGTGAAGCCGGGTATCCGTATCTCGGACGGCGCGGTCAGGAAGTGCATGCCGACGTCGCCGGGCTCGGGCTCGTACAGGCCGACGAGCTCGACGTACCGCGGGTCGTAGCGCTCCATCAGGAAGGCCGGCTCCCCGTCGTGCAGTCCGAGGTACGCGTCGTGGTGCTCGGCCGCCGCGATCGCCATGTACTCGCGCTCGACGTCCTGCAGTTTCGCGTCCTGCATCAGCCAGAACGCGGCCTTGGGGTCGGTGACCCAGGTGTGCAGCAGCTCGCTGTCGCTCTGCGGGTCGAGCGGGCGGAAGGTCAGTCGGCCGACGGTGGTGGTGCTCATACTGCGAACTCCTGGAAGGCGATGGTCTTCTCGACGGGGTAGTACTCGGTGCCGAGCAGCTCGCCGATGATGTAGCTGTTGCGGTAGGCGCCCATGCCCAGGTCGGGGCTGGTGATCGAGTGGGTGTGCACGCCCGCGTTCTGCAGGAAGATGCCGCGCCCGGTCGTGTCGATCGAGTAGTTGCGGGCGACGTCGAAGCGGCCCCGGCCGTCCAGGCGGATGCGGTCCTTGACCGGCTCCAGGAAGGCGGGCGTCGCGTACTTGTAGCCGGTGGCCAGGACCAGTCCTTCGGTCTTGATCTCGTAGGCCTTGTCCTGCTCCTCCTGGTGCAGGCCGAGGGTGTACGTGCCGTTCTCGTAACTCGCGCTTCTCAGAGCCGAGTTGGTGAGCAGCCGGGTGGGCACGGGACCGTCGAGGCCCTTCTGGTAGAGCAGGTCGAAGATGGCGTCGATCAGCTCGCCGTCGATCCCCTTGAACAGGCCCTTCTGCTTCTCCTCCAGGGAGTACCGGGTGGTCTCGGGCAGCGCGTGGAAGTAGTCGATGTAGTCCGGGGACGTCATCTCCAGCGTCAGCTTGGTGTATTCGAGCGGGAAGAAGCGCGGCGAGCGCGTCACCCAGTTCAGCCGGTAGCCGTGGACGTCGATCTCGCTGAGCAGGTCGTAGTAGATCTCGGCGGCGGACTGGCCGCTGCCGACCAGCGTGATCGAGTCCTTCTTCTGGAGCTCCTGCTTGTGCTGCATGTAGCGGGAGTTGTGCAGGTGGTCGCCGTCCAGGCCCTGGACCGCCTCGGGGATGTGCGGCGGGGTGCCGGTGCCCAGGACGAGGTGCGGGGCGCGGTAGGTCTCGCCGGTCTCCGTGGTCGCCGTGTACAGGCCGGTGCCCTCGTCGTACGTCACCTCGGCGACGGTCGTCGAGAAGCGGACGGAGGAGAGCTTCGACGCGGCCCAGCGGCAGTAGTCGTTGTACTCGACGCGCAGCGGGTAGAAGTTCTCGCGGATGTAGAAGGCGTACAACCGCCCCGATTCCTTCAGGTAGTTGAGGAAGGAGTACGGGGACGTCGGGTCGGCCAGGGTGACCAGGTCCGACATGAACGGGGTCTGCAGGTGGGCGCCGTCGAGGAACATGCCCGAGTGCCACTCGAAGTCCGGCTTGGACTCCAGGAAGACGCCGTTCAGCTCGGCTATCGGCTCGGTCAGGCAGGCGAGGCCGAGGTTGAACGGGCCGAGTCCGATCCCGATGAAGTCGTGACGGTCATGGGATTCAGGAAGCGCGGTCAAGGGATTCTCCCAGGTACTGCTCGGCGTGGCCGGCGATGAGGTCGAGGACGGCCGAGATGTCGGCGAGGGTCGTCTCGGGGTTGAGCAGAGTGAACTTCAGGTACTGGCGCTCACCGACCTTGGTGCCCGCGACGACGGCGTCGCCGGAGGCGAACAGGGCCTTGCGGGCGTACAGGTTGGCGCGGTCGATCTCCGCCGGGTCGGTGACCGCGGCGGGGATGTAGCGGTAGACGAGCGTGGACAGGCTCGGCTCGACGACGACGTCGAAGCGCGGGTCGGCGGCGAGCAGTTCCCAGCCCTCGCGGGCCAGGTCGCAGACCTCGTCGAAGAGGTTGCCGATGCCGTCGGCGCCCATCACGCGCAGCGTCATCCACAGCTTGAGCGCGTCGAAGCGGCGGGTGGTCTGCAGGGACTTGTCGACCTGGTTGGGGATGCGCTCGGCGACCGTACGGCGCGGGTTGAGGTACTCCGCGTGGTACGTGGCGTGCCGCAGCGTGGCGCCGTCACGGACCAGCACGGCGCTCGAACTCACCGGCTGGAAGAAGGACTTGTGGTAGTCGACGGTGACGGAGTCGGCGCGCTCGATGCCGGTGAGCCGGTCGCGGTTCTTCGGTGACACGAGCAGTCCGCAGCCGTACGCGGCGTCGACGTGCATCCAGGTGGAGTACTGGGCGCACAGCTCGGCGATCTCCGGCAGCGGGTCGATGGACCCGAAGTCGGTGGTGCCGGCGGTGGCGACGACGGCCATGGGGACGAGGCCGTCCTCGCGGCAGCGCTCCAGCTCGGCGGCGAGCACGACCGTCTGCATGCGCTTGTCCTTGTCGACCGGGACGGAGACGACCGCCTTCGCGTCGAGGCCGAGCAGCGTCGCGGACTTCTTGACGCTGAAGTGGCTGACCTCGGAGGCGAAGATGCGCAGTTTCGCGAGGTCCTCCGTCTTGGCCTCCTGGCGGGCCAGCAGCAGCGCCTGCAGGTTGGACTGCGAGCCGCCGGAGGTGAACACGCCGTCGGCGGCGGGGCCGAGGCCGATCCGGCCGGCCGTCCAGTCGATGAGCTTGCGCTCGATGAGGGTGCCGCCCGCGGACTGGTCCCAGGTGTCCAGGGACGAGTTGACCGCGGAGAGGATCGCCTCGCCGAGCACCGCCGGGATGACGACGGGGCAGTTGAGGTGGGCCAGGTACCGGGGGTGGTGGAAGTAGACGGCGTCGCGGAGGTAGACGTCCTCCAGCTCGTCCAGCACGGCGATGGTGTCGTGCAGCGGCCGGTCGAGGTCGACGGCGTCGATGGTGGGGGCCAGGGCGTCCGGGGTGACGCCGGTGAACGGCCGTGTCGTGGTGGCGAGTTTGGCCGCCACCCGCTCGACTCCCTCGGACACGGAGCTGCGATAGAGCTCCGCGGTCGTGTCATTGAGCAGGTGCGAGCGCATGAACGGTTCCTCCGGGTGGGGATGAGGGTGTTCCCGGGTGGGGCAGGAAAGGGGAGCGGGGCCGAAAAAAGGGCGAGGTCGCGAACCCAGTGCTTAGGTTAGCCTAACCTAAGTTGAGCTTGCGACCCCGCCCCTCATGTGTGGCCGGAGTCAGTCCTGTGTGGCCGAATCGCCCTTATGCGGCGGCGGGTTGCTCCCGCAGCGCGTCCTCGCTCAGACCGCGCCGCCAGTACCCGACGAACGTCACCGCCCGCTTGTCGTAGCCGCGCTCGCGCACGAGATGGCGGCGCAACTCCTTCAGCGTCCCGGACTCGCCCGCGAGCCAGGCGTACGGGCTGGTGGCAGCGGGGAGTTCGGCCGCGCGCACGGAGTCGAGCACGCTCGGCGCGCCCTCGGCCCGCACCAGCCAGGTCACGGTGACGTCGGCCGCCGTCAGCACCGGCTGGACGTCCTCACGGTGCGGGACCTCCAGCCAGACGTGCGCGGAGACGGTGGCGGGCAGCCAGGAGAGCACCCCGAGGGCGGCGGGCAGCGCCGTCTCGTCGCCCCACATCAGGATGTGGTCGAAGTTCTCCTGGGGGCGGCAGCGCACCGCGGTGTTGTCGACGGCCGCCGGGCCGAGCACGGCGACCCGGGCACCGGGCCGCGCGGCCTCCGCCCAGCGGCAGGCGGGTCCGGCCGACGCCGGATCGTCGTTGTGCAGCACGAAGTCGATGTCGACTTCCTCCGCGGGCTCGCGGCGCTGGCCGCTGAGCGTGTACGAGCGCATCACCGCTCGCTCGTGGTCCGGGATCGCCCGGTACGCCGCGTGCCAGGCGCGGCCGTCGTCGCCCGGCTCGACCGGCGGCAGGACGGGAGCGTCCTGGCCGGGGTGCGGCAGGAAGAGGGAGAGCGACTGGTCCCGGCCGCCGCCGTGGAAACCGGCGAGGGCGGGGCCGGTGAAGGTGACCCGGAGCAGCGACGGACCGAGCCGCCGCGTGCGGACCACTTCCAGATCGAAGAAATCGAACATCTTGTAAGGGGCTGCCGCGGGGGCTTCGGCCGTCTGCGTCATCGGGTCAGGACACCTTCTTCGCCGTCTCGATCGCCTTCGCGAGGTTCTCCAGGAGAGGGGCGCACTTGTCGTAGGAGAGGATCGGCTCGGGGGAGCGGGCGATGACCTGGCCGGCCTTGACCGCGGGCAGCTTCTTCCAGGTCGGCTCGTCGATGTCGGCGGGCTGGATGGCCTGCGCGCGGTCGTCCATCATGATGATGTCGGCCGGGTGCTTGTCGACGTTCTCCCAGCTCAGGTTCTCGAACCAGCCGCCGGACGCCTTCTTCGCGGCCTCGGTGGGCTCCACGAAGTTCACGCCGAGGGACTTGAAGTACTCCAGGTCGATGGAGAGGTCCGTGCCGGACACGTAGAAGATGTCCGGGCTCGCGGAACCGGCCATGACCTTGATGTCGGGGTGCGCCTTGGCGGCCTTGCGCAGCCGGGCCGCGGCGGCCTCGAAGCGGGCCTTCGCCTTGACGACCTTGTCGGCCTTCAGGTCCGCACCGAGCGACTCGGCCAGCGCGTACATGCGCTGCAGAGGCTCGTCCAGCTTGCGGTCGAAGACCGAGATGCCGACGCTCGGGGCGAGCTTGGCGACCTTCTTCGCGGACTCCTCCGGGACGTACCAGAGGGTGCCGGCGTCGTCGAACATCGTGGTGATCAGCACGTCGGGGGCGAGGCCCACGTACTTCTCGATGTTGAACTGGCCCCACTCGTTGCCGATGACGGTGACCTTGGAGACGTCCATGTCGCCGGCCTGGACGTCGGCCTTGCCGCCCTTGGTGGTGGTCGGGCCGAAGACGCCCTTGACCTGCACGCCGTAGTCGAAGAGCGCGGCGCCGACACCGGTGAAGGCGACGATGTTCGCCGGGACCTTGTCCAGCTTCACGGTCGTGCCGCGGTCGTCCTTGAAGGACCAGGGGCCGGACTTCTTCGCGGCCTGCGTCGAGTCCGAACCGCTGTCTTTCGCGCTGTCGTCGCCGCAGGCGGCAAGCACGGCGCCGAGGCCGAGGGCGCCGCCGGCGGCGAGGATGCCGCGGCGGGAGGGGCGGGACAGTCGGGCGTTGGGCATGACGGGCTGCTTTCGGACGTGCCGGATCGACGGCCGGACTGGGTCGTGGAACTGAGGGTAGGTTAACCTAAGTTCCTGGCATGTCCAGGGGGCGGGTGAACTGCACGCCCCCACACGGCGAACCCGTACGCGCACGACGGCGGCCCCCGCGGCGCCGAGGCGCATCACGGGGGCCGCGTCGCAGCACTGCCTAGGACGTGAGCCCCAGTTCGCGGGCGATCAGCATCCGCTGGACCTCGCTCGTGCCCTCCCCGATCTCCAGGATCTTGGAGTCCCGCCACATCCGGGCCACCGGATACTCGTTCATGAAGCCGTACCCGCCGTGGATCTGCGTCGCCTCGCGCGCGTTGTCCACGGCGACCGTCGACGAGTACAGCTTCGCGAGCGCCGCCTCCTTCTTGAACGGCTCCCCGGACACCAGCCGCGACGCCGCGTCCCGCCAGGCGAGCCGCGCCGTGTGCGCCTTCATCTCCATGTCGGCGATCTTGAACTGGATCGCCTGGTAGCCGCCGATGCTGCGCCCGAACGCATGGCGCTCCTTGGCGTACTTCACCGACTCGTCGACACAGCCCTGGGCGAGACCGGTGGCCAGCGCGGAGATCGCGATCCGGCCCTCGTCGAGGATCCGCAGGAACTGCGCGAAGCCGCGCCCCTCCTCGCCCACCAGGTTCGCCGCCGGCACCCGCACGTCGGCGAAGTGGAGCTCGCGGGTGTCCGACGCGTTCCACCCCACCTTCGAGTACGGCGCCGCGACCGTGAACCCCGGCGTCCCGGACGGCACGATGATCGACGAGATCAGCGGCTTGCCGTCCGCCGTGCGGCCCGTCACGGCCGTGACCGTCACCAGCCCCGTGATGTCCGTACCGGAGTTGGTGATGAAGCACTTCGTGCCGTTGATGACCCAGTCGCCGGTGGACTCGTCCCGCACGGCCGTCGTGCGGGTGCCGCCCGCGTCCGATCCGGCCTCCGGCTCGGTCAGCCCGAACGCGCCCAGCATCTCCCCGGCGCACAGCCGCGGCAGCCACTCGCGCTTCTGCTCCTCGGTGCCGAACAGGTGCAGCGGCATCGCGCCGAGCGACACCCCGGCCTCCAGGGTGATCGCCACGGACGAGTCGACCCGGGCCAGCTCCTCCAGCGCGATGCCGAGCGCCAGGTAGTCGCCGCCCATGCCGCCGTACTCCTCGGGGAACGGCAGCCCGAACAGGCCCATGCGGCCCATCTCGCGCACGATCTCGTACGGGAACTCGTGCCGCTCGTAGAAGTCGCCGATCTTCGGCGCGACGACGTCGTGCGCGAACTCCTCCACGGTGCGCCGGAGTTCCTCGTGCTCGGGGGAGAGGTGGTGGTCCATCTGTCTCACTGCTCCTGCGGGGACTGTGCCTCGGGTACGAGGGCGCGAACGGTGCGGGACGGGCTGGGTCGGCCCAGATGCCGGGCCATCCACGCGCTGGTGGCGGTGAGACGGCCGAGGTCCACCCCGGTCTCGATGCCGAGTCCTTGGAGCATCCAGACGAGGTCTTCGGTGGCGAGGTTGCCGGTGGCGCTCTTCGCGTACGGGCAGCCGCCGAGGCCGCCCGCGGACGCGTCGACCGTGGTGACGCCGTGCTGCAGCGCGGCCAGCGTGTTGGCGAGGGCCTGGCCGTACGTGTCGTGGAAGTGCACGCCGATCGTGTTCGTCGGCACGCCCTCCTCGTTCAGCTCCGCGAGCAGCGCCTGGACGTGGCCGGGGGTGGCCACGCCGATCGTGTCGCCCAGGCTCAGCTCGTCGCAGCCCATGTCCAGCAGGGACTTGGCGACCGAGACGACCTGGTGGACGGGGACCGCGCCCTCCCACGGGTCGCCGAAGCACATGGAGAGGTAGCCGCGGACGTGTGCCCGCTCCGCCTTGGCCCGCGCCACGACCGGCTCGAACACGGCGAGGGACTCGGCCACCGTGCGGTTCAGATTGGCCTTCGCGAAGGACTCGGTGGCACTGGCGAACACGGCGATGCGGTGCGCGCCGAGCGCGAGGGCCCGGTCCAGGCCCCGCCCGTTCGGTACGAGTACGGGGAGGTGCACGCCGTCGCCGGCGAGGTCCTGGACGAGGGGGAACAGGGCCTCCGCGTCCGCCAGTTGGGGCACCCACTTGGGGTGCACGAAGCTGGTCGTCTCGACCGTGGTGAGGCCCGCGGCGGCCAGGCGGTGGACGAACTCCGCCTTGACCTCCGTGGGAACCGTCGACTTCTCGTTCTGCAGGCCGTCCCGCGGGCCCACCTCGTGGATGCGGATCCTGGGCGGGAGGCCCTGGGCGGGGACGGTCATCGGGAGCGTCATCGGGTGGCCTCCTTCAGCGGATCCTCGCCGTCGGCGCTTGCGGCTGCTTCCGGGTGATCCGCCGTCGTGGTTGCTCGCGCCGTTCCCCGCGCCCCTGAAGGGGCGCTCTCGGTGCTCTCCTCGGCCACGACCGCGAGCACCTGGTCCATCGCCACCGTCGTGCCCGGGGTGACGTCCAGCTCGGTGACGGTGCCCGCGTGGGGGGCCGCGATGACGTGCTCCATCTTCATCGCCTCCACCACCAACAGGCTCTGGCCCTCGGTCACCCGGTCGCCGACCGCGACCTTCACCACGGTCACGGTGCCGGGCATCGGTGCCGTCAGGGAACCGGCGCCGCCGGAGCCCGCGCCGGTCAGGCTCGCCGCGACCGGGTCGTGGTCCTGGACGTGCCAGGCGTCCCCGTCGCGGGCCAGCCAGTCGCCGGCGGCGGCCGTGAGGCGGGCGGGGGTGGCCGGGACGCCGTCCACCAGGACCTCCGTGCCGCGCACCCGGACCTCGACCGGGTCGTGGCCGGTGGCCTTCACGTGGTGCACGGTCCAGGCCGGCTCACCGCCGAGGCGCCAGCCGGTCGGGCGGGAGAACGGGTCGGCCCAGCCGTCGGCCGCCGGTGGGGCGAGCCGCCGCTGGCGCAGGGCGCCCGCCGCCGCGTAGATCTCCGCGGGGACGCCGGGATCGGCCAGGGCGTCCGCCTCGCGCTCCACGAGGCCGGTGTCCAGCTCGCCCGCCACGACCGCCGGATGGGCCAGCAGCCGGCGCAGGAACCCGGCGTTCGTCGGCACGCCGAGCGTCACCGTGCGGGCCAGCGCGGCCCGCAGTCTGCGCAGCGCCGTGTCCCGGTCGGGGCCGTACGCGATGACCTTCGCGAGCATCGGGTCGTACAGGGACGAGACCTCGGTGCCCTCGGTGAGGCCGGAGTCCGTGCGCACGCCGTCGCCCTCGGGCTCGTGCAGGGCGAGGACCGTGCCGCCGGAGGGCAGGAACCCGCGCGCCGGGTCCTCGGCGCACAGGCGGGCCTCGACCGCGTGGCCGGTGAGGGTGATGTCCTGCTGGGCGAACGGGAGCCGCTCGCCCGCCGCGACCCGCAGCTGCCACTCCACCAGGTCGATGCCGGTGATCAGCTCGGTCACCGGGTGCTCGACCTGGAGGCGGGTGTTCATCTCCATGAAGTAGTACGAGGACGGGTCCTCGCCCGGCACGATGAACTCCACCGTGCCCGCGCCGCGGTAGCCGCAGCTGCGGGCCGCCTCCACGGCCGCCGCGCCCATCGCCGCGCGCGTGGCCTCGTCGAGCAGGACGCTCGGCGCCTCCTCGACGATCTTCTGGTGGCGGCGCTGGAGGGAGCACTCGCGCTCGCCGAGGTGCACCACGTTGCCATGGGCGTCGGCGAGGACCTGGATCTCGATGTGCCGGGGGCGGTCGATCCAGCGCTCCACGAGGAGCGTGTCGTCGCCGAAGGAGGCGCGGGCCTCGCGGCGGGCCGCCGCGATCTCCTCCTCCAGGGCGGTCAGGTCGCGGACGAGCCGCATGCCCTTGCCGCCGCCGCCCGCGGACGGCTTGAGCAGGACGGGTGCGCCCAGCTCGCGGGCCGCCTGCGCCAGCTCGGGATCGCGGCCGCCCGGGACGACCGGGACCCCGGCCGCGTCCACGGTCTCCTTGGCGCGGATCTTGTCGCCCATCAGGGCGATGGCGTCGGCGGACGGGCCGATGAAGACCAGGCCCGCCTCCTCGCAGGCCCGCGCGAACGCGGCGTTCTCCGCCAGGAAGCCGTAGCCGGGGTGCACCGCCTGGGCGCCCGTCCCGGCGGCCGCCGCCAGGAGGGCCTCCACGGACAGATAGCTCTCGCCGGCCGGGGGCGGCCCGATCCGCACGGCCTCGTCGGCCTCACGTACGTGCCGGGCGTCCGCGTCGGCGTCGCTGTACACGGCGACCGAGCGGATCCCGAGCTCCCGCAGCGTGCGGATGACGCGGACGGCGATCTCGCCGCGGTTGGCCACGAGTACGGTCTCGAACATGCTCATCGTCTGAAGTCCTCCCCTCACATCCGGAAGACGCCGAACCCGCCGGACTTCTCCGGCAGCGGCGCGTTGGCACACGCGGTCAGGGCCAGGCCGAGGACCTGGCGGGTCTCCATCGGGTCGATCACGCCGTCGTCCCAGAGGCGGGCCGTCGCGTAGTAGGCACTGCCCTGCGTCTCGTACTGGGCGCGGATCGGCGCCTTGAACGACTCCTCGTCCTCGGCCGGCCAGTCCTCGCCGCGCGCCTCCAACTGGTCGCGCTTGACCGTCGCGAGGACCGAGGCGGCCTGCTCGCCGCCCATCACCGAGATCTTGGCGCCGGGCCACATCCACAGGAAGCGGGGGGAGTACGCCCGGCCGCACATCGAGTAGTTGCCCGCGCCGTACGAACCGCCGATCACGACCGTCAGCTTCGGCACGCGCGTGCACGCCACCGCCGTGACCATCTTGGCGCCGTGTTTGGCGATGCCGCCCGCCTCGTAGTCCCGGCCGACCATGAAGCCCGAGATGTTCTGCAGGAACAGCAGCGGGATGCCGCGCTGGTCGCACAGCTCGATGAAGTGGGCGCCCTTCTGGGCGGATTCGGCGAACAGGATGCCGTTGTTCGCGACGATGCCGACCTGGTGGCCGTGGATCCGGGCGAAGCCGGTGACGAGCGTCTGGCCGAACTCGGACTTGAACTCGGCGAACCGCGAGCCGTCGACGACGCGCGCGATGACCTCGCGGACGTCGTACGGGGTGCGCGAGTCGACCGGCACCGCCCCGTACAGCCCCGCCGGGTCCACCTTCGGCTCGGTCGCCGTCCGCACGGACCACGGCAGCGGGCCGCGCTCCGGCAGCGTGGAGACGATGGTCCGCACGATGCGCAGCGCGTGCGCGTCGTCCTCCGCGAGGTGGTCCGTCACTCCGGAGACCCGCGAGTGGACCTCGCCGCCGCCCAGCTCCTCGGCCGTCACCACCTCGCCGGTGGCCGCCTTCACCAGCGGCGGGCCGCCCAGGAAGATCGTGCCCTGATTGCGGACGATCACGGCCTCGTCGCTCATCGCCGGGACGTACGCGCCGCCCGCCGTGCACGAACCGAGCACCGCCGCGATCTGCGGGATGCCCGCGCCGGACATCCGCGCCTGGTTGTAGAAGATCCGCCCGAAGTGCTCGCGGTCCGGGAAGACGTCGTCCTGCATCGGCAGGAAGGCGCCGCCGGAGTCCACCAGATAGACGCACGGCAGCCGGTTCTCCAGCGCGACCTCCTGGGCGCGCAGGTGCTTCTTCACCGTCATCGGGTAGTACGTGCCGCCCTTGACCGTCGCGTCATTGGCGACGACCACGCACTCGCGGCCGCTCACCCGCCCGATCCCGGCGATCACCCCGGCGGCCGGGGCCTGTCCCTCGTACATCCCGTCCGCCGCCAGTGGCGCCAGCTCCAGGAACGGCGAGCCCGGGTCGAGCAGCGTGTCCACGCGGTCGCGCGGCAGCAGCTTGCCGCGTGCGGTGTGCCGCGCCCTGGCCCGCTCGCCGCCGCCCAGCCGGGCCGCGGCGAGCTTCGCGCGCAGCTCGTCGCCGAGCGCCCGGTGCGCCGCCTCATTGGCCCGCCAGGCCTCCGACGCGGGATCTGCCGCGCTCGTCAGCTCCGGTGCCTCGTGCATCCTGCGGTCCCCTCACCGAGTCATGAAGCGATGTAGGAAAAAGTTAATGACCGTTAACCGATTTCCTCCAGGTTAACGGTCGCTAACCTCCCTGTCTAGAATTGCTTCCATGGCCACCAGAACCGACGCACCCACCCGTCGCGAGCAGATCCTCCGAGAGGCCGCCCGGCTCTTCGCCGAGCGTGGCTTCCACGGGGTCGGGGTCGATGAGATAGGAGCCGCGGTCGGCATCAGCGGACCCGGGCTCTACCGCCACTTCGCGGGCAAGGACGCGATGCTCGCCGAGCTGCTCGTCGGCATCAGCGGGCAGCTGATGACCGGCGCCAAGCGGCGGGTCGCCGAGGCGGAGCAGGGGCCCGACGCCCTGCTCGACTCGCTCATCGAGGGACACATCGACTTCGCGCTCGACGACCGCGACCTGATCACGCTGCACGACCGCGAGCTGGACCGGCTGCGGGACAGCGACCGCAAGCTGGTGCGGCAGCTCCAGCGCCAGTACGTGGAGCTGTGGGTGGAGTCCGTGCGGAAGGTCTATCCGGAGCTCGCGGAGCCGCACGCGCGCGTGGCCGTGCACGCGGTCTTCGGGCTGCTGAACTCCACGCCGCACCTGAGCCGCCCCGGTTCGCTGCCCGGCCGGGCGGCGACGGCGCAGATGCTGCACAAGTTGGCGCGCGGGGCCTTCGCGGCTGCCGCAGAGTGATGTGTATCTCTGGACGCTCCGGTGACTGGCCGGTAACGTTCCTCTGAGCAAGCGCTTAGTCGTTTGATCGCTGTCTGCACACTCGTCGTCAAGGGAGAGTTCTCCGTGCGCCGTACCGTTTTCAATGAGGACCACGAGGCGTTCCGGGAGACCCTGCGCGCCTTCATCGAGGCCGAGGTCGTCCCCCACTACGACGAGTGGTTCCAGCAGGGCATCGTGCCGCGCGAGTTCTACGCGAAGATGGCCGAGCTCGGCCTGTTCGGCATCAACGTGCCCGAGGAGTTCGACGGCGCCGGCCTGGACACCCACAAGTTCGAGGCCATCCAGTACGAGGAGACCGCCCGCGCGGGCGTCTCCTTCGGCGGCTCCGGCGTGCACGTGCTGCTCGCCCTTCCCTACATCAAGATGCTCGCCACCGACGAGCAGAAGAAGCGCTACCTGCCCAAGTTCGTCGCGGGCGAGGAGATGTGGGCGCTCGCCATGACCGAGCCGGGCACCGGCTCCGACGTCGCGGGCATGAAGACCACCGCCAAGCTCTCCGAGGACGGCACGCACTACGTCCTCAACGGCGCCAAGACCTTCATCACCGGCGGCGTGCACGCCGACCGCGTCATCGTCTGCGCGCGCACCTCCGCGCCGAGCGCCGAGGACCGCCGCTTCGGCATCTCCCTCTTCGCCGTCGACACCAAGTCCGAGGGCTACTCCATCGGCCGCAAGCTCGACAAGCTCGGCCTGCGCACGTCCGACACCGCCGAGCTGGCGTTCGTCGACGTGAAGGTGCCCGTCGAGGACCTCCTCGGTGAGGAGAACAAGGGCTTCGGCTACCTCGGCACGAACCTCGCCTCCGAGCGCTGGGGCATCGCCTACGGCGCGTACGCGCAGGCCAAGGCCGCCGTCCGGTTCGCCAAGGAGTACGTCCAGGAGCGCACCGTCTTCGGCAAGCCGGTCGCGTCCTTCCAGAACACCAAGTTCGAGCTGGCCGCCTGCCAGGCCGAGGTGGACGCCGCCGAGGCCGTCGCCGACCGCGCCCTGGAGGCCCTCGACGCCGGTGAGCTGACCGCCGCCGAGGCCGCGTCCGCGAAGCTGTTCTGCACCGAGGTCGCGCACCGCGTCATCGACCGCTGCCTCCAGCTGCACGGCGGCTACGGCTTCATGAACGAGTACCCGATCGCCCGCCTGTACGCGGACAACCGCGTCAACCGCATCTACGGCGGCACCAGCGAGGTCATGAAGATGATCATCGCGAAGAACATGGGCCTGTAACCCGCCGAGAACGACCGCTGGGTACAACTGACCCCATGCATCAGGCACTTGAGTCCCTGCTCGATCTGCTCGACCTGGAGCAGATCGAGCAGGACATCTTCCGCGGCCAGTCCCGGTCCGCCGTCGTCCCGCGCGTCTTCGGCGGGCAGGTGGCGGCCCAGGCGCTGGTCGCCGCCGGGCGCACCGTCCCGGCCGACCGGCACGCCCACTCCCTGCACGCGTACTTCCTCGTCGCGGGCGACCCGGGCGCGCCCATCGTCTACACCGTCGACCGGATCCGCGACGGCCGCTCCTTCACCACGCGCCGCGTCGTCGCCGTCCAGCACGGGCAGCCGATCTTCCACCTCTCCGCGTCCTTCCAGACGTACGAGGAAGGTCTGGAGCACCAGGCGGACATGCCGCCCGCGCCCGACCCCGAGACGCTGCCCACCGCCGCGGAGATCCTGCCGCGCTACGCCGACGCCTTCGTCGGGCCCGGCGTCGTGCAGCGGCTGCTGGAAGCGCGCGAGGCCGTCGACCTGCGGTACGTGGACGCGCCGCCGTTCGCCTTCGTGGGCGAGCCGCAGCCGCCGCGCTCCCAGGTCTGGTTCCGGACCAACGGCAAACTCGACGGCGCCATCGACGCGCACCTCCTCCACGTCTGCCTCGCCACCTACGTCTCCGACATGACGCTGCTCGACTCCGTGCTGCTCGCGCACGGGCGCGGCGGCTGGGCCGTCGGCGACGTCGTGGGGGCGTCCCTCGACCACGCCATGTGGTTCCACCGGCCCTTCCGTGCCGACGAATGGCTGCTCTACGACCAGGAGTCGCCGTCCGCGTCCGGCGGGCGCGGACTCGGGCAGGCCCGGATCTACACCCGGGAAGGACAGCTCGCGATCACCGTGATCCAGGAAGGCGTGGTTCGCGTTCCGCGCTGATCGGACATACCGTCCCGTACATGGATGCAAGGGCGGACGGCGCGGTGACGGTGGACGAGAAGGGCACGGGCGGGGAGAGCGTCGGCACGGTCGTCGTGGCCGCGCTGGCCAACCTCGGCATCGCCCTCGCGAAGGCCGTCGCCGGCGTCATCAGCGGATCCAGCGCGATGCTCTCCGAGGCGGCTCACTCGTTCGCCGACACCGTCACCGAGCTGATGCTGCTCACCTCCCTCAAGCGCAGCGAGAAGCCCGCCGACGAGGACCATCCGCTGGGGTACGGGGGCGAGCGCTACGTCTGGGCGCTGCTCGCCGCCGTCGCCACATTCGTGGGCGGCGCGGTCTTCTCCCTGTACGACGGGATCCACACGCTCGTCGCGGGCGAGGACCTCGGGAATCCCCTGGTGTCGTACATCGTGCTCGCGATCGCCTTCGTCCTGGAGGGCTTCTCCCTGCGCACCGCCGTCAAGCAGGCCCGGGGCGAGGCGGCGCGCTGGCGGGCGCCCATCGGCACGTACCTGAAGCACACGCCCGACACCGCCGTGAAGGCCGTCGTCCTGGAGGACAGTGCCGCGCTCGCCGGACTCGTCATCGCGGCCGGCGGTCTGCTGGGCGGGCAGCTCACCGGGTCCGGGGTCTGGGACGGGATCGCCTCGCTGTGCATCGGCCTGCTGCTGCTCTGGGTGGCGTGGGTGCTGGGCCGGTCCAACGCGCAGCTGCTGGTCGGGCGGCCCCTGCCGGAGCGGGTGCGGGCGGAGATGCGGGAGCTGTTGCTCGGGGTGGAGCACGTCGAGGCCGTGCTGGAGCTGACCACGTTGGTGCAGGGGCCGCAGGAGGCGCTCGTCGCGGCGAAGGTCGACTTCCGGGACGCGTCCACCGCCGCGCAGATCGAGTGGGCCTGTGAGGATGCGGCGCGGCGCCTTCGGGAGCGGTTCCCCTTGGTGCGGCGCGTCTACCTGGACCCGACCCCGGGTTTCGCCCAGCGCCGTACGGAGGGCCTCAACCCGTGGTGAGCATCGCGTCTGCCGGGTGGCGGCTGGTTCTTCGGCTGCGGGCCGGTGGGGCTTCTCGCGCAGTTCCCCGCGCCCCTGAAGCGAGCTCCGCTCGCTCAGGGGAAGGCTGCGCGCAGCGCATGCCTTCAGGGGCGCGGGGAACTGCGCGACCAGCCCCCACCCTGCCGGCTAGTCCAGAAGGCCCGCTGCGGAGAGCAGGTACGCCGTCATCGGGTCGTAGTGGCGCGGGCTCGTGACGTGGTCGTCCAGGGGGACCGTCACCTGCATCGTGCCCTCGGCCTCCCCGACGAACAGCGCCGGGTCGTTGCAGTCCGCGTAACCGACGGAGTCGAGGCCGCGCTGGGCCGCGCACCCTGCCCAGCCGTGGTCGGCGACGACCAGGTCGGGCAGCGGGCGGCCCTCGCGGGCCAGCCCGTCGAGGATCGCCGACATCGGGTCGGGCGAGTGCGTGTGCCACAGCGTCGCGCCGCGCTCCAGCATCGCCACGTCGGCGAACTGGAAGACCATGCCCTCCTCCGTGGCCAGCCCCTCGGGGATCACCACGACCTCGGCGCCCGCCGCCCGCAGCGCCGCCGCCGTCGCACGGTGCACGTCCAGGAGGCCGCCGGGATGGCCCGTCGCGAACAGGACGCGCTGGCGGTCCTCGGCCGCCTTGCGCAGCCGCGCCGCCATCCGCTCCAGCGCGTCGACCGTCAGCTCCGGGTCGATGGTGTCCTGGCCGTAACGGAACTCCGGGTCGTCGATCACCCCGCAGCGCTCGGCCATCACCGCGAGCACGTCCTGCTCGTCGGTCCAGCGGTCACCGAGCTCAAGTCCCAGCCAGAAGTTCCGGTCGCCGTTCGCGAGCTTCCGGTAGTGGGAGAGGTTGTTCTCGCGGGGCGTGGCCACGTCGCCCGCGATGCGGGTGCGGACGAGGTGGTCGATCAGGGCGGCGCGGGTCGGCGTATCGCTGGGAATCCCGGGTATCGGCATGGGTCCATTGTGCCGGTGGTCGCTGTGCGGCGTTGATCGGTTCCGCACAGTGGGACCCACCGCTCAGGGCGTGTGCCGCAGCGCGAACCACAGCTCCATCCGGACGTCCGGGTCGTCCAGGTCCGTGTCCAGGAGGGACGCGCAGCGGGCGATGCGCTGGCGCACCGTGTTGCGGTGCACGCCGAGGGCGAGCGCCGCGCTCTCCCAGCTGCCGTGCAGGGCGAGCCAGGTCCGCAGGGTCTCCAGGAGCGCCGGCTGACCGGCGAGCGCGGCCGGGGTCGGCGCGGGCGTGCCGTCGGGGCGGTGCCGCACCAGCGGCGTCCGGGTCGCGCGCGCCCGGGCGAGGGCGTGGGCCGCCTGGGCGTCCGCGAGCGGCAGGTCGGCCGGGCGGACGGGCGCGCTGACGCCGAGCGCGCAGCCCTCGTACGGGGGGATCTCCTGGTCGGCGGGGAACAGGGCGAGGGTCACCGTGCCGTCGGCGGACGTCCCGGCCAGCGGGGTGCCGAGCGCGGGCGCCGGGACCGCCGCCGTGTTCGGGCGGGCGTGCACGACCTTCCACAGGCCGGGGCCGAGCAGCGCCGACGCCGCCTCCGCCCGGTCCGCGCCGAGCAGCAGGTCCACCAGCGCCGCCGCGCGCTGGGTGTCGTCCGCCGAGCGGTGCGCCCCGGCCAGCAGCGAGAGCAGCACCACCGCCGCGCCCGCGATCGTGTGGTCGCCCGCCGACCGCCCCTGGGTGGCGAGCCCGAGCGCGCCGCCCGTGCTCAGCGCGTACGCCGACAGATGCGTGTCGGCGACCGTGTCCGCGGCCGACGCCGGCGTGGGCAGCAGCCGGCTGGTGTGCGGGCGCACCACCTGCGTCAGCGCGGTCAGGGCCGCGTGGACGGGGCCCGCGGGCCGCGGCCCCGCCTCGTGCGGCTCCGCCCCGTCCGCCGCCACGAGGAGCGCGAACCCGCCCGTGCGCTGGGCGAGTTGACGCAGCACCGCGCGCACCGGGTCGGGCCGCGCCGCCGCCGAAGCGAGGGCCTGCTGCGCCTCCGTGACCCGGCGCAGCTCGGCGTGCCTGGCCTGCGCCATCAGATCCCACACGGCGCGCGCGATCCCGCTGAACGTGGTCCGCGGGGGCACCTCGACGAGCGGCAGCCCGTGCCGGTCGCAGGCCGCCACGAGGCCCGGCGGCACCGTGTCGTGCACGGGAGCGAGACCGAAGCCCAGAGCGGTGGCGCCGCCCTCGGCGACCCGCTCCACGTACGTGTCGAAGGGCGTCTGCGGGTCGAAGGAGACGCCGGTGGTCTGCACGCCCGCCGTCAGCAGCAGCTCCCCGCCGAGCAGGTACGGGCGCGGGTCGGGCAGCTCCGAGGTGTGCGCCCCGTGCACCGTGACGTCGGCTCCGTCCGGGCCCGCGATCCGGCGCAGGCCCAGGTCGGCGCGGGCCAGCAGCGCGGCGAGCGGGACGCCCGGCGTGGGGGGTGCGGAGGGGACGGGCACCGGCACGGTGGATGGTTCCTCTACTGAAGGAGTGTGGGGTGGAGGAAACGTACACTTCAGTGTTGCTTTTCGGCCACCTAGATTCGTCTGGACCGGTGGGCGCGGGTACGGGCGGATGTCCCCGACGCCGATGGCCCCTCCCGGGGGACCTCGCAGCCGGACATTCCGTGCACGACACGCCACTGAGGTGTGCAAAGGAGGGCGTCCCATGGCCGTCGACTACATCGTGATCGTCGTCTACCTGGCCGGCATGCTGGCGATGGGCTGGTGGGGCATGCGCCGCGCCAAGTCCAAGAGCGACTTCCTGGTCGCCGGGCGGCGCCTGGGCCCGGCCATGTACTCCGGCACCATGGCCGCCGTCGTGCTCGGCGGCGCCTCCACCATCGGCGGCGTCGGCCTCGGCTACCAGTACGGCCTGTCCGGCGCCTGGCTGGTGTTCTCCATCGGCTTCGGCCTGCTCGCCCTGTCGGTGTTCTTCTCGGCGCGCATCGCCCGACTGAAGGTCTACACCGTCTCGGAGATGCTCGACCTGCGCTACGGCGGCAGCGCCGGGATGATCTCCGGCATCGTGATGTGGGCGTACACACTGATGCTCGTGGTGACGTCCACCATCGCGTACGCCACGATCTTCGACGTCCTCTTCGACGTGCCGCGCTGGCTGGCCATCGTCATCGGCGGCGCCATCGTCGTCGCCTACTCGACGCTCGGCGGCATGTGGTCCATCACCATCACCGACATGGTGCAGTTCGTCGTCAAGACGATCGGCGTGCTGCTGATCCTGCTGCCGGTGGCCGTCGTCAAGGCGGGCGGCTTCAGCGAGATGAAGGCGTCCCTGCCGACCTCGTACTTCGACCCGCTGGGCATCGGCGGCGAGACGATCTTCACGTACGTGCTGATCTACACGTTCGGCATGCTCATCGGCCAGGACATCTGGCAGCGCGTGTTCACCGCCCGCACCGACAAGGTGGCCCGCTGGGGCGGCACGATCTCCGGCGTCTACTGCCTGGTCTACGCGATCGGCGGCGCGGTCATCGGCACCGCCGCCAAGGTGCTCTACCCGAACGGGCTCGGCGCCGCCGACGAGGCGTTCGCCCGCATCGTCAAGGACGAACTCCCGGTCGGCATCCGCGGCCTGGTCCTCGCCGCCGCCCTGGCCGCCGTCATGTCGACGTCGTCCGGCGCCCTGATCGCCTGCGCCACCGTCGCCAACAACGACATCTGGAAGCGGCTGCGCGGCATCAAGCCGGACGCGACCCCCGAGGGCGAGCACGACGAGGTGAAGGGCAACCGGATCTTCATCCTCGTCCTGGGCATCGTCGCGATCGTCACCTCGATCATCCTCAACAACGTCGTCGAGGCCCTGACCGTCGCCTACAACCTCCTCGTCGCCGGACTCCTCGTGCCGATCCTCGGCGGCCTGGTCTGGAAGCGCGGCACCGGCACCGGCGCCCTCACCTCCGTCGTCGTCGGCGGCCTCTCCGTCATCGGCCTGATGTGGCACTACGGCATCCTCGCCAACGAGCCCGTCTACTACGGCCTGACCGCCTCCCTCGTCGTCTACGTCGTGGTGTCCCTGGCCACCCGGCCCACCGACGCCGCCGTCCTCGCCAACTGGCGGGAGCGGCTCGCCGGGCGCGGCGCCCCCGAGCCCGACGCGGCTCCCGTCGCCGTACCGCAGTAACCCCGTAAGAAAGAAGGCATGCGCGCAATGAACAGCTTCGAGACGCCCCGCGTTCCCGCCGGTCCCACCGGTGCTGTCGGTCCGGTCGACTCCTCCCGCATCCCGCGGTACGCGGGGCCTGCGACCTTCGCGCGCCTGCCCCGCCTCGACGAGGTCGGCGCCGCCGACGTCGCCGTCGTGGGCGTCCCCTTCGACACCGGTGTCTCCTACCGGCCCGGCGCCCGCTTCGGCGGCAACGCGATCCGTGAGGCGTCGCGCCTCCTTCGCCCGTACAACCCGGCGCAGGACGCGTCGCCGTTCTCCCTCGCGCAGGTCGCGGACGCCGGTGACGTCGCCGCCAACCCGTTCAACATCAACGAGGCCGTCGAGACCATCGAGGCCGCCGCCGACGAGCTGCTCGGCTCCGGCGCCCGCATGATGACGCTCGGCGGCGACCACACCATCGCGCTGCCGCTGCTGCGCTCCGTCGCGAAGAAGCACGGCCCGGTCGCGCTGCTCCACTTCGACGCGCACCTGGACACCTGGGACACGTACTTCGGCGCCGAGTACACCCACGGCACGCCGTTCCGCCGCGCCGTCGAGGAGGGCATCCTCGACACGTCGGCGCTGTCCCACGTGGGCACCCGCGGCCCGCTGTACGGCAAGCAGGACCTGACCGACGACGAGAAGCTCGGCTTCGGCATCGTCACCTCCGCCGACGTCTACCGGCGCGGCGCCGACGAGGTCGCCGACCAGCTCCGCCAGCGGATCGGCGACCGCCCGCTGTACATCTCCATCGACATCGACTGCCTCGACCCGGCGCACGCCCCCGGCACCGGCACCCCGGAGGCGGGCGGCATGACCTCCCGCGAGCTCCTGGAGATCCTCCGCGGCCTCGCCTCGTGCAACCTGGTGTCGGCGGACGTCGTCGAGGTGGCGCCCGCGTACGACCACGCCGAGATCACCGCCGTCGCCGCGTCGCACACCGCGTACGAGCTGACGACGATCATGTCCCGGCAGATCGCGTCGGCCCGGGCCGAGTGACAATTGACCGGCCGGCCCCTTCGCCGTAGGGGGTCCGCTTCGGTGGCGGCCGCGGCTTTCGTCGCGACCAGCCCACGACAACCGGTGGCCGCCGACATGACCGAGCCCCCTACGGCGAGCAGGCGCAGACCCGAACCACCGCGGAGGCGGAAACCGCATGACCCACGACCACGACCTGGAGCTGCGGCCCACGGCAGCGCAGACCGAGGCCGCCCTGAACCCGCCGCCCGGGCGCAACGGCGGCGACCTCGTCGTCGAGACGCTGCACGGGCTCGGCGCGTCCACCGTGTTCGGCCTGCCGGGCCAGCACGCGCTCGGCATGTTCGACGCGCTGCGCCGCTCCGACCTGCGCTACGTCGGACTGCGCATCGAGAACAACGCGGGCTTCGCCGCGGACGCGTACGGCCGGGTGACCGGCGAGGTCGCGCCGCTGCTGCTGTCCACCGGGCCCGGCTCGCTGATGTCGCTCGCCGCGCTCCAGGAGGCGGCCGCCGCGTCCGCGCCGGTGCTCGCCATCGGCAGCCAGATCCCGGTCGCCGGGCTCGGCGGCGGACGCCACGGCTATCTGCACGAGCTGCGCGACCAGCAGGCCTCGTTCCGGGACGTGGTCAAGTCCGTCCACACCGTCCGCACGCAGTCGCAGATCCCGTCGGCCATCGCCGCCGCCTGGGAGTCCGCGCTGAGCGCCCCGCACGGCCCGGTGTGGGTGGAGATCCCGCAGGACGTGCTCCTCGCGGAGACGACGCTGCCCGTCGTCACCGCCATGGACGCGACGCCGCGCGAGCTCGTCCCGCGGCCCGAGCTGACCGCCGTCGCCGCCGACCTGCTCGCCGGGGCGGAGCGGCCGGCCATCATCGCGGGCGGCGGTGTCGTCCGGGCGGACGCCGCGGGCAAGCTGCTCGCACTCGCCGAGCGGGTCAACGCGCCGGTCGTGTCGACCTTCGGCGGCAAGGGCGCCTTCCCGTGGGAGCACCCGCTGTCGCTGCAGTCCTGGCTGGAGGACCGGCACACCACCGACTTCCTGGAGGACGCCGACGTCCTGCTCGTCGTCGGCTCGGGACTCGGTGAGCTCTCCTCGAACTACCACACGTTCAAGCCGCGCGGCCGGGTCGTCCACATCGAGGCGGACGCCGGCAAGCTGGAGTCCAACCACCCGGCCCTCGGCATCCACGCCGACGCCAGGCTCGCCCTCCAGGCGCTGGTCGAGACGGTCGACGAGCGGCCCGACGCCGACGCCCCGGCGCGCGTCGCCGCGGTCCTCAAGGCCGTCCGCGAGCGCATCGACGCCCAGGAACTCACCCTGGAGCAGCAGGTCCTGGCGTCCGTGCGCGAGGCGCTCCCGGCCGGCTCCCCGTCGTTCTGGGACATGACGATCCTCGCCTACTGGGCGTGGTCGGCCTGGCCCGGCGCGATGCACTCGGCGCAGGGCGCGGGCGGCCTCGGCTACGGCTTCCCGGCGGCGCTCGGCGCGGCCGCCGCCGACCCCACCAGGCCCGTCCTCGCGGTCTCCGGCGACGGCGGCGCCCTGTACTCCATCGCGGAGCTCGCCACCGCCCGCCAGCACGACCTGGACGTCACCTGGCTCATCGTCGACGACGGCGGCTACGGCATCCTGCGCGAGTACATGACGGACGCCTTCGGCCAGGCCACGGCGACCGAACTGACCCGCCCCGACTACGTGGCCCTCGCCGAGTCCTTCGGCGTCCCGGGCGTCAGGACCAGCCCGGAGTCGCTCCGCGCCGACCTGGCGAAGGCGCTGGCCGAGCCCGGCCCGCACGTGGTGGTGCTCCCCGCGCTGCTGCGCATGTTCGCCCCCACCCACCTGGGATGACGGAGGAAGTGGCATGACGACGACCGTGGCCTGTGCCCAGCTCGCCCTCGGCGTGGGCGACGTGGCGGCCAACCTGGCCGCCGCCGAGGAGGCGATCGAGGCGGCGGCGGGCGCCGGCGCCCGTGTCGTCGTCCTGCCCGAACTCGCCAACAGCGGCTACGTGTTCGCGTCCGCCGCCGAGGCGCGGGCGCTCGCCGAACCGGTCGAAGGGCCGACGGTCACCGCCTGGTCGGCGGCGGCCCGCCGGCACGGCGTGACGCTCGTGGCGGGCCTGGCGGAGCTGGACGCGGACGACCGGGTCCGCAACTCGGCGGTCCTGATCGACCCCACCGGCACCGTCCGCGCCGTCTACCGCAAGACCCATCTCTTCGGCACGGAGAAGGACTTCTTCGTGCCGGGCGACGAACGGCCGCCCGTCGTCGACGTCGAGGGCGTCGGCCGGATCGGCGTCATGGTCTGCTACGACCTCGAGTTCCCCGAGTGGGTCCGGCTCGCCGCCCTGGCCGGCACCGAACTGCTCTGCGCGCCCGTCAACTGGCCGCTGTTCCCGCGCCCCGAGGGCGAGCGTCCCGCCGAGGCCGTCCGCGTCCAGGCCGACGCCGCCGTGAACCGGATGTACGTCGCGGCCTGCGACCGCGCGGGGGAGGAGCGCGGGGTGCGCTGGACCGGGGGTTCGGTGATCGCCGACCCGGACGGCTTCCCGCTCGCCGGCCACGCCCCGACCGAGGGCCCGGCCCTGCTGCTGGCCGCCTGCGACCTGGAGCAGGCCCGCGACAAGCGGCTCGGCGAGCACAACGACGTGTTCGGGGACCGGCGGCCCGAACTGTACGGGCCGAACGCCTGAGCCGCTGAGCCGCTGGGCCCAGGCGTTCGGCGGCACGGCGGAGCGCCGCGCGGACCGGCTACCAGATCGCGTCGACCCACTCCGGGTGGTCGATGAACGGGTTGCGGTTGTGCTGGTACGTGTCGTAGATGACCTGGTTGCGCTTCTCCTCGAAGGCGCTCGGCGGGTCCTCGTCGCTCCACTGCTTGAGGACGGCGAGCTTGCCCATGTAGGGGTTGCTCCCGTTGTTCACCGACTCGTTGGGCTCCAGGTCGGCGAAGCCGTCGCCGCCGTCGTAGCGCACCGCCATGTAGAGGATCATGCGGGCGACGTCGCCCTTGTCCGCGTCGCGCGGCTCGAAGGAGTCGGAGTCGGTGAGGCTGCCGCCGCCGTTGCTGACGGCGCTGCCGCCGTTGTCGAAGTCCTTGTTGCCGCGGATGCTGTTGACCTGGACGTCCGCGGGGCGCAGGTGGTGCAGGTCGGTGCCCGGGCCCGTCACCTCGCCGAAGTCGCCGTGGGACTTGGCCCAGGTGTGCTCGCGGTTCCAGTCGCCGACGTCGCCGCCGTTCAGGGACTTGGCGCGGGAGACGCCGCTGTACAGCAGGATCACGTTGCTGCTGTTGTTCGGGTCCTGGTCGGTGACCTTCAGGGCGTCCCAGACCGCGGAGTAGGAGATCTTGCTCTGGCTGCTGATGATCGTGTGCAGGGCCGACTTGAGGCTCGGGCCCGTCTTGCCGATCGCGTTCTTGTAGTACGTCGAGTCGTACGCGGTCGTGGTCGCGGAGGCGGGGCTCGCGGTGGCCGCGGGGAGGGCGACGGCGGCGAGCAGCGCGGCTGTCGTGAGGGCGGCGGTGCGTATGGGGATGCGGGGCATGTGGGGTGTCCGTCCGTTCTACGCGTGTCGACTGGGGACGGACGGAGCGTGACATGGACACGTACGCAAAGGGGTGAACGTTCGGCGACGATTGTGTGTCGGAACGCGGCAACTTCCTTTTTCCGGGAACCAGTTGGCGCGCGACGCGGCCCGCACCCTCCCCCGGGGAGCGCGGGCCGGCCGTGCCATGTCGTGGGCGCCGGGGCCTACTTCAGCCGCAGCTCCTTCCAGGTCTTCGGGCCGACGATCCCGTCGTACGGCTTGACGTGGTACTTCTTCTGGAACCAGAGCACGGCGGCCTTGGTCCGCGACCCGAACCGGCCGTCGACCTTGAGGGTGCCGGGCGCGGAGGTCGTCTGGTTGAGCAGTGCCTGGACCTCCTTGACGGCCCTGCCGTTGTTGCCGCTGCCGATCGTCGCGCTGCCGTTGTAGTAGCCGCAGCGGAAGCCGACGCCGTTGTAGTAGGTGCACACCTTGTCGGCTGCCGCGTGCACGGTGCCGCGGGCGGCGGCCGGCGCGGCGGTGTCCGCGGTGGCGACCCCGGCCGCCGCGCCGCCGAGCAGCGTGAGCGAGGCGAGGCCGACGCCGAGCAGCCGGCGCGGAGTGGTGGCGATGGTCCTGGTCATGGGCAACTCCCCGTGATGAGTGGTCGGTTGTCGAACACCACCGACGGTGCCGGGAGCGGCCGGGGCACGGCCAGAGATGTCGCGATTCTGCTGCAGGCGCGGGACGTCCCAACCGCTGACCTGCACGGACGCCCGGCGGGACGGGACAGCGGCGGGACGCCGTACGCGGCCGGGGAACTGAAGTACCGGTGCGCGGCATCTTTACCGGGTGTGACGAACAGACATGGAGGGGGAACATGTCTCGTTGGAAGCAGCTGCCCGCCTCGATGGAACCGAGGCAGCGTCAACTCACCGTCCAGCTCCGCCGGTTCAAGGACCGCAGCGGACTCACCCTGCGCGCGGTCGCGGCCCGCACCGGATACAGCCGCTCGTCCTGGGACCGCTATCTCAACGGCAGGGCGCTGCCGCCCCGCCAGGCCGTCGAGGCGTTCGCCCGCGCCTGCGACGGCGATCCCGTACGGCTGCTCGCGCTGCACGAAGTGGCGGCGGAGCGGGGCGGGGGCGCCGGTGCGCTTCCCGAGGCGCCGACCGATGCGCTTCCCGGGGCCGGCCCTGACGCGGCCCCCGAGGCGGCGGACGCCGGGCCGGTCCGGGGGCTTCGCCGCCCGGGCCTCGTCGTCGGGGCGGCGGTCATCGCGGCCGTCGTCGTGGCCGCTCTCGCGCTCGCCCTCGTCCTCGTGCGCCCCTGGGGCGACGGCGGCGAAAGGGCCGCGGCACCGAAGGAGTTCGTGTTCAAGGCAGGGGTCGACCACCCCTGCAAGGTGCACCGCGCCGGCGACGGACTCCTCTACGCGGGATACAGCAGGACCCGCACCGGCCTGATCGGCCCGCAGTCCGCGCAGTGGCCCGTCGTCGAGGCCCAGTGCCTGCTCCGCCACCGCGGCCTCGCGCCCGGCATCGCCGACGGCTTCTTCGGGCCCCGCACCGGACGCGCCGTGCAACGGCTCCAGAAGCGGGCCCACCTCGTCGTCGACGGGATCGTGGGCGAGGACACCTGGAAGGCGCTGCGCACATGACGGCGGTGGAGTGCGACCGGCTGGTGGAGACGCTGCGCGCGGCCCGCAGCAGGTCGGGCCTCAGCCTCGCCGCCCTGGCCGCCAAGACCCCGTACAGCAAGTCGTCCTGGGAGCGCTATCTCAACGGCAAGGCCCTGCCGCCGCGGCAGGCCGTCGAGGAGCTCTGCGCACTCGCCGGTCAGCGGCCCGAACGGGCGCTCGCGCTCTGGGAGTTGGCGGACGGCGCGTGGAGCGGGCGGGCCGCGGCGGCGGAGCCGGTGGCGGTACCGGTCGCGGAGCCGGTGCCGGTGGTCGTGGACGTGGCGGGGCCGGGGCGGTGGGGGAGGCGGCCGGTGATCGGCTTCGGGGTCCTCGCCGGCGTCCTCGTGCTCGCGGCGGTGGCCGCCGCCCTGCTGGTCACCGGCGACGACCACCCCCGCGGACCGGCCGCCGCCTCCGTCACCACCGCGGCCAAGGGCTGCCACGGCGCCGACTGCACCGGCAAGGACCCGGAGGCGTACGGCTGCGGGGTCGACCCGGTGCCGACGACGCTGCGGCGCAGGGCCTTTCCCGGCGGCACCGTCGTCAAGCTCCGGCACGGCCCGGACTGCGCCGCCGTGTGGGCGCGGATCGATCTGGGGGAGGTGGGCGACCGGATCGAGGTCCGCGTCCCGGGGCGCCGGGCCCAACAGGCCTCCGTGGACGACGAGTTCGACGCGCGCGGCGCCCTGTCCACCCCCATGGCCGCCGTCACCCGGAGCGAACTCGACCGGGTGACGGCGTGCCTGGTGCGAGGCGGGAAGCGGTGGTGCTTCGGCGCGCCGGTCAGCTGACGTCGGACGGGTCCAGGCGGTACAGCGAGGACGACGATGACGACGAGGACGACGAGGACGACGAGGAGCTGTCGTCGCTCTTGTTCGTGCTCTTGCTGTACTCGCTCTCCTTCACCGCCGTGCCGTGCTTCTTCACCCACGCGGTGACCGCGGAGCTGACGTCGTTGCCGCCGCCCATGCCGCCGCCCATGCCGCTCTCGCCGACCTGGATGTAGTGCAGCCGGCCGCTCTTCACCAGCTTCTTGAGCTTCGCGACCGTCATGCCCTGGTCGGAGCCGGTGAAGCCGTACATGGAGATGACGGGCTTCTTCGTGCTCAGGATGATCTGCGCGGCGGACTGCGAATTGGAGACCGCGAGCAGCCACTCGGCGCCGTCCTGGTGCTTCTCCAGGTACGCGATCAGGTCGCTGCTGACGTTGCCGCCCATGCCGCCGCCCATGCCGCCGCCACCGGGACCGCCGCCCGAGCCGCCGGGCATGCCGCCGCCGCTCTCCTGCGAGCCGCCCTGTTCGGAGCCGCCGGGCATCTCGCCACCGCCGGGCATCTGGCCGCCGGGCATCTCACCACCGCCGGGCATCTGGCCGCCGCCGGGGAAGCCACCCTCCCCGTTGCCGCCGGGCATCTCACCGCCACCAGGGAAGCCGCCTCCGCCCCCGTCACCGTTGCC
>NZ_JAMOLN010000063.1 GCF_024448165.1 Streptomyces longispororuber
GGGAGCTGGTCGTCGGGCGTCAGCGGCGGGGGGAGGTGGAAGCTTCCCGTCTCCGACATAGAGGGGAGCGGAGCGGGCGTGCCCGGCTCCTGCATCGACTCCTGCACGGGTTCTTGTCGGGCCGGTTCCTGGGCCGGTTCCTGGGCCGGTTCCTGGGCTGGGTCCTGAGCCGGCTCCCGGGCCGGCTTCGGGAGCTGTTCCTGAACCTGGTCCTGGAGCGGTTCCCGGGCCGGCGGCGGCGGCGTGGGCTCGGGCTGCGGCGTGGCGTAGGGCGTGGGGTGCTCGCCCGCGGGGGTCGGACGCGTCGCCGTGGTGTGCACGGGGCGGGCTCGACGGCCGCGGGTGGCGGGGCCGTTCGGACCGAACCCAGGGGGGAGCGGACCGAGTTGATCGAAGACCTCGATCAGCTCGTCGTCGGGGCCGGGCTCGGGCAGCAGCTCCGTGGCCGCGAGGAGGGCCTTGCGGGCGCCGGTGGCGGTGCGGAAGCGGGCATCCGGATCGGGCTGCAGCAGCCCGGCGAGGACACCCCACAGCGGGCCCGGGACGCCTTGCGGTGCGCCGGGAGTGCCGTGGTCCGCGAAGTGCTCGATCAGCGCCTTGGAATCGGGCTTGGCGCCTTCGAGGAGGTAGAGCGCGACGAGTCCCGCGGCGAAGAGGTCGGCGGGGAAGTCGGGCTCCGCGCCCAGGGCCTGCTCGGGCGCGAAGTAACCAGGCGTCCCCACGACGTAGTTGGTCTCCGTGAGACGCGGCTCGCCCTTGCGCATGGCGATGCCGAAGTCCGAGAGGCGCAGGTGCGGCAGGCCGGTGCCGGTGGCCTCGAGCAGGATGTTGGCGGGCTTGATGTCGCGGTGCACGACGCCCTCCGCGTGCACGGCGGTGAGGCCCGACAGGAGCTGGTCGAGCAGGACACAGACGAACTGCGGCGGCAGCGGGCCGTAGTCGCCGATGAGATGGGCCAGCGAGCCGCCCGCGACCAGCTCCATGGTGAACAGGACCTTGTCGTCGTCCGCGGCCCAGCTGGCCGGGGCCAGCACGTGCGGATGATCGATGCGCAGCGCCTGCTCGCGCACGAAGCGCAGCAGCGTGTGGGCGTCGCTCTGCTGGAGGACCTTGGCCGCCACATAGCGGTGGCGCCGGTGGTCCCAGGCGCGCCAGACCGCGCCCACTCCCCCACGGCCGATCGGATCGGCCAGTTCGTACCGGCCGGCGAAGACCTCACCCATGGTTGTGCGTCGCTCCCCTCCCGGGCCCGCGATGCGGAAGGCCCCCTCGGACGTCGCGCAGGGTCCCCCGGTCCACCCCGCGGCCGCCGGCGAGGGCGGCCGCGGAGCAGCACCCGGTGCCGCGTCCCCTCGGGGTCAGCTCTGGTGTGCCTGGTAGTGGGCGACGGCGTCGGAGGTGCGCCCGGCGCCGTACACCCGGAGGAACTCTGCCAGTTCCGGGTGGGTGGGGGCGAGGGAGTCCGCGGCGTCGATGATGTCGCCGGCCGCAGAGACGGAGCGCAGCAGCGACTGGATCTCACGGACGACGCGCTTCACGGTCGGCGCGCCCGAACTGGTCGACGTCTGGCCGGTGTTGGTGAGCATCGACCCGCCCTGCGACTTCTTGATCTCGTCCATGCGCTCGGTGGCCTCGGCCGCGCTGACACTGCCGTCTGCCACCTGGCCCGCCAGGTCCTGCAGCAGCTGCACGCGCTGCACCACGGCCGGGTTGCCGATCTTGGCGCGCTGGCCGCTCATCAGCTGGGACAGCATGGGTGCGGAAAGGCCGAGGACGCCCGCCAGGCGGGCCTGGTTGAGGCCGAGATCCTCGATCAGCCGACGGAAGAGCGCCCCCAGCGGCTCTCCGTACCAGTTCCGCTGGAGCTCCCGGGCTCTTGCGGTAGCTTCCTGCTGTGCGGCGTCCATTGCGTCTCCCCATCGCTTCCCCAAGTACGGTGCTTCGCTGCCGCGAAGCACGTGGGGCATCTTACGGAGAGTGGTCGCCCGCCGGGACCCCCAATCCTTTTGCGGGATACCGGGGGTGACCCGGTACTCTGGTCTGCGGTGCTCGCCCGGGGCGTAGATCTTCCCGTGCGATGCGCTGTTTTCGGGGCCTTAGCTCAGTTGGTAGAGCGCTGTCTTTGCATGGCAGATGTCAGGGGTTCGACTCCCCTAGGCTCCACAGCCCGAAGCCCCTCCGGCCAGGTTCCGTCCTGGTCGGAGGGGCTTCGTCGTTCCTGTGGGCGCCCGGGGTGCGGGCTTCGGCGCGGGGCTCGGCTCAGCGCCTGTCCTCCGGGCCCGCGTCCGCCTCGGCCTCGGCCTGCTTGGCCTGCACCTCGGGGTCGAGGATGGCCTGGCCGCTGCCGTCGACGGAGGTCAGCGGCGTGGAGTCGGGCACCTCGGTGGCGGCCGGCGGCTCGACGAGCCAGTCCGGGTTGGCCTGCTTGTCCCACCACTTCCAGGCGACGAATGCGCCGCCCGCCAGAACTCCGAGGACGGCCAGGCCCTTGGCGAGGCGACCGGCACGTGCCCGGCGCTCGTGCTTGCGGGCGAGCTTGCGGATCTCCTTCGGGGAGACCTGTCCGCGCAGGGCGGCGATGGCGGCCACGCTGCGGGCCGCCGCCTCCTCGCGCACGGGACCGGTCGCGGCCACGGCCTGCTCGATCCGCGGCTTCGAGTACTCGGCGGCCTGGCGGGCAGCGTTCATGGTGCGGACCGCGGCTTCGTGCGCGGCGTGATCGACCTTCGGCGGTACGTGGGTGCGTGCCTGCTCCAGACGCGGAGCGAGGTGGGCGCCGTACTGGACACGCGCCTGCTGGGCTGCCTGCGAGACCTTCGGGCCGAGCACGACGCGGGCGTCGTGCGCGTACTGGGCGGCCCGGTCCTTGGCCGTTTCGGCGTAGGGCGCCACCACTTCCGCGGCGTGCAGCACGCTGTCCTTCGCCGAGCCGGTCGCGGCGCGCACGCTGTCGATGCGGGTCACGGGATCCTCCTCCTCGGTGGCGTACAGGTATTTCACCTTTCCACCCTTTTGCGGATCATGCCTGCCAGAAGAGCCAATGCGGTGGTAAGGCTTGGTAGGACTCAGTAAGGAGCGGTAAGGGGCCTGGCGACGACAATGCCACGGATCGTGGCGGGGCGCGCCTGCTCGGTACCGAGTAGACCGGTTTTCGGTGGCTGAAACCCCGGGTGCCCCGGTCGGTCGGTCGGTGGTGGAAACCCGCGCACAACCCTGACAGGTCCGCCGGGGGCCGCCCCGGCGGAGCCGTGCGAGGATCGGGACGGCACCAGAGTCAACGGAAGGCAGATCGTGGCCGAGCAGCTGTACGCCACCCTCAAGACCAATCAGGGCGACATCGAGGTGCGGCTCCTGCCGAACCACGCTCCGAAGACGGTCAAGAACTTCGTGGAGCTCGCCAAGGGTGAGCGCGAGTGGACCAACCCGGAGACCGGCGAGAAGTCCACGGCCCCGCTCTACGACGGCACGGTCTTCCACCGGGTGATCAGCGGCTTCATGATCCAGGGCGGCGACCCGCTGGGAAACGGCACGGGTGGCCCGGGCTACCAGTTCGAGGACGAGTTCCACCCCGACCTGGCCTTCACCAAGCCGTACCTGCTGGCCATGGCCAACGCCGGGCCGGGGACGAACGGCTCGCAGTTCTTCATCACCGTCTCACCGACCGCCTGGCTGACCCGCAAGCACACCATCTTCGGCGAGGTCGTCGACGAGGCCAGCCAGAAGATCGTGAACGCCATCGCCACCACGCAGACCAATCCGCGCACGGACCGCCCGGTCAGCGACGTGGTCATCGAGTCGGTGACCGTCGAGACCCGGTAAGCCCGGAGGGAACCAATTCGCCCTGCTCGTCCGTAAGGATGGGCGGGGCGCTGTGGTTGTGGGACCCGGCGCCGACGTACTCGTACGAACCGCTCTATCCGAGGGGACGACCGTCATGGACCAGGCGCCCGGCAGCCCGCAGGAACCGCAGGACGCCCAGGGCCTGCCCGGCTGCTACCGGCACCCGGACCGGCAGACGGGAATCCGCTGCACCCGCTGCGAGCGGCCCATCTGTCCGGAGTGCATGGTCAGCGCCTCGGTCGGGTTCCAGTGTCCCGACTGCGTCCGGGGCGGATCGGGGACCGGGCACGCGCCCACCGCGAACCAGCCGCGGACGATGGCCCGGGGCACGGTCGCCACCGACCCCCGCCTGGTCACCAAGGTGCTGGTCGGGATCTGTCTCGCCGCGTTCCTGGTGCAGCTCACGGTCGGGGACCGGTTCACCGACCGGTTCGACATGCTGGGCCGGGCCTGGGTGCCCGGGCTCGGGCTCGAAGGGGTCGCGGAAGGGCAGTGGTACCGGCTGCTGACCGCGATGTTCCTGCACGGCAGCTACATCCACCTGGCCTTCAACATGCTCAGCCTGTGGTGGATCGGCGGTCCGCTGGAGGAGGCGCTCGGCCGGGCCCGCTACCTCGCGCTGTACTTCGTGTCCGGACTCGCGGGCAGCGCGCTCAGCTATCTCCTCGCCGCACCGAACCAGCCGTCGCTCGGTGCCTCCGGAGCGATCTTCGGGCTCTTCGGCGCGACCGCCGTGCTGATGCGCCGGCTCAACTACGACATGCGGCCGGTCATCGCGCTGCTCGTGATCAACCTGATCTTCACGTTCGGCTGGGCGAACATCGCCTGGCAGGCCCACATCGGCGGCCTGGTCGGCGGGCTCGTCGTCGGGTACGCCATGGTGCACGCCCCGCGTGAGCGGCGGGCCCTCATCCAGTACGGGACCTGCGCCGTGGTGCTGCTCGCCGTGCTCGTCACGGTCGTCGTACGGACCGCGCAGCTCACCTGAGCCCGGTATTTCACCGATGATGACCGACGTTGTCCACAGCGTGTGCCGGATCTTGTGCATGCCGTGGGGAACAACTGTGCCCCTTGTCGCTGACCTGGGTTTTCCCAGGAAGGGCAAGGGGCGAACAGGTGGTCGAGCGCGGGGGAGCCAGTCACACCGGCGTCAACACCCAGTGGGTTATCCACAGATCGTCTGACCTTTTCCCCACTGTGGAAAGCCCTGTGGATAACTCAGTGGATAGCTTGGGGCAGAGCTGCTTCCGCGGCTGCTTCCCGGGTTGCTTCCCGAGGGGCTTCCGCGGTCACTTCCACTGCGTGGAGACGCCGAAGCCGGCGGCGATGAAGCCGAATCCCACGACGATGTTCCAGTTGCCGAGGGAATCGATCGGCATGGATCCGTCCGTCACGTAGAAGACGACAATCCAGGCAAGTCCGATCAGGAACATCGCCAGCATCACCGGGGCCACCCAGCCGCGGTTCGTCAGCTTGATGTTCGCGGCCTGCTTCGAGGCGGGCGGCGGCGTGTAATCGGCCTTCTTGCGGATACGTGACTTCGGCACGAGGGTCTCTCCTGTCGATGCGCTGCGTGGCCGCGCAGGGAACGTGGGCTGGCTCCGGAGCAGCGTACAAGTGGAAGTTCAAGGGAATCTGAGCGCTCCCCCGGGCGTCCGTTAGCGTAGTGCTTCCGCGGCGCCGAAGGAGATAAGGGTACGTTGAGCAATTCTGCCGACCCTCGAACCGGGCCTGACAAAGGTTCCGCCCGGGGCCGATTCCGGCCCGTGCGGGTGCTCACAGTGGGCGTTTTCGCCCTCGCCGGGCTCATCTTCTTCACCAGCTTCAATACGGCCAAGGGCACCAATATCCGTACGGATGCGTCCCTTCTGAAGCTCTCCGATCTGATTCAGGAGCGCAGCCACAACAACAAGGAGCTGGAGGAGTCCAACAGCGGTGCGCGCGACGACGTCGAGGCGCTCGCCGAGCGGGACGACGGCTCCACCAAGGCGGAGGACGAGAAGCTGGACGGCCTGGAGAAGGCGTCCGGGACGAAGAAGCTGAAGGGCGAGGGCGTCTCCGTCACGCTCGACGACGCCCCGCCGAACGCCACGGCCAAGCTCCCCGGCTACCCGGAGCCCCAGCCCAACGACCTCGTCATCCACCAGCAGGACCTCCAGGCCGTGGTGAACGCCCTGTGGCACGGCGGCGCCGAGGGCATCAAGGTCATGGACCAGCGCCTCATCTCCACGTCGGCCGTGCGCTGCGTCGGCAACACCCTGATCCTCCAGGGCCGGGTCTACTCGCCCCCGTACAAGATCACGGCCGTCGGTGACCCGGAGAAGCTGAAGGACGCCGTCGCGGCCTCGCCGGAGATCCAGAACTACATGCTCTACGTCAACGCCTACGGGCTCGGCTGGAAAGTCGAGGACGACGGGGCGGTGACTCTTCCCGGCTACTCGGGCACAGTGGATCTCCACTACGCGAAGCCCGTGAACTAGCCGCCAGAAGACACCGGGGGGTGTCGGTGCGAGTCGTCGTCAGGACGTTCAGCGAGCTGTGCATCACCGTCGGCGCCGTGATCGTGCTGTTCGTCGTGTATGTGCTGTTCTGGACCGGGGTGAAGGCCGACAGCGCGATGGACCGGCAGATCGACGTCCTCCAGGACCAGTGGGCGAAGCGGCCCGTCGCGACCGCGACCCCCGCTCCGGACGCCTCGGCGGATCCGTCGACGGACTCCTCGCCGCCGAAGCCGGCCGCGTACCAGGACGGCAAGCCGTTCGCTGTGATGTACATCCCGCGGCTCGGTTTCACGTGGAACAAGCCGGTGCTGGAGGACACGAAGGTCGGGACCCTGAAGAAGGGGCTCGGGCACTACTCCGGCACCGCGCAGCTCGGGCAGAAGGGGAACTTCTCCGTCGCCGGGCACCGGCGCACGTACGGCGACCCGTTCAAGGACTTCCCGAAGCTGCGGCGGGGGGACGCCGTGGTCCTCACGGACGGGACCACCTGGTTCACGTACCTCATCGACACCGGGCCGTACAAGACGGTGCCCAGCGACATCGGCGTCATCGACCCCGTGCCGCGCAAGTCCGGCTACGACGAGCCGGGCCGCTATCTGACCCTGACGACGTGCGAACCCGAGTGGGGTCACAGCCATCGGCTGATCGTCTGGGCGCACCTTGATTCCACTCAGCCTGTGGAGGCAGGGAAACCGGAGGCGTTGCGCCGTTAGTCTGGTGCGGTACGCAGACGGTGTGGAGGGAGCGACCGGCATGTACGGCTGGATCTGGCGGCATCTGCCGGGGAACGCGTGGGTGAGGGCACTGATCTCGTTGGTGCTCGTCCTCGCGGTCGTGTACGTCCTCTTCCAGTACATCTTCCCGTGGGCCGAGCCGCTGCTGCCCTTCAACGACGTGACGGTGGACGGCCAGTGAGTGCGCGCATTCTCGTTGTCGACAACTACGACAGCTTCGTGTTCAACCTCGTCCAGTACCTGTACCAGCTGGGCGCCGAGTGCGAGGTGCTGCGCAACGACGAGGTGACCACCTCGCACGCGCAGGACGGCTTCGACGGCGTGCTGCTCAGCCCGGGTCCCGGCGCCCCCGAACAGGCGGGCGTGTGCATCGAGATGGTCCGGCACTGCGCCGCGACCGGGGTGCCCGTCTTCGGCGTCTGCCTCGGCATGCAGTCGATGCAGGTCGCGTACGGCGGTGTGGTGGGCCGGGCGCCGGAGCTGCTGCACGGCAAGACCTCGCTCGTCCGGCACGGCGGCAAGGGCGTCTTCGCGGGCCTGCCCGACCCGTTCACGGCGACGCGGTACCACTCGCTGGCCGCCGAGCCCGGCACCGTACCGGACGAACTGGAGGTCACGGCGCGGACCGAGGACGGCATCGTCATGGGCCTGCGCCATCGAGAACTGCCCGTCGAGGGCGTCCAGTTCCATCCGGAGTCGGTCCTCACCGAACACGGGCACCTGATGCTGGCGAACTGGCTGGAGGAGTGCGGGGACGCGGGAGCGGTGGCCAGATCGGCCGGGCTCGCGCCCGTGGTGGGCAGGGCCTCGGCGTGACCGCGCTGCGCCCGGAGCAGGACGGGGCAGGTGGGTTCGAGGAGGCCGTACGGCGGCTCGACGACCCGCTGAACGACCCGCTGCCGGGCCGGCACCCGTCACCGTGGTTCCGGGCGGCGGGAGCGGAACCGCAGGAGCAGCCGCAGACGGCGGCTGAGCGCCCGGAGCCCGAGCCCGAGTGGTACGACCCCGAGGGGTACGCGCAGGACTGGTACGGGGCCCAGCAGGGGCCTCGGCCGACGGCGCAGACACCACCACCGGCGCAACCGCACACACAGCCGCAGCCTGAGGCGTATGCGCAGCCTCAGGCACCGACACCGGCACCGACACCGACAGCGGCACCGGTGCCCACACCCGCGCCGCCCCTGGCGCGGGACGACGAGACGGTCGCCCTGCGCACCGCCGACACCCGCCGAATAGCCGAAGCCGGCCAGGAGTCCGCACCCGAATCCGCGCGAGAGCCCGAGCCGGTCGCCACCGGCGGCCGTGCGGCCCGCAGGAAGGCGGCGAAGCGGGGCGGCGGGCGGCACGCGGGGGCGGCGGCCGCGGCACCCGCCGAGAGCGACGACGACCGGCCGCTGAGCCGGGTCGAGGCGCGGCGCGCGGCCAAGGCCCGCAAACCGAGCGCCGGGGTGATCGCGAGCCGGGCGATCGGCGAAGTCTTCATCAGCATCGGGGTGCTGATGCTGCTGTTCGTCACGTACCAGCTCTGGTGGTCGAACATCCGGGCCCACAGCCTCGCGGGGAACGCCCGCCACCACCTCGAGGACGACTGGGCGAGCGGCAA
The DNA here is from genome assembly GCF_024448165.1 of Streptomyces longispororuber. Classification (GTDB taxonomy): domain Bacteria; phylum Actinomycetota; class Actinomycetes; order Streptomycetales; family Streptomycetaceae; genus Streptomyces; species Streptomyces longispororuber_A. The sequence goes on from NZ_JAMOLN010000063.1 coordinate 8,679, forward strand.
GGGCAAGCCCGACACGTTCCAGCCCGGCCAGGGCTTCGCGATCCTCTACATCCCGCGCCTCGACGTCGTCGTGCCGATCGCGGAGGGCATCAGCAAGCCCAAGGTGCTCGACAAGGGCATGGTCGGGCACTACGGCAAGGACAGCATTCCCACGGCGATGCCGGACGCGAAGCAGGGGAACTTCGCGATCGCCGGGCACCGCAACACCCATGGCGAGCCGTTCCGCTACATCAACCGCCTCGAACCGGGCGATCCGATCGTCGTCGAGACCCAGGACACGTACTACGTGTACAAGATGGCGAGCATCCTTCCGCAGACGCCGCCGTCCAACACGACGGTGCTCAATCCGATCCCGGCGGGCTCCGGATTCACCAAGGCGGGTCGTTACATCACTCTGACGACCTGCACTCCGGAATTCACCAGTACGTATCGAATGATCGTCTGGGGCAAGATGGTCGAGGAGCGCCCGCGCAGCAAGGGGAAGCCGGACGCGCTCGTCGAGTAGGCGTTCACCGGCAGCGGCACTACGGGCACAGGGACGGGGCAAGAGGAAGTGGCAGCGACGACCGACCACGAGGAAGAGGCCGAGCAGAAGGCCCCCTCGCCCCCGCCCCGGCGCGGCCGGATCGCGACCGCGGTCAGCGTCTTCGGCGAACTGCTCATCACGGCGGGCGTGCTCCTGGGCCTGTTCGTCGTCTACTCGCTGTGGTGGACGAACGTGATGGCCGATCGCGCGGCGGACAAGCAGGGCGACAAGGTGCGCGACCACTGGGCCGACAACGCCGGCCCCGGCGCCCTGGACACCAAGGACGGCATCGGGTTCCTGCACGTACCGGCGATGAACAAGGGCGAGGTCCTGGTCGAGAAGGGCACCACGTCGAAGGTGCTCAACGACGGTGTGGCCGGCTACTACACGGACCCCGTGAAGGCGACGCTGCCGACCAGCGGCAAGGACGGCAACTTCTCGCTGGCCGCGCACCGGGACGGGCACGGCGCCAAGTTCCACAACATCGACAAGATCAGCAAGGGTGATCCGATCGTCTTCGAGACGAAGGACAACTGGTACGTCTACAAGGTCTTCAGCATCCTTCCGGAGACCTCGAAGTACAACGTGGACGTCATCGGCCAGGTGCCCAAGGAGTCCGGAGTGAAGAAGGCCGGGAAGTACATCACGCTGACGACCTGCACCCCGGTCTACACCTCGCGCTACCGGTACGTGGTCTGGGGCGAGCTGGAGCGCGTCGAGAAGGTCGACAGCGAGCGGACCCTGCCGAAGGAACTGCGCTAGCGGCCTTTGCCGTACGACGAAAGACCGGAGCCCCGGCCCCCTCTCCAGGGGGCCGGGGCTCCGGTCGTCACCGCTTCGGCTCAGCCGCGCAGGCCGCCGAAGAGGCCGCCGTTGTCGCCGTTGCCGTTCCCTCCGCCGCCCACCGTGGTCAGCGTGACCGTGGTGCTCGCCGGGTCGGACGGGGTGTTGGCCGCCGGGTCCTGGGTGACGACGCGGGCGTCGTCGCTCTGGTCGCTGCCGGCCGCGAACTGGATGTTGGTGAAGCCCGCGTCCTGAAGGATCTTCTTGGCGTCCTTCACCTTCTGGCCCTGCACACCCGGTACCGCGGTCTGCGCGGCCGCCTTGGCGACCTTCAGCTGGACCGTGGAGCCGGGCTCCGCCTGGCTGCTCGCGGCGAGGCTCTGGCTGAAGACCTTGCCGGGCTCGGCCGCGGTGGACTCCTCCTCGGTGCAGCTGGCCTGGAGGTCGCTGTCCTTGAGCTGGGCCGTGGCCTCCTCACAGGTGAGGTTGCCGCCGGAGACGTTCGGGACGGTGACCGTTTCCTTCTTCTTGGCCACGGTCAGGGTGATGGTGCTGCCCTTCTGGACCTCGGTACCGAGCTCGGGGTCCTGGTCGAGGACCGTCCCCGGGTCCTCGGTGGACTCCTTGGACTTGGTCTCGACCGTGAACTGGTACTTGCCGCCCTCGAGCTTGGCCCGCGCGTCGTCGATGTTGTCGCCGATCACGCTGGGCACGGCCACCTTCGGCGCACCCGTCGACATCCGGACCGTGATCGTCTCGTTCTTGCCGAGCTGACCGCTCTTCGGGTCCTGTGTGCAGACGGTCTTGGCCGGCTGGTCCTCACAGGCCATGGGGGTGCCCTTGACGACCTTCAGGTCGACGTTCCCGGCCTTCTTCTCGGCCGCGGCGAACGTCTCGCCCACCAGGTTCGGCACGTCGACCTTGTCGTCGCCCGCGCCGCTGCCGCTGAACGCCCACTTGCCGATCAGGATCGCGCCCACGAGTACCAGGACGCCCGCGAGCACCAGCAGGATCGTCGACGTGCGGTTCTTGCTCTGGCGGCGCCGGTCGGGGCGGTCGTCGTAGCCGTAGCCCCCGTCGTCCGGATTGACCGGGGGCAGCATCGACGTCTGGGCGCCGCCGTTCTGCGGGCGCAGCATCGCCGTCTGCTGGTCATCCGGGTGGCCGCCGTAGCCGACCGCGCCCATGGCGGCCGTGGCCGCGACGGGCTGGCCGTCCAGGCACGCCTCGATGTCGGCGCGCATCTCGTCGGCCGACTGGTAGCGGTAGTCGGGGTCCTTCGTCAGCGCCTTGAGGACGATGGCGTCCATCTCGGGCGTGATCTCGGGGTCGAACACCGACGGCGGCTGCGCCTCTTCCCGCACGTGCTGGTACGCCACCGCGACCGGGGAGTCCCCGACGAACGGCGGACGGACCGTCAGCAGTTCGTACAGGAGGCAGCCGGTCGAGTACAGGTCGGAGCGGGCGTCGACCTGCTCGCCCTTGGCCTGCTCCGGCGAGAGGTACTGGGCCGTGCCGATGACCGCCGCGGTCTGCGTCATCGTCATGCCGGAGTCGCCCATCGCGCGGGCGATGCCGAAGTCCATGACCTTCACCTGGCCGGTGCGGGTCAGCATGACGTTGGCCGGCTTGATGTCGCGGTGGACGATGCCCGCCCGGTGCGAGTACTCCAGGGCCTGGAGGATGCCGACCGTCATCTCCATGGCGCGCTCCGGCAGGAGCTTGCGGCCGGAGTGCAGCAGCTCACGGAGCGTGGAGCCGTCGACGTACTCCATCACGATGTACGGGATGGAGACCCCGTCGACGTAGTCCTCGCCCGTGTCGTAGACCGCCACGATCGCGGGATGGTTGAGCGAGGCGGCCGACTGGGCCTCCCGGCGGAACCGGGCCTGGAACGACGGGTCGCGCGCGAGGTCCACCCGCAGCGTCTTCACCGCCACGGTGCGGCCGAGCCGGGTGTCATGCGCGAGGTAGACCTCCGCCATGCCACCACGGCCGAGCACCTGGCCCAGCTCGTACCGGCCGCCGAGGCGACGCGGCTCTTCCATGGTTACCTACCAGCCCTCTCCGTCGGTCCCGACCGTCCCGTGCGGGGTCGGGCGGTGTGCTGTCCGGGCATACCGTACCCGGCTTGCCCGGCGTGACCTGGCCACCACCGTGACCCGTGACAGGACCGGTATCGCCACGTGCGTCTATGTGAAGAACGGGTGACCGGGGTCACAAGCCTCTGTGAACCCCGGTCACTTCCGTCACTACTTGCTGTTGATGACCGCTTCCATCACGCTCTTCGCGATCGGGGCGGCCAGACCGCCACCGGAGATGTCCTGGCGGCTGGCCTCGCTGTCCTCGACGACCACGGCCACGGCGACCGGGAAGCCCGACGACGTCTTCGCGTAGCTGACGAACCAGGCGTACGGCTTCTCACTGTTGTCGACGCCGTGCTGGGCGGTACCGGTCTTGCCGCCGACCGTGGCGCCCGGGATCCGCGCGTTCTGGCCGGTGCCCTCGTTGACCACCGTCTCCATCATCGACTGGAGGTTCTGCGCGTTCTCCTCGGAGAGCGGCTTGCTCAGCTCCTTCGGCTCCGTCTTCTCGATGGTGTCGAGGTTGGAGGCCTTGAGCTCGTCGACCATGTACGGCTCCATGAGCGTGCCGTCGTTGGCGATCGCGGAGGCGACCATGGCCATCTGCAGCGGGGTGGCCGCGGTGTTGTACTGGCCGATGGACGACAGGGCCGTCTGCGACGGGTTCATGTTGTCGTCGAAGTTCGACGCGTTCGAGCGGACCGGGACGAACTGCTCCTTGTTGAAGCCGAACTTCTCGGCCTCCTCGACCATCTTGTCGTTGCCGAGGTCGGAGCCGATCTTGCCGAAGACGGTGTTGCAGGAGACCTTCAGGGCGACCCGCAGCGTCGCGTCCTCACACGGGATGTTGCCCTCGTTCTTCAGCGGGGTCGTGGTGCCCGGCATGGTCCACGGCAGCGGCGTCTGCGTCTTCTTGTCCGGGGCGTAGTCGCCGCTCTCCAGCGCGGCCGCGGCCGTCACCAGCTTGAACGTCGAACCCGGCGGGTACGTCTCGCGCAGCGCCCGGTTCAGGAGCGGCTTGTCCTTGTCCTTGTCGAGCTTCGCGAACGTCTCGCCGTCCGCGGTCGAGTTCCCGGCGAAGGACGACGGGTCGTACGACGGTGTCGACGCGAGCGCCAGGATCTTGCCGGTGGACGGCTCGATGGCGGCGACGGCTCCCTTGCCGCGGTTCTTCAGGCCGTCGTAGGCGGCCTTCTGCGCGGCGGCGTTGAGGGTGGTGACGACGTTGCCGCCCTCCTTCTTCTTGCCGGTCACCATGTCGAGGGTGTTCCGGAAGAAGAGCCGGTCGTCGTTGCCGGTGAGGATGCCGTCCTCGAGGTTCTCGATCTGGCTGGCGCCGACGACCTGCGAGGCGTAGCCGGTGACGGGCGACCACATGGGTCCGTCCTTCCAGGTCCGCTTGTACTTCAGGTCGGTGCCGGAGGTCGCCTTGGAACCGGTGATGGACTTGCCGTCGACGACGATGTCGCCGCGCGGCGTCGAGTACCGGGCGATGATCACGCGGCGGTTGTCGTCGTCCGAGGCGAGCTGGTCGGCCTTGACGTACTGGAGCCAGTTGTCGCGGATCAGCAGGGTCAGGATCAGGAGTCCGCAGAAGATCGCGATCCGGCGCAGGGGCTTGTTCACGGTCGGACCACCTGGGTCATCTCGGCGTCGGGGCTCGGCGTGGGGCTGGGTGCCGGGCGGCGGGCGGTGTCGCTGATGCGGATCAGGATGCCGATCAGCGCCCAGTTGGCGATGACGGACGAACCGCCGTACGCGAGGAACGGCATCGTCATACCGGTGAGCGGGATGAGGCCCATGACACCGCCCGCGACGACGAACACCTGGAGGGCGAAGGCACCGGACAGACCGACGGCGAGCAGCTTGCCGAACGGGTCGCGGGCCGCGAGCGCGGTGCGCACGCCCCGCTCCACGATCAGCGCGTAGATCAGCAGGAGCGCCATCAGACCGGCCAGCCCCAGCTCCTCGCCGAAGGTGGCGAGGATGAAGTCGGAGTTGGCGGCGAACCGGATCAGCTCGGAGTGGCCCTGGCCCCAGCCGGTGCCGAGGGTGCCGCCGGAGCCGAAGGCCCACAGGGCCTGCATGGCCTGCTCGGAGTGGCCGCCCACACCGGCCCGGCTGAGCGTGTACTCCTTCATCGGGTCGAGCCAGGCGTCGACGCGCTGCTGGATGTGCGGCTCGAAGCTGGCCACACCCACGGCGCCGACCGCGGACATCAGCAGACCGAAGACGATCCAGCTGGTCCGCTCGGTGGCGACGTACAGCATGATGACGAACATTCCGAAGAACAGCAGCGACGTACCGAGGTCGGTCTCGAAGACCAGGATGAGGATCGAGATCCCCCAGACCACGAGGATCGGACCGAGGTCGCGGCCGCGCGGCAGGTACAGGCCCATGAAGCGGCGCGAGGCGAGCGCCAGGGCGTCCCGCTTCACCATCAGGTAACCGGCGAAGAAGACCGCGAGCACGATCTTCGCGAACTCACCGGGCTGGATGGAGAACGAGCCGACGTGGATCCAGATCTTGGCGCCGTAGAGGTTCACGCCCAGGCCCGGCACCAGCGGCAGCAGCAGCAGGACGATCGCGCCGAGCATCGAGATGTACGTGTAGCGCTGCAGGACGCGGTGGTCCTTCAGGAAGAACAGCACGGCGATGAAGAGCGCGATGCCGATCGCCGTGTACATGAGCTGCTTGGGCGCGGCGCTGCCCGCCTGGCCGATCGACTGCAGCAGCTCGGACTGGTCGAGCCGCCAGATGACGACCAGGCCCAGACCGTTGAGGAGCGTGGCCAGCGGCAGCAGCAGCGGGTCCGCGTACGCCGCGAACTTGCGCACCACGAGGTGGGCGACGCCGGCGAGCAGGCCGAGGCCCAGGCCGTAGCCGAGCAGGCCGGCCGGCAGCGAGCCGTCGAGGGCCAGGCCCACGTTGGCGTACGCGAAGACGGGGATGACCACGGCGAACACCAGCAGCATGAGCTCGGTGTTGCGCCGGCTGGGCGCGCCGATGGCGCCGATGGTCGACGTATGGGTCGTGGAACTACTACTCATGGCGTGCTGAGGCCCCCAACGGCTCTACTGCTGTGCGCACGCCTTGGCCAGCTGCTGCTCTTCCTCGGAGAGAGTGGGGCCAGGGGTGGGCGTGGGAGATGACGGTGACTTGGCCTTGCCGGACGGCGAGTTCGACGGGTTCGGCGTGGGGGTCTCCGAACGGAACGACGCCTTGGAGGCGGTGCCCCCGGTCGTCGTGCCGCCGGCTTCGCCCTCGCCGGTCTTCGCGTTCTTCTCGCTCTCGGCCTGCTGCCGCTCGGCCTGCTTCTTGCACGCGTTGGCCTGCGCGGACAGCTCGTCGATCTTGTCCTGGGCGGCCGCGAGGTCGCCCTCGGCGATCGTGGCCTCGACCTGCTTCTGCTGGTACGGAGGCAGGTACTTGAGCTCGATCTCCGGGTGGTCCTTCTCCACCTCGGACAGGCTCACCCAGGCGAGATCCTGGTTGATGCCGCGGTAGAGCGCGACGTGCTCGTCGTTCGAGCCGACGAAGTACTGGGTCTGCGTCCAGCGGTAACCGCCGTACAGGCCACCGCCGATGACGGCGAGCGCGAGCACGGTGTACACGGATCTCTTGAGCCACTTGCGGCCGCGGCGCGGCTTCACGAAGTCGTCGTCCGCGTACGCGCCGAAGCCCCCCTCGGGTGCGTAGCCGGTGGTGTCGCCGCTGCCGGGCGGGCCGAACTCGCCGCCACCGCCCTGGCCGGGGACCGGCCTGCCGAGCCCGGCGGCACGGCCCGCGGGGGTGTCCATGCCGCCGTTGTCGTGCAGCTGGTGCTGGTTCTCGGCGACCGCGCCGACGATGACCGGGGCGTCCGAGATCTGGCCGGCGAGGGTGTCGCCGCTGTCGATGTCGAGGACGTCCGCGACGATCACGGTGATGTTGTCGGGGCCGCCGCCGCGCAGCGCCAGCTGGATCAGGTCCTGGACCGTCTCCTGCGGGCCCTGGTAGCTGGCGAGCGTCTCCTCCATCGTCTGGTGGGAGACGACGCCGGACAGGCCGTCCGAGCAGATCAGGTACCGGTCGCCGGCCCGCACCTCACGGATGGAGAGGTCGGGCTCGACGTGGTCGCCGCTGCCCAGCGCGCGCATCAGCAGCGAGCGCTGCGGGTGCGTGGTGGCCTCTTCCTCGGTGATGCGGCCCTCGTCGACGAGGCGCTGCACCCACGTGTGGTCCTGCGTGATCTGCGTGAGGACGCCGTCCCGCAGCAGATAGGCGCGCGAGTCCCCCACGTGTACGAGACCGAGTCGCTGCCCCGTCCACAGGAGGGCGGTGAGCGTGGTCCCCATGCCCTCGAGCTGGGGGTCCTCCTCGACCATCATGCGCAGCTGGTCGTTGGCCCGCTGAACGGCGGTGCCGAGCGACGTCAGGATGTCGGATCCCGGTACGTCGTCGTCGAGCGCGACGATGGTCGAGATCACCTCGGACGAGGCGACCTCACCGGCGGCCTGGCCGCCCATGCCGTCGGCGATCGCGAGCAGCCGCGGACCGGCGTAGCCGGAGTCCTCGTTGCCCTCGCGGATCATGCCTTTGTGCGATCCGGCGGCGAAGCGCAGTGACAGACTCATGCGCACCTCGCCCGTCGGCTCCGGGTACATCCGCACGGTGCCCACCCTCCGGTCGGGAGCGCGCCGGTGTCCGTCGTCCGGACCGCCGCGTCGGCTCGCTCGCTCCGCTCGCGCTCATTCATGATGTAGCACTACTTCCGCAGCTCGATGACGGTCTTGCCGATGCGGATCGGTGCCCCCAGCGGGATCGGCGTGGGAGTCGTGAGGCGGGTCCGGTCGAGATACGTGCCGTTGGTGGACCCGAGATCCTCGACGATCCACTGGCCGTCCCGGTCCGGATAGATCCTGGCGTGCCTGCTGGACGCGTAGTCGTCGTCCAGCACGATCGTGCTGTCGTGGGCACGGCCGAGCGAGATGGTCTGCCCCTGCAGCGCCACCGTCGTCCCCGTGAGGGTGCCCTCGGAGACGACCAGCTTGCTGGGGGCGCCACGGCGCTGGCGGCCGCCGCCCGACTGCTGCTGGCGCTGCTGCGGAGGCGCGGACTGGCGTGCGGCCTGCTGCTGCGGCCGCCCGCCCTCACGCCGTGCGCCGCGCTGTGTGACGCGCGTTCCGAACAGGTCGCTGCGGATGACCTGGACGGCCACGATCACGAACAGCCACAGAACGGCCAGGAAACCCAGCCGCATGACCGTCAGGGTCAGCTCTGACATTGCCCCCGCTTCACCCTTCGGCTTGCCGGTAAACGATGGTGGTGGAGCCCACGACGATCCGCGAGCCGTCGCGGAGCGTAGCGCGGGTGGTGTGCTGCCCGTCCACCACGATCCCGTTGGTGGACCCGAGGTCCTGGATCGTCGAGGGCGTGCCGGTGCGGATCTCGCAGTGCCGGCGAGAGACGCCGGGGTCGTCGATCCGCACGTCGGCCTCGGTGGACCGGCCGAGCACGAGGGTGGGGCGGGAGATCTGGTGCCGGGTCCCGTTGATCTCGATCCAGTGCCGCACGCGGGCGCCCGGCATCGGGCTCGCGCCGGGGCGCTGGGCCGCCGCTGCCGGGGCCTGCGGAGGCCGGCCGGGAGGCGGGCCCGCGGGCATCGGCGGGGCCGCGGTGGGCTGCGGGTAGCCGTAGCCGCCGGGCGCCTGGTTGGGACGGGCCGCCGTGGGGCGCTCGGGGCGCTCCTGGCTGGTGGACGAGGCGAGGGTGCGGCTGCGCACGCGGTACAGACCCGTGTCCAGGTCCTCCGCCTTCTCCAGGTGCACCTTGATGGGGCCCATGAAGCTGTAGCGCTGCTGCTTCGCGTAGTCGCGCACCATGCCCGACAGTTCGTCGCCGAGCTGTCCCGAGTAGGGGCTCAGGCGCTCGTAGTCGGGCGCGCTGAGCTCCACGATGAAGTCATTGGGGACGACCGTCCGCTCGCGGTTCCAGATCGTCGCGTTGTTGTCGCACTCGCGCTGCAGCGCGCCCGCGATCTCGACGGGCTGGACCTCGGACTTGAAGACCTTGGCGAAGGTGCCGTTGACCAGACCCTCGAGACGCTGCTCGAACTTCTTCATGACTCCCATGGGGCACCTCCTCCTTCGTGGCCGTCCTGCTCGCCGTGGTTCGCCTGCTCTGGTTCTTCCTCGTACTGCTTACTGATCGTATCCACGCGTCGGGAAATCGGCTGGTTCCCCCTGTCCGCCCGCTCGATGAGTGTCGACGCTCACAGCCCCTCTCGCGGCCCCTCTTGTGAGGGATCGTAGAGGTGGCCTCAGGACAGTGTCCCGTACGCGGCTGTGGACGGGACGGCCTCCGGCAGGACCGGGACAGGACCGTGGCCGGGGCGCGACGCGGCGGTGCCGTTCGTGCGGGGGTGTGCCGAGGTACGTCGGGTCAGGTGCCCGGCCGGGGGCCCCGGAAACGGATGTGAATCCACCCTCCGCAGCGTGCTAATCTTCTGGATGTCGGAAGGCGCTCACCCCGAAAGGGCGAGGGGCCGGAAGACACACCCAATGCGCGGGTGGCGGAATAGGCAGACGCGCTGGATTCAGGTTCCAGTGCCCGCAAGGGCGTGGGGGTTCAACTCCCCCCTCGCGCACAGCGAAAAGCCCCGCAGATCTTCGGATCTGCGGGGCTTTTGCGTTCCCCGGGAAGCCCGTGGGGCGTGCACGGCGAAGGGCGCCGCAGGCCGATGGCCTGTGGCGCCCTTGTGCGTGCGCGGTGCGTTCCCTGTGGGTTATGTCACCTTCACGCCGCCGCCGTCACGCGGCGGTGCGGGCGGCGATCTCCTTGCCCTTCACGCGGGCGTCCTGGAGAGCCTTCTCACGGGAGGCCTCGTAGAGCGGGACGAGTTCGGCCATCGCCGGGTTGACGGGGGCCATGGTCAGCTCCGGGACGATGAAGTCGAGTTCGAGGCCGAGGGAGTCGCGCAGGATCGCGGTGAGGAAGTTCTGCACGTACTCCATGCCCTCGCGCGGGGTGCCCGGGGCGTACGAGCCGCCGCGGCTGGCGACGACGGTGACCGGGGTGCCCTTGGCGGACGGGGTCTCCACGCCCGCGGTGCGGCCCATCAGGATCACGTTGTCCAGCCACGCCTTGAGGGTGGAGGGCACCGAGAAGTTGTACATGGGGGCGCCGATGAGGATCGCGTCCGCGTTCTCCACCTCCTCGATCAGCCGCACGCGCTCGGCGAAGGCGGCGGCCTGCTCCGGGGTGTGCGTGGCCGGGTCGGCGAAGCCCGCGAGGTGGACGTCGGCGGTGATGTGCGGCACCGGGTCCGCCGCGAGATCCCGGTAGACGACCGTGCCTTCGGGGTGCTGCTCCAGCCAGGCCTGGCGGAAGGCGTCCGTGACGGGGCGCGAGGCGGAGGCGGGACCGGCGAAGACGGACGAGTCGATGTGCAGCAGCGTGGCCATGGTTTCTCCCTTGAGAACGCTAGGGGCGCACCCTGGGCGCCGGTCTAGCCATTTCGTATGTAGCTAGTAATAACACAGGGGCTTACTTTTTTTCATCCCCGTACGGGAGCGCAGTACTCTGGACCCATGGCGGGCAACGCGGAAGACAGGAACGGGACGGGCACGGGCGCTGCCGTGGCCCACGGTCCTCAGGCGTGTTCGACGGTCGACATCGGGATGACGCGCGTCTTCGGGCTGCTGGGGAAGCGGTGGTCGGGGCTCGTCGTGGCCGCGCTGATGCAGGGCCCCGTGCACTTCGCGGACCTGCGCCGGGCCATCCCCGGGATCAGCGAGCGCATGCTGTCCGACCGGCTCACGGAGCTGGGCGCGGCCGGGCTCGTCGTGCGCCAGGTCGACGAGGGGCCGCCGCTGCGCGTCTCCTACCGGCTCACGGCGGCGGGCGCCGCGCTCGGACCCTCGCTGCAGGAGCTGGGGAACTGGGCGGAGAAGTACCTCGGCGCCGAGGGCGGGACGTGCCCGGAGGAGTTCCGGAAGTGACGCTCCCGCACGTGATCGACATCACCTGAGGCGGTACGGTCGGGACCGGTCACAGCGGTGGGCGTGCACGGCTCCGTAGGACGGGGCGGGGGAGGCGGTCGGCATGGGCGGACTCGGTGAATCGGTGGTGGCTCTGCCGCGCCAGGGCGGCGGGGACGGCGGGCCGCGGGACGCGCGGCGGCTGCCCCGGGTGCCGGGGTTCGCGGCGGTTCCCGGCGCCTCCGGCGGGTCGGCGGACGCGCACGGTGCGGCGGTCTCGTCGAAGGCGGCCGGCAAGGCGCTGCGCGGGCGGGTGCCCCGGGCCTCGCACGCCGACTTCGCGCTGGGCGCCGACCGGCCGGACGCCGTCGCCGCCGTCGAGGAGTCCAACCGCGGCCGGATCGACGAGCTGACCCCGATCCGCGTCGGGCGGATGGCCGCCACCCCCTTCGCCTTCCTGCGCGGGTCCGCCGGGCTGATGGCGTACGACCTGGTGCGCACGCCGCTGACCGGCATCGGCGCGCAGATCTGCGGCGACGCCCACGCGGCCAACTTCGGTCTGTACGGCGACGCCCGCGGCGGCCTCGTCATCGACCTCAACGACTTCGACGAGACCGTGCACGGCCCCTGGGAATGGGACGTGAAGCGGCTCGCCACCTCGCTCGTGCTCGCCGGGCGGGAGGCCGGTGCGGACGAGGACACCTGCCGCAGGGCCGCGCACGACACCGTGGGCTCCTACCGGCGGACCATGCGGCTGCTCGCGAAGCTGTCCGCGCTCGACGCGTGGAACGCCATCGCGGACGAGGAGCTCGTCTCCCACACCGACGCGCACGATCTGCTCGGCACCCTGGAGCGGGTCTCCGAGAAGGCGCGGCACAACACCAGCGGCCGGTTCGCCGCCAAGTCCACGGAGGCCGTGGCGGGCGGCGGGCGGCGGTTCGTGGACGCGCCGCCGGTGCTGCGCCGGATCGCCGGCGACGAGGCGGCCGCCGTCGCCGGGGCGCTCGCCGGGTATCTGGACACGCTGTCCGAGGACCGGCTGCCGCTCCTGGCCCGGTACGCGATCCACGACGTGGCGTTCCGCGTCGTGGGCACCGGCAGTGTGGGCACGCGGTCGTACGTGGTGCTGCTGCTCGACCACCGCGGCGAGCCGCTCGTGCTGCAGGTGAAGGAGGCGCGGCCGTCGGCGCTGCTGCCGCACCTGGCCGCGGCCGGGTTCGAGGCGCCGGCCGTCGAGCACGAGGGGCGGCGCGTGGTGCTCGGGCAGAAGCGGATGCAGGTGGTCAGCGACATCCTGCTCGGCTGGACCACGGTCGGCGAACGGCCTTTCCAGGTCCGCCAGTTCAGGAACCGCAAGGGCAGCGTCGACCCGGCCGCGCTCGCCGCCGACCAGGTCGACGACTACGCCCGGATGACGGGTGCGCTGCTCGCCCGCGCCCACGCGCACAGCGCCGACCCGCGGCTGATCGCCGGGTACTGCGGCAAGAACGAGGAGCTCGACGAGGCGGTGGCCGCCTTCGCCGTGACGTACGCGGACCGGACCGAGGCGGATCACGCGGAGCTGGTGCGGGCCGTGCGGGACGGCCGGGTGGCGGCGGAGGCCGGGGTGTGAGTCCCGTCCTCGGGGCGGCCGTCCCCGGCGCCCGGTCGGCGCGGGGAGGGCCCCCTGGGGCGTGCCCTAGGCTGGACGGGTGACGACCCCGGAGAGCGATGTGGCAGAGCAGCCGGAGCAGCCGGAACATCCGGAGGAGCGGCCGGGGCGGCTCGGGCAGCCCGAGCGGTCCGAGCAGCCGGGGCAACCGGCGGAGCAGCCCCGGGAGCGCCTCAAGGACCGCCTGAAGGAGCGCCTCGAACAGCGTGCCGAGGAGCGGGCTGCCGAGGAGCGGGCGGCTGACGCGGAGTCTTCCGGTGCGGCCGACCTGAGCGGTGCGGCCGAGTCGGGCGATGCGGCTGAGCAGGGCGGTGCGGCCGAGCAGGCTGCCGGGGAGTCGGCTCAGGGTGCGGTCGCGGAGCCCGTTCGGGAGCGGGCCGAGGAGCGGCTGGAGCGGGCCGTGCGGGCCGCCGAGCAGGCGCTGATCGAGTTCGAGATCGCCGTGGAGACCTTCCGGGTCGAGGTGGAGAACTTCTCGCGGATCCACCACCAGAAGCTCGGGCCGATGTACACGCGCCTCGACGAGCTGGAGGCGCTGATCGCGGAGGCCACGGCCGCGCGCACCGGCGATCCGGAGGACCGGCGCAAGGCGGACGAGGCGCGGTCCCGGGTGATGCCGATGCCGGGCGTCGAGGAGCTCTTCCACGGGTGGATGGACGGGGACGGGCTGTTCCCGGAGGCCGCCGCGATGCTGACCGAGCAGCCGGTGCGGCCGCCGCAGCGGGTGCGGCCCAGCGACGAGGCCCGCAAGCTCTACCGCGAGCTGGCCCGCAAGGCGCACCCGGATCTGGCGCAGGACGACAAGGAGCGGGCCCGGCGCGACGAGTTCATCGCTCGGGTCAACGCGGCGTACGGGCGCGGTGACGAGACGCTGCTGCGCGAGCTCGCCGCGGAGTGGGCCGCGGGCCCGGTGCCGCCCGAGCGGCAGCCGTCGCCCAGCGAGGAGCTGTACGCCCGCCTGGAGTGGCTCGCCCAGCGCAAGGAACTGCTCACGGCGGTCGCGCGGGAGCTGGAGGAGAGCGCCATCGGCTCGATGCTGCGGATGGCGCCGGACGACCCGGACACGCTGCTCGACGAGATCGCCGAGCAGCTGCTCGCGCAGGTCGCCGAGCGGGAGGCCGAGCTGGAGCGGCTGACCGCGTCCTGAGGCGGTGCGTGCCTCGGGTAGCGTCGGGGGCATGGTTTTCGGTTCTGGTGTGCCCACGATCGGTGTCGACGAGCTCAAGGACGGCGACTTCCTCCTCGATGTGCGGGAGGACGACGAGTGGCAGGCGGGTCATGCCGCCGCCGCCCTGCACATCCCCATGAGTGAGTTCGTCGCGCGCTACGGCGAGCTGACCGAGGCCGCCCCGCAGGACGGCCGGGTCAACGTGGTCTGCCGGGTCGGCGGCCGCTCCGCCCAGGTGACGCAGTACCTGCTGCAGCAGGGCGTCGACGCGGTGAACGTGGCGGGCGGCATGCAGGCGTGGGAAGCGGCCGGCCGTCCGGTCGTGGACGACAAGGGACAGCCGGGCGCCGTCGTCTAGGACCCGCTCAGCCTCCCGACCGGTCGGTCGCGGGACCCGCTCAGCCGAGCGGGTGGGCGGCGAGCAGGTCGCCGAGTGCCTCTTCGTGCGCGGCGGCCGGGCCGAGCGACAGCTCCAGGTGCTTGGCCCACGCGTGGTAGCGGTGCAGCGGGTAGTCCGTGTCGGCGCCGAAGCCGCCGTGCAGGTGCTGTGCGGTCTGCACGACGCGTCGTACGCCGTCGGACGCCCAGGTCTTGGCGACCGCCACGTCACCGGCGACCGGCAGGGCGCCCGCGGCACCGCTGCTGATGCGCCAGGCGGCCTGCCACAGGGTGGCCTCCATGGCCCGCAGATCGATGTAGCGGTCGGCGGCCTGCACGGCGACGGCCTGGAACGTGGCGATCGGATGCCCGAACTGCTCGCGCTTGCCCGTGTAGTCGCTGGTCATCTTGAGGACGCCCTCGCCGAGGCCGAGCGCGAGCGCGCAGGTGCCGGTGGCGAGCAGATCGTGCAGCCGGGGCCAGGCCGCCGCGTCCTCGATGACGTGCCGGGGATCGATGTGCACACCGTCCAGCCGCAGTTCGGCCAGCCGCTCGCCGGTCGTGGAGATCTGCTCGGCGACGGTGAGGCCGGGCAACTCCGACGCCTGCCCCGCGGCCGGGCCCGGGAGGATCGCGAGGACCGCGGAGCCGTCGCCGGTGTGGGCGGGCACGACGATCCGGTCGGCGCCGAACGCCCAGGGCACCGCCGTCTGCACCCCGTCCAGGATCCAGCCCGCGCTCGCGGTGTCCGTCTCGCACCGGGCCGTGACCGCGAGCTCGGCCGGGTCGTGCCCGGTGCGGCCCGCCGACGCCACGGTCAGGGCGAGCTCGCCGCGGCCCGCGCGGGGGAGGATCTCCTGCCTCAACTCCTCGTCGCCGTACGCCTGGACGGTCGCCGCCGCCGCGCTGTGCTCGAGGAGCGGGAGCCGGGCGAGGACCTTCGCGGACTCGCGCAGCACCAGGCACAGGGCGACGGCGTCCAGCCCCGCCCCGCCATGCTCCGGCCCGATCAGCAGGCTCAGCAGATCGGCGTCGGCGGCCTTGGCCCACAGCGCGCGGTCGAAGTCGTCGGCCACGGCGCCCGAGGTGAGCGAGGGGCTCGGTACGCCGTCGGGCGCCACCGGAGTGAACACCGCCTTGGCCGCCTCGACGGCCGCCTGCTGCTCCTCGGAGAAGGTGAAGTCCACCGGTCGTTCCTCCCGTTCCCACTGCCCACCAGGATCTGACGGACCGTCAAGATAGAGCAGGCGCTCCGAGAAGAGAACAGGTTCTACATGGCCGTGCTCAGCGGTCGAAGTCCAGCTCCACCTTCTCCGTGGTCGGATGGGACTGGCAGGCCAGCACGTAACCGGCCTCGGTCTCCTCCGGCTCCAGCGCGAAGTTGCGGTCCATGGCGATGGAACCCGAGACGAGGAAGGCGCGGCAGGTGCCGCACACGCCGCCCTTGCACGCGTACGGCGCGTCCGGCCGGTTGCGCAGCACCGTCTCCAGGAGGGACTCCCCGTCCTGCACCGGCCAGCTGCCCGAACGGCCGTCGAGCTGCGCGGTCACCGTGCTGTGCGCGGGCGCCGAGACCCCGCCCGGACGGGCCGGACGGACCGGTGCCGGGCCGTCGTCCACGTGGAAGATCTCCTCGTGGATGCGGTCACGCCGCACGCCCAGGCCCCGCAGTGCCCGCTCGGCGCCCTGCACCAGGCCGAACGGCCCGCACAGGAACCAGCCCGCCACCCGCTCCACCGGCAGCAGCGCGGGCAGCAGCTCCGCGAGCCGCTCCCGGTCGAGCCGGCCCGACGCGAGCCCGGCCTGCTGCTCCTCCCGGGAGAGCACGGTGACCAGCTGGAACCGGTCGGCGTACCGGTCCTTCAGGTCGGCGACCTCCTCCAGGAACATCGTCGACGCGGTGGTCCGGTCGCTGCGGATCAGGCAGAACCGGGCCTCGGGGGTGCGCTCCAGGAGCGTCGTCGCGATCGAGAGGACCGGGGTGATGCCGCTGCCGCCGACCACCGCGGCGTAGTGCCCGGGGGCCGGGTCGAGGGTGAAGCGGCCGGCCGGGGTCATCACCTCCAGCTCGTCGCCGACGGCGATCTCCTTGTGGGCGTACGTCGAGAACGCGCCGCCGTCCACCAGACGCACGCCGACCCGCAGCAGCCGCGGCGCCTCGTCGGCCGGAGCCGCGGAGCAGATCGAGTACGTGCGACGGATCTCGGCGCCGTCCGCGGTGCGGCGCAGGGCGAGGTGCTGGCCCGGTGCGTAGCGGTACGCCTCGCGCAGCTCGTCGGGGACGGTGAAGGTGAGGGCGACGGAGTCGTCGGTGAGCCGGTCGACCGCCGTGACCCGGAGCCGGTGGAACCGGGCCCTGGGCGTGCCCTGCGCCACCTCGGGAGTCGCCTCCTGGGTCATCGCAACTCCTTGAAGTGGTCGAAGGGTTCACGGCAGGCGAGGCAGCGGCGCAGCGCCTTGCAGGCCGTGGAGGAGAACCGGCTGAGCAGCTCGGTGTCGGTCGAGCCGCAGTGCGGGCAGGCGATCGCGTCCGTCCCGTCGGCCGGGTCCGTCCCGTCGGTGCCGCCCGGCCCGCCGGTGTGCCGGGTCGGGCCGAGGGCGACGGCGACCGGTCCGGCGGGCGCGCGCGTGGTGCGCGGCGGCGCGATGCCGAACTCCCGCAGCTTGCGGCGGCCTTCGGGCGTGATGTCGTCCGTCGTCCAGGCGGGGGAGAGCACCGGGCGGACGGTGACGTCGGGGACGCCGTGCTCGTGCAGGACCCGCTCGATGTCGGTCGACATGGCCTCGATCGCGGGACACCCCGTGTACGTGGGGCTCAGCTCGACCTCGACCCGGCCGGGGCCGAGCGTGTGCACGGCGCGCAGCACGCCCAGCTCGGTCAGGCTCAGGACGGGCAGCTCGGGGTCGGGCACCGAGCCGGCGATCCTGCGCAGCTCCGCCTCGAGCGGTGTCTCCCCGCCGGCGGCCTCGTGCGGGGCGCGGGCGAGCGTCACCATGACGCCCCCGGATGGCTGCGGTGCAGGTGCTGCATCTCGGCGAGCATCCGGCCGAACGACTCGGTGTGCAGGCCCTGCCGCCCGGCACCGGCGCTCCAGGCACCGGTCTGCGGGCCGTCGGGCACCGTCAGCGTGGCCTCGCGCAGCACCGAGGTCACCGTCGCGTGCCAACTGACCCGCATCTCCTGCCAGTTGACGGAGACTCCCGGGACGGGCTGGAACAGCTCGCCCGTGAAGCGCCACAGGGCGTCGACCGCGCGCTGCGTCCGGGCGTGGCTCTCCTCCGTGCCGTCGCCGAGGCGCAGCGTCCACTGCCGGGCGTGGTCCTGGTGGTAGGCCACCTCCTTGACCGCCTTGGCGGCCAGCGGCGCGAACTCCGATTCCCCGTCGGCCAGTTGGCCGTACAGCAGCTGCTGGTACACGGAGAAGAAGAGCTGGCGGACGATGGTGTGCGCGAAGTCGCCGTTCGGCTGCTCGACCAACTGCACGTTCCGGAAGGCGCGCTCCTCGCGGAGGTAGGCCAGCTCGTCCTCGTCGCCCGCCGTGCTCAGCAGGACGCGGGCCTGACCGAGCAGGTCGAGCGCGATGTTCGCCAGGGCGACCTCCTCCTCCAGGACCGGGGCGTGGCCCGCCCACTCCCCCAGGCGGTGCGAGAGCACGAGGGCGTCGTCGCCGAGGGCCAGGGCGGCCGCCGCGACGTCGGTCTGCACGGGCTGCGTCACAGGTGCTTCACCCCTTCCGGGATCTCGTAGAACGTGGGGTGCCGGTACGGCTTGTCCGCGGAGGGCTCGAAGAACGGGTCCTTCTCGTCCGGCGAGGAGGCGGTGATGGCCGCCGACGGGACGACCCAGAGCGAGACGCCCTCGCCGCGCCGGGTGTACAGATCCCGCGCGTTGCGCAGGGCCAGCTCCGCGTCCGGGGCGTGCAGGCTGCCGGCGTGGGTGTGGGCCAGGCCCCGGCGGGAGCGCACGAAGACCTCCCACAGGGGCCACTCCTGCCCGCTGGAGGTGCTGCTGGGGGTCTCGCTCATGCCGCCCTGCCTTCTTCCGTCGTGGCCTTGGAATGCTTGGCCGCGTGGGCCGCTGCGGCCTCGCGCACCCAGGCGCCCTCGTCGTGGGCGCGCCTGCGCTGGGTGATGCGCTGCTCGTTGCACGGCCCGTTGCCCTTGAGGACCTGCTTGAACTCCGTCCAGTCGATCGGGCCGAAGTCGTGCTGGCCGCGCTCCTCGTTCCACCGCAGCTCCGGGTCGGGGAGCGTCAGGCCGAGGGACTCGGCCTGGGGGACGCAGATGTCGACGAAGCGCTGCCTCAGCTCGTCGTTCGAGTGGCGCTTGATCTTCCACTCCATCGACTGCGCCGAGTGCGCCGACTCGTCGTCGGGCGGGCCGAACATCATGAGCGAGGGCCACCACCAGCGGTCCACCGCGTCCTGGGCCATCGCGTGCTGCGCCTCGGTGCCCCGGCTGAGCGCGAGCAGCAGCTCGTACCCCTGCCGCTGGTGGAAGGACTCCTCCTTGCAGATGCGGACCATGGCGCGTGCGTACGGCCCGTACGAGCAGCGGCACAGCGGCACCTGGTTCGTGATCGCCGCGCCGTCCACCAGCCAGCCGATCGCTCCGACGTCGGCCCAGGTCAGCGTCGGGTAGTTGAAGATCGACGAGTACTTCTGGCGGCCGCTGTGCAGCTTGTCGAGCAGCTCGTCGCGGCCCGTGCCGAGGGTCTCCGCCGCGCTGTACAGGTACAGCCCGTGCCCCGCCTCGTCCTGCACCTTCGCCATCAGGATCGCCTTGCGGCGCAGGGAGGGGGCGCGCGTGATCCAGTTCGCCTCGGGCTGCATGCCGATGATCTCGGAGTGGGCGTGCTGGGCGATCTGGCGCACCAGCGTGGCGCGATAGGCGTCGGGCATCCAGTCGCGCGGCTCGATGCGCTCGTCCGCCGCCACGGCCGCGTCGAACGCGGCCTGGAACCCGGCGGTGCCGTCCGGCCGCGCCGTCTGCTGCGGTGCTGCTGTCGCCATTCCAGGCCCCCTCGACCTCGGCTGTCCGGTTCACGGCCGGGCCCTGGCCCGCTCCCGACCGATCGTTCGGTTCGTCGGATTCAATGGTGGGGCGCGGCGCCGTAGGGTGTCAACCCTGAACGTCCCGGCCTGTGGATAACCGCAGGCATCTGTGCCGGGCCGCCGCTCCCCAGTACCGTTCCGTGCGTCGCAGCCGCGGGACGTCGACGCGGAATCGGTTCGGCGTCGGGCGCCGGACGCCGGATGGGCCAGAGGATCGAAGGACCGGGATCGGGGAGACCGATGGAGACGGAAACAGGCGCCGCGGACGAGGGCGCCCGTCCCCTGCCGGAGCGGGCGGTTCCGCAGTCGGCCGGGCCCGGCCTCGTCGATGCCGGATCCGGGTCCGGGGCCGAGCCCGCTGAGTCCGGTCCAGGGTCCGGGCCTGAGCCCGCTGACTCTGGACCTGAGCCTGAGCCTGAGCCCGCAGCCTCCGGTCCCGGGCCTGAGCCCGTAGCTTCCGGTCCCGGGCCTGAGCCCGTAGCTTCCGGTCCCGGGCCTGAGCCCGCCAGTCCCGGACCCGGGCCTGAGCCCGCCGGTTACGGGCCTGAGCCCGCTGATTCCGGGCCCCGACCCGGTCCCGGGCCTGAGCCCGCCGGGTCCCGGCCCGAGCCCGGACCCCGATCGGCCGATCCCGGTCCCCGTCCCCGACCCGAGCCCGCCCTGCCGCCGCCCACTCGCCCGGGCATCGCCGGGCTCTCCTTCCGGTACCAGGTGGTCGCGGCCCTCGCCCTCGCGATCGTCGCCGTCGGCGCCTGCTTCCACCTCGCGATGGTGTTCCTGCACGTCGCGCCCGCGAACACGGTGTCCAAGCAGCACGGCGCGCTGGTCGACGACTGGGTCTACCCGGAGTTCGAGCAGAACTGGAAGCTGTTCGCCCCCAACCCGCTGCAGCAGAACATCGCCGTGCAGGCCCGCGCCGAGCTGCGCACGCCCGACGGCGAACTGCGGCAGACCCGCTGGTACGACCTGTCCGCGCAGGACGGCGCCGCCATCGACGGGAACCTGCTGCCCAGCCACACCCAGCAGAACGAACTGCGCCGCGCCTGGGACGTCTACGTGGGGACGCACGACGCCCAGGACCGGCCCACCGGCCTGCGCGGCACGCTGTCCGAGCAGTACCTGCGCCGCATCCTCGTGCTGCGGCTGGCCCGGCTGGACGTCGGGGGCGGCAAGGACGTGATGGAGCGCGTCCAGGTCCGCTCCCGGTCCACCACGATCGAGCCGCCGAAGTGGAGTGACGAGAAGGTGAACCAGAAGCCGCTCTACCGGCAGGTGGCCTGGTGGACGGTGACCTCGCACGACGCGCCGCTCGACAGCGGCACGCGCGTGCGGGTGCTGGCCCCGACGGCCGGCGGTGCCCGGTGAGCCGCGTCGAGGTCCCCGTCACGGGACGTCTCGCCACCGGTGTCCAGCGGGTCACCGCGTCCGCGCTCGGCCCGTACCAGAGCGCCGTCATACGGATCGGGTTCTCCGCGACCTGGCTGCTGTTCCTGCTGCGCGAGTACCCGCACCGCCAGGAGCTGTACGGCCCCGACGGGCCGTGGAGCTGGGGCATGGCGCAGCAGCTCATCGCGGACAACGACGCGTTCACCGCGCTGATGTGGTCCGACGGCCGGGTGTGGTTCGAGTTCGTCTACGCGGCGGCCGTGCTCGCCTCCCTGCTGCTGATGCTGGGCTGGCGGACGCGCACCATGTCGGTGTTCTTCATGATCGGCGTGCTGTCGCTGCAGAACCGCAGCGTCTTCCTGGGGGACGGCGGCGACAACGTCATCCACCTCATGTCGATCTACCTGGTCCTCACCCGGTGCGGGCAGGTGTGGTCGCTCGACGCGCGGCGGGCCGCACGCGCGCGGGAAGGGCTGTTCACCGAGGACCGGGCCGGGCCCGTCCTGTGGTGGGTCGTGGGCCTCGCGCTCTCGGTGACCACGTTCATGGGCGACCTGAGCGGCGGCTGGGCGGCCTTCTTCTGGGGGCTGTGGGGCGTCCAGGGGGTGTGGTGGTACCTGAACCGCCGCGACCCGTTCGGCCAACCGCGCCTGCTGGGCGACGTCGTCGCGAACCTCGTCCACAACGCCGCCCTCCTGATGATCATGGTCGAGGCGTGCCTGATCTACGCGACGGCCGGCTGGTACAAGATCCAGGGCAGCCGCTGGCAGGACGGCACCGCGGTCTACTACCCGCTCCACCTGGACTACTTCTCGCCGTGGCCCGCCCTGGGCGACCTGCTCACCGCGTACGGCCCGATCGTGCTGCTCGTGACGTACGGGACGGTCGTCGTCCAGGTCGCCTTCCCGTTCACGGTCTTCAACCGGCGCGTGAAGAACGTCCTGCTGGCGCTGATGATGGTCGAGCACTCCGTCATCGCCGTGGTCCTCGGACTGCCCTTCTTCTCGCTCGCGATGATCGCCGCCGACGCGGTGTTCCTGCCGACGTCGTTCCTGAAGCGGATCGGCGGCCGGGCGGCACGCGCGCGTGGCCGCGTTCTCGCCCGTACGAGGCGTGCCGCGGTGCCCGGCCAGCGTCCGGCGGACGGCGTCGAGCCGCTGGCGGCTCAACCGCCCACGGCGCGAACGTAGGCTTCCTGCCATGAGCGGGACGGACACGGCGGACGGCATGCGGCACACCACCCCCGAGGGCGCCGTGCGCGACTGGCGGCGGCTCGCGGACACGGCGGTGCTGCTCGACGGGTTCCACGCGCTCAAGCACGCCGTGCGCTTCGACGCCGACGTCCCCGTCGCGCTCGCGGCCGACCGGGCGGCCACGCTCGCGCTGGCGGACGACCTGGCCCCCGACGTCGTACCGGAGCTGGCCGGGCTCCTCGTGGAGGTCCCGGGCGACGTGCTGCGCGGGCTCGTGCCGCGGCTGCACCCCACCGGGGTCGCCGCGCTCGCCGGGCGCCCCGCACGGGCCGACCACCTCGCCGCGCTCGGCGGGACCGGACGCACGACCCCGGTCGTCGTCCTCGACAACCCGCGCAACCTCGGCAACGCGGGCGCCGTCATCCGCCTCGCCGCCGGCTACGGCGCCACCGGCGTCGTCACGACGGGCAGCCTCGACCCCTGGCACCCCACGGTCGTCCGGGGCGGGGCCGGGCTGCACTTCGCGACCGCCGTGGAGCGGCTCGCGGTCGACGAGCTGCCGAGCGGCCCGCTGTACGCGCTCGACCCCGAGGGCGCCGACATCCGCGGCCTGAGGCTGCCGGACGACGCCCTGCTGGCCTTCGGGTCCGAGCGCAGCGGCCTGTCACCCGAACTGCGCGAGCGCGCCGACCAGTTGGTGTCCCTGCCGATGCGGCCCCAGGTGTCCAGCTACAACCTGGCCACCAGCGTCGGGATGACGCTCTTCCACTGGAGCGCGCACAGCACGCACGCGCCCCAGTAGATCTCCTGCCAGTGCCTCACACGGTCTCGCGGCGGACCTCGACCACGCGGAAGCGGTTCGCCACGAAGGCCCCGTCGCACAGGGCCGCGTTCGCCGCGGGGTTGCCGCCCGAGCCGTGGAAGTCGGAGAACGCCGCCGTCTGGTTCACGTACACCCCGCCCGTCAGGTTGAGCGACAGCTGGGCGCACTCCTCCAGGCAGACCTCCTCGACGGCCTGCGCCACCTCCTCGGAGGTGGTGTACGCGCCGACCGTCATGGCGCCCTTCTCGCGCACCGTGCGCCGCAGCAGCTCCACCGCGTCCTGAGTGGAGTCGACGGCGACCGCGAAGGAGACCGGGCCGAAGCACTCGCTCATGTAGGCGGCCTCCGCGTCGGGCTTGGCGCCGTCCAGCTTGACCATCACCGGGGTGCGCACGACGGCGTCGGGGAAGTCCGGGTTGCTGATCTCCCGGGTGGGGAGGGCGACTTCGCCGAGGCCCGCGGCCGCGTCCAGGCGGGCCTTCACGTCCGGGTTCACCAGGGCGCCCAGCAGTGCGTTCGCCCGGGCGTCGTCGCCGAGGAGGCCGCTGACCGCCTGCGCGAGGTCCGCGACGACCTCGTCGTACGACTTCGGGCCCTCGTCCGTGGTGATGCCCTCGCGCGGGATCAGCAGGTTCTGCGGGGTGGTGCACATCTGGCCGCTGTACAGGGACAGCGAGAACGCCAGGTTCGACAGCATGCCCTGGTAGCGGTCGGTCGAGTCGATCACGACCGTGTTGACGCCGGCTTTCTCCGTGTAGACCTGCGCCTGCCGGGCGTGGGTCTCCAGCCAGTCGCCGAAGGCGGTCGAGCCCGTGTAGTCGATGATCTTGATCTCGGGGCGCACGGCCAGGGTCTTGGCGATGCCCTCGCCGGGCCGCTCGGCCGCCAGCGCCACCAGGTTCGGGTCGAAGCCCGCCTCGGCGAGGACCTCGCGGGCGACCTGGACGGTGAGCGCGAGCGGCAGCACCGCGCGCGGGTGGGGCTTCACGAGCACCGGGTTGCCGGTCGCCAGGGAGGCGAACAGGCCCGGATACCCGTTCCACGTCGGGAACGTGTTGCAGCCGATCAGCAGCGCGACGCCGCGCCCGACCGGCGTGAACTCCTTGGCCAGCACCAGGGGGTCGCGCTTGCCCTGGGGCTTGGACCACTCCGCGGTGTCGGGGGTGCGCACCTGCTCCACGTACGCGTACGCCACGGCTTCGAGGCCGCGGTCCTGTGCGTGCGGGCCGCCGGCCTGGAACGCCATCATGAAGGCCTGGCCGCTGGTGTGCATGACCGCGTGCGCGAACTCGTGCGTCCGCGCGCCGATCCGGGCCAGGATCTCCAGGCAGACCACCGCGCGCACCTCGGCGCCCGCCTCGCGCCACGCGCGCATGCCCGCGCGCATGGCCGGCAGCAGGGTGTCGACGTCGGCGTGCGGATAGGTGATGCCCAACTCGATCCCGTACGGCGAGACTTCACCCCCGACGAAGTCGTCCGTGCCGGGCTGGCCCAGGTCGACGCGGGTGCCGAGCAGTGCGTCGAAGGCGGCCTTGCCCTCCGGCATGCTCAGGCTGGGCCGCCCCTCGGTGTCCCCGTACGCCTTGGGGTGCTCGGGGTGGGGGGACCAGTAGGCGCGGGTGCGGATCGTCTCCAGCGCCTTGTCGAGCGTCGGCCGGTGCTGGGCGATCAGGTCGTGGGCGGTCAGGTCGGCGGCCATGGCGGACCAACTCCTCGTCGGCAGCGGCTCTCCGTCGAGCCGCAGAGCTGGGGCGGGACTGGGGCAGGGCTGGGCAGGGACGAGCGGACAGAGTTAGAGTAACCGAACGATCGGTCGGGACAAGGGGGTGCGGAGAAGCTGTGGAAAACCGGCTCAATGAGCCCCGCGCCCGCGCGGTGCCGCCGGGTGCGGGAGGATCACCGGCATGACAGCACATGAGCGTCTCGTGGGCGTGGTGGGCACCGGCACCATGGGCCAGGGCATCGCCCAGGTCGCCCTGGTCGCGGGGCATCCCGTCCGGCTGTACGACGCTGTTCCCGGCCGGGCGAAGTCGGCCGCCGAGGCGATCGCCGCCCGGCTCGGCCGGCTCGTCGAGAAGGGCCGGATGTCCGCGGACGAGCGGGCGGCCGCCGTCGGCCGTCTCGCGCCCGCGCAGACGCTGGACGAGCTGGCGGACGCGGCCCTCGTCGTCGAGGCCGTCCTGGAGCGGCTGGATGTCAAGCAGGCGCTGCTGCGCGACCTGGAGGCCGTCGTCGCGGACGACTGTCTGCTCGCCACGAACACCTCGTCCCTGTCCGTCACGGCGATCGGCGGGGCGATGCGCCTGCCGGGACGTTTCGTCGGACTGCACTTCTTCAACCCGGCGCCCCTGATGCCGCTGGTGGAGGTCGTCTCCGGCTCCGCCACCGACGTCACCGCGGCCACGCGCGCGTACGAGACCGCACGCGCCTGGGGAAAGACCCCCGTGGCCTGCGCCGACACCCCCGGCTTCCTGGTGAACAGGATCGCGCGGCCCTTCTACGCGGAGGCGTTCGCGGTCTACGAGGACCAGGGCGCCGAACCGGCGACCATCGACGCCGTGCTGCGCGAGAGCGGCGGCTTCCGGATGGGGGCCTTCGAACTGACCGACCTCATCGGCCAGGACGTCAACGAGGCCGTGACGCGCTCCGTGTGGGAGGGCTTCTTCCAGGACGTGAAGTTCCGGCCGTCGCTGGCCCAGCGCCGGCTGGTCGAGGCCGGGCGCACCGGCCGCAAGTCGGGCCAGGGCTGGTACGCGTACGGGGAGGGCGAGGAGCGCCCCGAGCCGCGCACGGAGGCCCCCGCCGACCAGCCCGCCTACGTGGTCGCCGAGGGCGATCTGGGGCCCGCGCGCGAGGTGCTCGCCCTCATCCGCGAGGCGGGCATCGAGGTGCGCGAGGAGGACGAGGACAACGGCACGCGCCTGGTGCTGCCCGGCGGCGGCCAACTCGCCCTGGCGGACGGGCAGACGTCGATCGAGTACCGGGACGTCGTCTACTTCGACCTCGCGCTCGACTACCGCAAGGCGACCCGGATCGCGCTGGCCGCGGCCCGGGACGCGAACCAGCGCACCGTGCAGGAGGCCGTCGGCCTCTTCCAGGCGCTCGGCAAGGACGTCAGCGTCATCGGGGACGTCCCGGGCATGATCGTCGCCCGTACCGTCGCCCGGATCATCGACCTGGCGCACGACGCCGTCGCCAAGGGCGTGGCCACCGAGGAGGACGTCGACACCGCCATGCGGCTCGGCGTGAACTACCCGCTGGGACCCATCGAGTGGAGCCGCAGGCTCGGCAAGAACTGGGCGTACGCCCTCCTCGACGACCTGCATCTGCGCGATCCCTCCGGGCGCTACGCGCCGTCCCTGGCGCTCTATCGCCACTCGTACGCCCCCGACAAGCGGGAGGGCTCCGCATGACCACAGCACGACGTGACCCCGCCGTACGGCGCGACACCTACACCCCCGACAGCCTGCTCGCGGTCGCTGTGACCGTCTTCAACGAGCGGGGCTACGACGGCACGTCCATGGAGCACCTCTCCAAGGCGGCGGGCATCTCCAAGTCGTCGATCTACCACCACGTGACGGGCAAGGAGGAGTTGCTGCGCCGCGCCGTCAGCCGTGCGCTGGACGGCCTCTTCGGGATCCTCGACGAGGAACCCGCGCGCGTGGGACGCGCGGTGGAGCGCCTGGAGCACGTCACGCGGCGCATGGTCGAGGTGCTGACCGCCGAACTGCCCTACGTGACGCTCCTGTTGCGGGTGCGCGGCAACACGGGCACCGAGCGGTGGGCCATGGAGCGCCGCCGGGAGTTCGACCACCAGGTCGCCGCGCTGCTCAAGGCGGCCGCGGCCGACGGGGACGTGCGCAGCGACATAGACGTGCGGCTCGCCACGCGCCTCGTCTTCGGGATGATCAACTCGATCGTGGAGTGGTACCGGCCCGACGGCGGCGGCCTCGCCGACCGCGAGGTGGCCGACGCCGTCGTGGAACTGGTCTTCCAGGGCCTGCGCAAAGAAGGCTGACGGGCCGGCCGCACGCCCTCCGACAGGCCCTAGGCGTCCGGCTCCAGGTCCTCCTCCTCGAAGACCAGCAGCGTGCGGGTGCTGAGCACCTCGGGGATGGCCTGGAGCTTGGTGAGGACGAGTTCGCGCAGGGCGCGGTTGTCCTGTGTGTGGACCAGGATGAGCACGTCGAAGTCGCCGCTGACCAGCGCGATGTGTGAGGCCTCGGGCATCCGGCGCAGCTGGTCGCGGACCGTGCGCCAGGAGTTCTGGACGATCTTGAGCGTGATGTACGCGGAGGCACCCTGACCGGCCCGCTCGTGGTTGACGCGGGCGCCGAAGCCGCGGATCACGCCGTCGTCGATGAGGCGGTTGATCCGGGCGTACGCGTTCGCCCGTGACACATGGACACGCTCGGCCACCGAACGTATCGACGCCCGGCCGTCCTTCTGCAGCATCTGCAGGATGTCGCGGTCGATGGCGTCCAGTGGACGGGCCGCGGGGTCGTAGCCGCCGGATTCCGGACCCCCGGAGCCGTCGGCCATTTGTTCAGATGCCATGTGCCCCCGCCTCCTTACCATGGACGTACTGCATTCATCTCAGGCTGTGGAGAACCGTTTGTCCACAGCCTGGAGGTGCCTGTAGCCAAAATGTGCCGACGACCGAACAATCGGTAGGTGAGGCGCATCACATCCGACGCGCCTTCACAGCCACTCCCACGAGGAGGTGCCGTCATGACGGTCATGGAGCAGCGGGCCACCCGCGGCGCCGGCGCACCGACGCCGCCGCCCGCCTGGCAGCCCCGCACGGACCCCGCGCCGCTGCTGCCCGACGCGGAGCCCCATCGGGTGCTGGGCACCGACGCCGCCGCGGACGCCGATCCCGAGCTCCTGCGCCGGCTCTACGCGGAGGTGGTGCGCGGCCGGAGGTACAACGCGCAGGCGACCGCCCTGACCAAGCAGGGCCGTCTCGCCGTGTACCCCTCGACGACCGGCCAGGAGGCCGCCGAGGTCGCCGCGGCGCTCGCCCTGGAGGAGCGCGACTGGCTCTTCCCCAGCTACCGCGACACCCTCGCCGCCGTGGCCCGCGGCCTCGACCCCGTCCAGGCCCTGACCCTGCTGCGCGGCGACTGGCACACCGGCTACGACCCGCGCGAGCACCGCATCGCGCCGCTGTCCACACCGCTGGCGACGCAGCTCCCGCACGCCGTGGGCCTTGCGCACGCCGCACGGCTCAAGGGCGACGACGTGGTGGCGCTCGCCATGGTGGGCGACGGCGGGACCAGTGAGGGCGACTTCCACGAGGCGATGAACTTCGCCGCCGTCTGGCAGGCGCCGGTCGTCTTCCTGGTGCAGAACAACGGGTTCGCCATCTCCGTGCCGCTGGCCAAGCAGACCGCGGCGCCGTCCCTGGCCCACAAGGCCGTCGGGTACGGGATGCCGGGCCGGCTGGTCGACGGGAACGACGCGGTGGCGATGCACGAGGTCCTCACCGAGGCCGTCACCCGCGCGCGCGGGGGCGGCGGTCCGACGCTGATCGAGGCCATCACGTACCGGATGGACGCGCACACGAACGCCGACGACGCGACCCGCTACCGCAGCGACGCCGAGGTCGAGACCTGGCGCGCGCACGACCCGATCCTGCTCCTGGAGCGGGAGCTGACGGAGCGCGGACTCATCGACGAGGCGGGGATGCAGGCCGTGCGCGACGACGCGGAGCGGATGGCGGCGGCCCTGCGCGAGGCCATGAACCAGGACCCGGTGCTGGACCCGATGGACCTGTTCACCGACGTGTACGCCGAGGAGACCTCCCAACTGCGGGAGCAGGCGGCCCAGTTGCGGGCCGAGCTGGAGGCCGAGGCCGAGGCGTCCGAGGGATCGCAGGAAGGGGGCGGGGAATGACCACCGTCGCCGCCAAGCCGGCCGCCAAGCCGGCGACCATGGCGCAGGCGCTCGGCAGAGCCCTGCGGGACGCCATGGCCGACGACCCGACCGTGCACGTCATGGGTGAGGACGTGGGCACCCTCGGCGGTGTCTTCCGGATCACCGACGGGCTCGCCAAGGAGTTCGGCGAGGACCGCTGCACGGACACGCCGCTGGCCGAGGCCGGCATCCTCGGCACCGCCGTCGGCATGGCGATGTACGGCCTGCGGCCCGTCGTGGAGATGCAGTTCGACGCGTTCGCCTACCCGGCCTTCGAGCAGCTGATCTCGCACGTCGCCCGGATGCGGAACAGGACGCGCGGCGCCATGCCGCTGCCCATCACCGTCCGCGTGCCCTACGGCGGCGGCATCGGCGGCGTCGAGCACCACAGCGACTCCTCCGAGGCGTACTACATGGCGACGCCCGGCCTCACCGTCGTCACGCCCGCCACGGTCGCCGACGCGTACGGGCTGCTGCGCCGCTCGATCGCCTCCGACGACCCGGTCGTCTTCCTCGAACCCAAGCGCCTCTACTGGGCGAAGGACTCCTGGAACCCCGAGGCGCCGACGGACGTCGACCCCATCGGCACGGCGGTGGTCCGCCGCCCCGGGACCAGCGCCACGCTCATCACGTACGGGCCGTCCGTGCCCGTCTGCCTGGAAGCGGCCGAGGCGGCCCGCAGCGAGGGCTGGGACCTCGAAGTGGTCGACCTGCGCTCCCTGGTGCCGTTCGACGACGCGACGGTCGCCGCGTCCGTGCGCCGCACCGGGCGGGCGGTCGTGGTGCACGAGTCGGGCGGTTTCGGCGGGCCGGGCGGGGAGATAGCCGCGCGCGTCACCGAGCGCTGCTTCCACCACCTGGAGGCGCCGGTGCTGCGGGTGGCCGGTTTCGACATTCCGTATCCGCCGCCGATGCTGGAGCGGCACCATCTCCCGGGAGTGGACCGGGTGCTGGACGCCGTGGCGCGGTTGCAGTGGGATCAGTGAGAGTGGGACCGGTGCAGGACGGCGGGGAAGGGACGGTGCGCTGATGGCACGGGTTCTGGAGTTCAAGCTGCCCGATCTCGGGGAGGGGCTCACCGAGGCGGAGATCGTGCGATGGCTGGTGCAGGTCGGTGACGTGGTCGCCGTCGACCAGCCGGTCGTCGAGGTGGAGACGGCCAAGGCGCTCGTCGACGTGCCGTGCCCGTACGCGGGCGTGGTCACGGCCCGCTTTGGTGACGAAGGGTCCGAACTGCCGGTCGGCGCACCGCTGCTGACGGTGGCCGTCGGGGCGGAGGACGCGGCTCCCGTCGCTGCCGGGGTGTCCGGGGCTGCCGGTGTCGCCGGTGCCGGGTCGGAGAGTCCCGAGAAGGCCGAGAAGGCCGAGAAGACTGAGAAGTCGGAAGGCTCGGGGAACGTGCTGGTGGGGTACGGGACCGCCGCCGCTCCGGCGCGGCGCAGGCGGGTCAGGGCCGCGGCGGCCGAAGCGGCGGCCACGCGCCCGACGGCCCTGCGCGAGCCCGTCGCGCCGCCCGTCCGCCCCGACCGGCCCGCCGGTCCCGTCCCGGTGATCTCCCCGCTCGTCCGCAGGCTGGCCCGTGAACACGGGCTCGACCTGCGGGAATTGACGGGTTCCGGCCGGGACGGGCTCATTCTGCGGGCGGACGTGGAGAGCGCGATGACGGCCCGCGCCGAGGCGCCCGCCGCGGCACCCGTATCAACGACATCCGTATCCACGACACCTGCACCGGCCCCCACGGCGCCCGCTCCCATGACAGCCGCCCCGCAGGGTCACCGCACGCCCCTGCGCGGCATCCGGGGCGCCGTCGCCGACAAGCTGTCCCGCAGCCGGCGCGAGATCCCCGACGCCACGTGCTGGGTGGACGCCGACGCCACCGAACTCATGCACGCGCGCGTGGCGATGAACTCCGCGACCGGCCCGTCCGCCGGGCCGAAGATCTCCGTCCTGGCGCTGCTCGCCCGCATCTGCACGGCGGCCCTGGCCCGCTACCCGGAGCTGAACGCCACGGTGGACATGGAGCGGCGCGAGATCGTGCGGCTCGACGAGGTGCACCTCGGGTTCGCCGCGCAGACCGAGCGCGGGCTCGTCGTCCCCGTCGTACGGGACGCCCACGCGCGCGGGGCCGAGTCGCTGAGCGCCGAGTTCGCGCGGCTCACCGAGGCGGCGCGGACCGGGACGCTGACGCCGGGCGACCTGACCGGCGGCACCTTCACGCTGAACAACTACGGGGTGTTCGGGGTCGACGGCTCCACGCCGATCATCAACCACCCCGAGGCCGCCATGCTCGGCGTCGGCCGGATCACCCCCAAGCCATGGGTCCACGAAGGGGAGTTGGCGGTCCGCCAGGTCGTCCAGCTCTCCCTCACCTTCGACCACCGGGTGTGCGACGGGGGCACGGCGGGCGGCTTCCTGCGCTACGTGGCGGACTGCGTGGAACAGCCGGCGGTGCTGCTGCGCTCGCTCTGACCGCGGGCGGCGGCCGGACCGCCGCCCGCGGATCATCCGCGCCGCCACCCCCTCGGGGGTGGCAATGATCCGCAGTACGCCCATACTCGGGGGATGACCGAAGCCGTCGGGCAGCCCGAGCAGCGCCGTTCCCCGACCGACCGCGCGCTCGGCGCCGCGGGCCGGGGCGGCGACGCCTACGACGCCCTGGTGCTCGCCGGAGGCGCCGCACGCCGCCTCGGGGGCACGGACAAGCCCGGCGTCCGGGTCGGCGGGCGGGCGCTGCTCGACCGGGTGCTCGCGGCCTGCGCCGGAGCCCGCGCCACGATCGTGGTCGCCGAGCCGCGGCCGACCGCGCGCCCTGTCGGCTGGGCCCGCGAGGAGCCGCCCGGCGGCGGACCGCTCGCCGCGCTGGACGCGGGAGTCCAGGCCCTGAGCACGCCGGTGGACGAGCCGCCGAACGGGCCGCCGAGCGGGCCGGGTGGCCGGGCCACGGTCCCCGACCTGGTCGTCGTGCTCTCCGCCGACCTCCCGTTCCTGGCGGAGCGCACCGTACGGCTGCTGCGCGACACGCTGGACGGGACGACCGCCGACGGGGCGCTGCTCAGCGACGCCGACGGCCGGGACCAACCCCTTGTCGCCGTCTACCGGAAGACCGCGCTGCAGCGGGTACTCGGCGCCCTGAAGGCCGAACACGGGTCGCTGAGCGGGCTTCCGCTGCGTCTGCTCACCCGCGATCTGCACCTCACCCGCATCACCGACCCCGTCGATCCCGTCGCGTCCTTCGACTGCGACACCTGGGACGACATCGCCGCCGCTCGGTCACGGATCAGGGAGCATGGGCACGTGTTGGACGAATGGATCACCGCAGCCAAGGACGAACTGGGCATCGACCTGGACGTCGACACCGGCGTCCTGCTCGACCTCGCCCGCGACGCGGCCCACGGGGTCGCGCGCCCCGCGGCGCCGCTGACGACGTTCCTCGTCGGATACGCGGCGGCGCAGGCGGGCGGCGGCCCCGAAGCCGTCGCGGCCGCCGCGGCGAAGGCCGTCGCGCTCGCCGACCGCTGGGCGAAGGAGGCCGAGTCCGGGGCCGGGCCCGGCGGCGCCGCGCCGGACGCGGGATGAGCGGCGGCAACGGGCGGGCGGCGCAGGCCGACCCGCTCGACGGCGACGTCGACGAGGCGCTCGCCCTCGCGAACGACAACCGGGGCCGGGGACCGGCCGCCGCCGGTGCCCCCGCGCCGGGCCGGCAGGCGCAGGACAGCGCGGACCGGGTCCACGAGACGCCCGGCCGGGGCCCGGTTCCCGGGGCGCAGGCCGCCGCCGGCGCCGACCGGCCGGCGGACCGGCACCGGGCGACGCCCTGGCCCGAGGCCCGGCGGATCGCCGCCCGGGCAGGTCGCCACGCGGCGGAGCACCGGGCCCGCACGGCGCCGGCCCCCGAGCCTGCGGAGACGCAACTCCCGCTCCCGGACGGCCTCTTCACGGCCTCCGACGGCGGCGCCGCGGCAGCGTCCGACGCCCCGCGCACCCCGCGCGGGGCGACCCGGCTGCCGCTCGACCGGGCGCTCGGGCTGATCCTCGCCGCCCCGCTGACCGCCCTCACCGATCTGCCGTCGTTCGACACGTCCGCGATGGACGGCTGGGTGGTGGCCGGTCCCGGCCCCTGGGCCGTCCGCGACGAAGGCATCCTCGCCGGGCACGGCCGGCCCGCGCCGCTGGCCGACGGCGAGGCCGCGGCGATCGCGACCGGCGCCCGCATTCCCGCGGAGACCACCGCCGTCATCCGCAGCGAGCACGGACACCTCGACGGCAAGGGCCAGTTGCACCCGCTGCGCGACGTCGCGCACGGGCAGGACATCCGGCCGCGCGGCCAGGAGTGCCGCAGCGGCGACCTGCTGCTGCCGGCCGGCGCGCTGGTCACCCCGGCCGTTCTCGGACTCGCGGCCGCCGCCGGTTACGACGAGCTGGTCGTGGTCCCGCGGCCGCGGGCCGAAGTCCTCGTCCTCGGCGACGAGTTGCTCACCTCGGGGCTCCCCCGCGAGGGCCTCATCCGGGACGCGCTCGGCCCGATGCTGCCGCACTGGCTGCGCGCGCTCGGCGTCGAGGTGATCGCCGTACGCCGGCTCGGTGACGACGCGAAGGCGCTGCTCAAGGCCGTTCGCGGATCCAAGGCCGACCTCGTCGTGACCACCGGCGGCACCGCTTCGGGCCCCGTCGACCACGTCCACCCGACCCTGCGCGCGCTCGACGCGGAACTCCTCGTGGACGGCGTCAAGGTCCGCCCCGGCCACCCGATGCTGCTCGCCCGGCTCACCGGGGGACGGCACCTGGTCGGACTGCCGGGCAACCCCCTGGCGGCCGTCTCCGGCCTCCTCACCCTCGCCGAGCCCCTGCTGCGCGAACTCTCCGGGCCCGCCCAGTACGGCTCCGCCCCCAGCACCTCGGCCGGGTCCGGCTTCGCCCAGGACGCCGGCGCCCCCCTGCACAGCCCCGTCCACGGGCACCCGCACGACACCCGTCTGGTTCCCGTCGTGCTGCGTCAGGACGACGGCAGCGGCCACGACTGGGCGGTTCCGCTGCACTACAACGGCCCGGCGATGCTGCGCGGGGTCGCCGCCGCCGACGCGCTCGCTGTCATCCCGCCCGGTGGCGCCAAGGAGGGCCAGGAGGTCGAGATCCTCGATCTGCCATGGTCGTGGAGCGCGGGAAACCCTGGAGCCACAGGGAGTCCCGGGCCCAACTCCGCGGGCAACGAAGGGTGTTTCACGTGAAACTGGCCGGCCATGACGCCATCGCGCGCCAAGCCGACGAGAAGACCGCGACCTACCGGGTGAAGCTGCCCCGGCGGATCGTGGAGCGTCCGCTGCGTCAGGTCGCCCGGCGGGTCCTGATGGCGCTCGGCGTGCTCGTCCTCACCGCGCTCCTCGTGTGGTTCGACCGCAGCGGATACAACGACAACTCCGACGGCAGCGTCGACCTTCTCGACGCCTTCTATTACGCGACCGTCACCCTCTCCACCACCGGATACGGCGACATCACGCCGGTCAGTGACGGGGCGCGTCTGACCAACATCTTCGTCATCACGCCACTGCGTGTGCTCTTCCTGATCATCCTGGTCGGCACCACGCTCGAAGTCCTCACCGAACGGACCCGGGAGGAATGGCGCCTGAACCGCTGGAGGTCCAACTTGCGTGACCACACCGTCGTCGTCGGCTTCGGCACCAAGGGCCGCAGCGCGGTGGAGACCGTCTGTGCGACCGGCCTCAAGCCCGAGCAGGTCGTGGTCGTCGACCCCAGCAGCAAGGTGATCGACGCGGCCAACGCCCATGGCTACGCGGGCGTCATGGGTGACGCCACGCGCAGCGACGTCCTGCTGCGCGCCGAGGTGCAGCGGGCCCGCAAGATCATCATCGCCACGCAGCGGGACGACACCGCGGTCCTGGTGACGCTCACCGCACGCCAGTTGAACCGCAGCGCGAAGATCGTCGCCGCCGTGCGCGAGGAGGAGAACGCGCCGCTGCTGCGCCAGTCCGGCGCCGACGCCGTGATCACCAGCGCCAGCGCGGCCGGCCGGCTGCTCGGTCTGTCCGTGCTCAGCCCGCACGCGGGCATGGTCATGGAGGACCTGATCCAGCAGGGCAGCGGTCTCGACCTGGTCGAACGGCCGGTCATAAAGGCCGAGGTCGGGCTGAAGCCGAAGGAGGTCGACGACCTGGTCGTCAGCGTCGTCCGCGGGCACCGCGTGCTCGGCTACGACGACACGGCGATCGGCACGCTCCAGCTGACGGACCGGCTGATCACGATCGTGCGGGTCACACCGACGACGCACGTCGCACCGGACTCCAAGCCGTTGCCGCAGGACTGACCCGGCTCCGGGGGGCGTACGGGAGTAGCCTCGCGCCCATGTATGCGATCACGATCCCGGAACCCGGCGGACCCGAGGCGCTCGTCTGGGCGGAGGTCCCCGACCCCGTACCCGGCGAGGGCGAAGTCCTGGTCGAGGTGGTGTCCAGCGCCGTCAACCGCGCCGATCTGCTCCAGCGGCAGGGCTTCTACAACCCGCCGCCCGGCAGCTCCCCGTACCCCGGTCTGGAGTGCGCGGGCCGCATCGCCGCAATCGGCCCCGGCGTGGCCGGCTGGTCCGTCGGGGACGAGGTGTGCGCGCTGCTGGTGGGCGGCGGCTACGCCGAGAAGGTCGTCGTCCCGGCCGGGCAGCTGCTGCCGGTGCCGCAGGGCATCGACCTCGCCACGGCGGCCGCGCTGCCCGAGGTGACCTGCACCGTCTGGTCGAACGTCTTCATGATCGCCCACCTGCGGCCGGGCGAGACGTTCCTGGTGCACGGCGGCTCCAGCGGCATCGGCACCATGGCGATCCAGCTGGCGAAGGCCGTCGGCGCCAAGGTCGCGGTCACCGCGGGCACCAAGGAGAAGCTCGACTTCTGCGCCGAGCTGGGCGCGGACATCCTGATCAACTACCGCGAGCAGGACTTCGTCGAGGAGATCCGCGAGAACACCGCGGGCAGCGGCGCCGACGTCATCCTCGACAACATGGGCGCCAAGTACCTGAACCGCAACGTCGACGCCCTCGCGGTCAACGGCCGCCTCGCCATCATCGGAATGCAGGGCGGCATCAAGGGCGAGCTCAACATCGCCACGCTGCTCGGCAAGCGCGGCGCGATCACCGCGACCACGCTGCGGGCCCGCCCGCTGGCCGAGAAGGCGTCGGTCGTCGCGGCCGTGCGCGAGCACGTGTGGCCGCTGATCGAGGGCGGCCACGTGCGGCCGATCGTGGACCGCACGCTGCCGATGAGCGACGCGGCGCAGGGCCACCGGGTCCTGGAGGAGTCGGGCCACATCGGCAAGGTCCTGCTGACCCTCCCGTAACGGCGACGGGGCGGCGGCTCAGCGGCGCAGCCGCAGCGCCAGGAACGCGATCCCGCACCCGGTCAGCAGCAGCCCCGCCCCCAGCGGCAGCACGTTCACCAGCGGCCCGGTCCCGCGCGGCACGACGGCCTGCCGT
>NZ_JAMOLN010000064.1 GCF_024448165.1 Streptomyces longispororuber
GAAGGGATAGGGCGCGATGTGCGGGCGCAGCGTGACCCACTGGGTCTCGGTGAAGGCGTCGATGTTGGCGCGGGCGCCGCCGAACCGGGAGCCGTTGCCGGAGTCGCCGGTGCCGCCGAAGGGGGCGGCGGGCTCGTCGAGGACCGTCTGCTCGTTGATGTGGATCTTGCCGGAGCTGATGCGGTCGGCGAGGGTCATCGCGGTGCCGACGTCACCGAGCAGCGAGACGGAGAGACCGTACGGGGAGTCGTCCACGATCCGGGCGGCCTCGTCGAGGTCGCGGTAGGTGCGGACGGGGGCGACGGGGCCGAAGATCTCCTCGCGCCAGGCGGGGGTGGTGTCGTCGAGGCCGGTGAGGACGGTCGCCGGGTAGTACGGGGCGTCGGGCCTGCCGCCCGTGACGATGCGGGCGCCGGCGGCGACGCTCTCGGTCACCACCCGTTCGATGTGGGCGAGTTGGCGGCCGTCGATGATCGGGCCGAGGGCGACGTCGGCGGTGGCCGGGTCGCCGACGGGGAGGCGGGCGGCCTTCTCGGCGAGCAGGGCGACGTACTCGTCGGCCTGGGACTCGTGGACGAGGTGGCGGCCGGTGGCCATGCAGATCTGGCCCTGGTGGAGGTAGGAGCCGAACGCCCCGGCCGACGCGGCGGCGGCCAGGTCGGCGCCGGGCAGCACGACGAGCGCGTTGTTGCCGCCGAGTTCGAGGTGGACGCTCTTGAGGTGGCGGGCCGCGGCCTCACCGACCTTGCGTCCGGCGGCGGTCGATCCGGTGAAGGAGACGACGGAGACCTCGGGCGCCTCGACGACCGCGGCGCCGACGCTCGCGTCGCCGGGCAGCAGATGCAGGAGCCCTTCGGGGAGTCCCGCCTCCTCGAAGATCCGGACGATGCTCACGCCGCCGCAGACCGCGGTGCGCAGGTCGGGCTTGAGGAGGACGGCGTTGCCGAGGGCGAGCGCGGGGGCGACGGAGCGGATGGCCAGGATCAGCGGGAAGTTGAAGGGGGCGATGACCGAGACGACCCCGGCGGGCACCCGGCGGGCGAACGACCAGCGCGGTGCGTCGGTGCTGAGGACGTCGCCGAGGGGGTGCGCGGGCAGGGCGGCGTCCTCGTGGCACTCGGCGGCGGCGAAGCCGGTCTCGACGGCGGCCTTGGCGCGGGTGGACCCCGCCTCGCGTATCAGCCAGTCCTGGAGTTCGGCGGCGTGCTCGGCGAACAGGTCACCGGCCCTGCGCAGGACCGCGGCGCGTTCGGCGGGGGCGGCGCGCGCCCAGGCCCGCTGGGCCTCGGCGGCCCGTGCGGCGGCGCGGGCGACGTCGGCGGCGGTGGCGCTGCCGATCGAGGCGAGCCGGTCGCCGGTGGCGGGTTCGACGACCGGGGAGGTGCCGCCGGAGCCGGGCGTCCAGCCGTCCAGGTGGATGCGGTCGTGCCAGCGGGGGTCCGTGAGGAGGGTCATGGTCACTCCGGTGTGGTGAGGTGGGTGTCGACCTGGACGAGCCGGGGCCCGTCGGTCGCGGGGGTCTTCAACCGGTCGTGCAGTTCGCCGAGTTCGGTGACGGCGGTGGCCGGGACGCCGTATCCGGCGGCGAGCGCCGTGAAGTCGAGGCCGGGGATCTCGGTGCCGGGCACGTCGGGGGTGCCGAGCAGCCGTCCGAACCAGCGCAGCGCTCCGTAGGTGCCGTTGCGCAGGATCAGGAACGTGACGGGCACCTTGTAGTGGGCGGCGGTCCACAGCGCCGTGATGCCGTAGTTGGCGGAGCCGTCGCCGACGACGGCGACGACCGGGCGGTCCGGGTCGCCCATCGCCATGCCGACGGCGGCCGGCAGTCCGAAGCCGAGTCCGCCGGAGGCCGGGAAGAAGTAGGAGCCGGGGTGGCGCAGGTCCATCTGGCGCCACCAGGCGGCGTTGGTCGAGGTGGACTCGACGACGTAGCGGGTGTCGGCCGGCTGGGTGTCGCGCAGGGCGGCGAAGACCTGCTCGGGATGGAGGGCGCCCGCCGCGTCGGCCGGTTGTGGGGGCGCGGTGAACTCCCTTGCCCGGTTGTCCTGTTGGCGCGGGGGCAGCCGGTCGAGGAGGGCGTCGATGACGGGGCCCGGGGCGGCGACCAGGGCCTCGCCCATCGGGGCGCGGGCGGCGGCGCCGGCGTCGTCGGTGACCTGGATCAGGCGGGCGCCGTCGGGCAGGTAGGGGCCGGGGACGTGCTGGTGGTAGCGGAAGACGGGGGCGCCGAGGACGAGGACGAGGTCGTGCCCGGCCAGTGCCGAGGAGACCGCTCCGATGCCCGCGGGCAGGACTCCGCGGAAGAGCGGGTGCCGGTTGGGGAACGGCAGCCGGTGCGGGGAGGGCGCCACCCACACCGGAAGCCCGAGGTGCTCGGCGCAGGCCACGGCCCGGTCGAAGAGTCCGTCCGTGTCGATGTCTCCGCCGAGCACGAGGGCGGGCCGCCGGGCGGCTCCTACCTCCCGTACGAGTGCGTCGAGCTGGTCCGGGTCGGGGACGAGTCCGCGGCGCACGGTGCGGTCCAGCACGTCGGCGTGCTCGACCTCGGCGGCCCAGTCGTCGTAGGGCACGGACAGATAGGTGGGGCGACGCTGCAGTTCGGCCTCGAAGACCGCCTGGGCGAGGGAGCGCGGGACGTCGTCGGCACAGGCGGGTTCACCGGCCCAGCCGACGAGCGGCCGCATCAGCTGGGTGGCCTCGACGTTGGCGAGCATGGCCTCGAGGCCGATGGCGGAGCGCACCTGCTGGCCGGCCGTGAGCACCAGCGGCGAGCGGGCGTAGACGGCGTTGGTGAGGGCGCCCATCGCGTTGCCCGATCCGGCGGCCGCGTGCAGGTTGACCAGCACCGGGCGGCCGGTCGCCTGGGCGTAGCCGTCGGCCATGCCGACCACGACGCCCTCGTGCAGTCCGAGGACGTACCGGAACGAGTCCGGCAGTTCGGCCAGGAACGGCAGTTCGTTGGAGCCGGGATTGCCGAAGATCGTCGTCAGTCCCCGGCGTTCCAGGAACTCATGGGCGATCCGTCGTGCGGTCGGCATGCGCAAGTCCTCCTTGACCGGCGGTGATGCCGCAGAGCGTAGGGAGAATGCGTACCGTGCTCCAATCAATGTTGCCGAGCCGCTTCATAGACAGGATCGATAATGCGGGACTTCGACCTCAACCTTGTACGGACCTTCGTGCTGCTGTACGAGACCCGCAGCGTGACCGCGACGGCGGAGGCCCTGCACGTGACCCAGCCGACGGTCAGCTACGGCCTGCAGAAGCTGCGCCGCCGCTTCGCGGACGAGCTGTTCCGGCGGACGGGCTCGGGGCTCGCGCCGACGACCACGGCGCGCGCCCTGTACGAACCGCTGCACAGCGCCCTGTCGGAGATCGAGACGGCGGTCAGCGGCGCCCGCTCCTTCGACCCGGCCACGGCGCGGGCCGCGTTCACGGTGTGCCTGTCCGACCTGGGCGAGGTGGCGCTGCTGCCCCGGGTGATGGCCGCGCTGCCGCGGTGCGCGCCGAGCGCGACGCTGACGGTGCGCTCGCTGGACGTGGAGGGGGTCGCGGACCAGCTGGCGCGGGGCGAGATCGACGCGTTCATCGCGTCACCGCCGCTCGGTTCGCCGCGGATGGCCCGGATCCCGCTGTTCTCCGAGGGGTACGTCGCCGTGGTGGCCAAGGAGCATCCACGGCTGCGGGGCGACCGGATGAGCCTCGCGGAGCTGGCCGCGGAGCGGCACATCACGGTGACGGGACCGGCCGGGCACGGCGGGCCCCGGCGGGCCCTGGAGGCGCAGGGGCTGCTGCCGCAGGTGGCACTGGACGTGACGCGGTTCGCGGGGCTGCCGTACCTGGTGCAGGACGGTGAACTCGTCGCGATGGCGCCCCGGTTGGTGGCCCGGATGTTCGCCGCGGACCACCGGGTGCGGCTCCTCGAGCTGCCGTTCGACATCGAGCCGGCGCAGGTGTCGGTCTACGCCCGGCACGCGCACGCGCGGACCCCGGCGCAGGACTGGCTCGTCACCTTCCTGCGGGACACGCTGTCCGGCGCCGTCGACGACTGACGGGTCAACTGGCCCACTGCGAGATGTTGGTGGCCAGTTGCGACATCCCGTTGGTGATGGCCTCCCCGAGGGCGGTGGGGGCGATGAGGACGCCGATGACCAGGAGAATGATCATCACCATCAGCGTGTCGCCCCGCTTTCTGGCGACGACCGGGCGACGCAGCAGCAGGATGGCGATGACGCCGAGCAACAGTGCGACGTTGATGGTGACCATGCCATGGCCCTCCCCGTGTCGACCGCTCCCCCGTTCCCCTGCTTTCCTGTGTAGCGGCAACGGGCATGGTCCGACGCCGAGTTGGACACGATTGGCCCGAAGCGAACCAGCTTCCGCCGGCGCCCTGATCAGGCTCGGGAGCTCTCCTTGCCCTTGCGCCACTCCGGGGCGAGCACGGA
Source organism: Streptomyces longispororuber (assembly GCF_024448165.1). Lineage (GTDB taxonomy): Bacteria > Actinomycetota > Actinomycetes > Streptomycetales > Streptomycetaceae > Streptomyces > Streptomyces longispororuber_A. The sequence continues at coordinate 4,443 of NZ_JAMOLN010000064.1, forward strand.
CCAGATCTCCGCGTCGAGCCGCTCGCCGCGCAGCAGGAAGCACTCCCGCATGAGGCCCTCGCGCGTCATGCCGAGCCGGCGGGCCACGGCGACGCTGCCCTCGTTCGCCGGGGCGACCAGCCACTCCACGCGGTGGATGCCGCGCTCCTCGACGGCCCAGTCGATGAGCTCGCGTGCGGCGCGGGTCACCAGACCCTTGCCGACCGCGGACGGTTCCAGCCAGCACCCCGCCTCGGCGGTGCCCTGGGCCACGTCCATGGTGCGCAGCAGGACGCCGCCGACCAGCCGCCCGTCGTGCCAGATGCCGTGGATCCGGCCGGCGTCGGCCGCCGCCTTCTCGGCGTACGCCTGGAGGAACGCGCGGCTCGACTCCAGGTCGTGGACGACGTCGGCGAGCCCGATGAAGCGGCCGACGAAGTCGCGACCCCGGTCCATGTGGGCGAGGAACTCCTCGGCGAGCCACGGCTCCAGCGGTCTCAGCTCGGCGCCGTCGTCGCCCAGGGTTCTCGCGTACATGGTGTCCTCCAGTCGGTCGCGTCCGGTGCGGATCGCGCGGTGATCCTATGCCGACCAGTGCGCCCTCGTCCTGTCCAATTCCGCTCTGTACTGGGCGTATCCCCGCTCGTACGTGTCCCGCGTCGACTGCCGCGGGACGAGGGTGCGGACGGCCTGTGATCCGGTGGCGGGGGCGAGTCCGAGAGAGTGGCGGGCGACCGTCGTGGCGCCGAGCGCGCCGGTCTCCTCCTCCAGCGGGATGCGCACGGGGCGGCCGACGATGTCGGCGACGAGCTGGGCCCAGGGTCCCGAGCGGCTGCCGCCGCCGCAGGCCGCGAGGGTGCCGGTGAGTCCCGCGGTCTCCAGGCAGTGCCGGGCGGCGTAGCCGATGGCCTCGCAGACGGCGCGGACGGCGTCCGCGGGGGTGTGGGCGAGGGTGAGTCCGTCGAGCCGGCCGCGGGCCGCGGGGTCGACGAACGGGGCCCGCTCGCCCGCTCCGGACAGGAACGGCAGCGCCGTGACGCCGTGCGCGCCGGGCGGGCTCGCGGCGAGCAGACCGTCGAGGTCGTCCGTGCCGCGCCCGATGAGGGCGAGCACCCATGCGAGGGCGGCGGTGCCGACCATCGCGGGCATCGCGCGCAGCCAGCGGTCCCGCTCGGGCATGCACAGCCACATCCCGGCGGGTTCGGCAGCGGGGTCCACCTGGACCCGGTCCGTCAGCACCTGGCAGGCGAGGGTGGTGCCGATGATGACGATCCCGTCTCCGGGTTCGCGGACGCCGCTGCCGATGGCGCAGGCGGGCAGGTCGTACGGGCCCGCGGTGAGCGGCAACCCCTCGGGCAGGCCCAGGAGTTCGGCCCCGTGGCGGTCGAGCGCGAGGACGGTGCCGGGCCGCGCGGGCGGCGGGAGCAGCCGGCCCTGGTCGGCGATGCCGCAGGCGGCGAGCGCCTCCTGGGAGTAGGTGCGGGTGACCGGGTCGAGGAAGGGCAGGGTGGCGTCGGCGGCGTCGAGGGACGTCTGCCCGGTGAGCCGCTGCGCGACGGCGTCCACGCAGTAGCCGGCGGTGGCCGCCCGGGCGAGCACCTCGGGTTCGTGTTCCTGGAGCCAGGCCAGCAGCGGGGCGTGGCAGCCGGGGAACATGCCAGAGCCGGTGCGCGCGTACACCTCCTGGATCGTGCCGTCGGCCAGCCAGGTGCCGACGCGGTCGGCGGCGCGGCCGTCCATCCAGGAGATGGCGGGGCGCACGGGCCGCCCCGCCGCGTCGCGCAGCCACAGTCCGTCGCCCTGTCCGGTGAGCGCCACGGCGACCGGCGGTTCGGGCAGCGCGGCCGTGGTCTCGCGGACCACCTCGGTGACGGTCCGCACGACGTCATCGAGGTCCTGCTCCACCCGGCCGCCGGGCAGCCGCTCAAGGCGGGAGGGGCGGGCGGCCCTGGCCAGCGGGGTGCCGTCGGCGGCGAACGCGACGGCCTTCGTGACCGAGGTGCCGATGTCGACGCCGAGCACGATCGACCGGCCGGGGTCCGCGGAGCCGGTGGGGCCGGGCGCGATCCGGGAAGCGGTGGTGCCGGGCGTGTCCTGGGAGGTGGTGGTGCCGGGCGCCGCGTCGGTCATGGCGTGCTCCTCGGTCCGGTGGTCCCGGCTGCGGTCGGCTCGGGGTTGGCGGGGTGCGCGAGGGCCTCGCCGCGCACGAAACGGCCGACCTCGGCGGCGGTGATCGCGGCGGCGCGGTGGGCGGTCTGGCGGGTGGCGCCGGCCAGGTGGGGCGCGGTGACGACGTTCGGGGCGTCGTGCAACGGCCAGTCCGCGGGCGGCGGTTCGACGTCGTACACGTCCAGGGCGAGCGCGCCGAGCCGGCCGCTGCGCAGCAGCCCGGGCAGGGGCGCGTAGTCGAGGAGGCCGCCGCGCGCGGAGTTGACGAGCACGGCGCCCTCGGGGAGCAGGGCGAGCCGGGCCGCGTCGATGAGGTGACGCGTCTCCGGCGTGAGGCGGGCGTGCAGGCTGACGACGCTGCTGGCCCGCAACAGGGCTTCCAGGTCCACGAGTTCGACGTCGTCGGCGCGGATCCCGGCCGGATCGGCGTACGGGTCGGCGACGAGCACCCGGGCGCCGAAGGCGCGCAGCACCCGGGCCACGATCCGGCCGATGGCGCCGTAGCCGACCAGTCCGACGGTGGCACCGTCGAGTTCGATGCCGCCTTCCTCGTACGCGTAGAAGTCGCCGCGCCACACGCCCTTCTTGAGGGCGGCGTCGGCAGTGGTGATGCGACGCATGGCGGCGAGCATCAGGCCGATGGCGAACTCGGCGGCGGCGGGGGCGTTGCGGCCGGGGGCGAAGCTGACGGCGACGCCGTGCCGGGTGGCGGCGGGCAGGTCGACGTTGACCGGACCGCCGCGCGAGACGGCGACCATGCGCAGCTCGGGGCGGGCGGCGAAGACCTTCTCGGTGAACGGCGCCATCTGCGTCACACAGATCCGGGCCCCGGCGAGCGCCTCGATGAGGGTGTCCTCGGTGCCGCTCGCCTCGACGACCGTGCCGACCGGGCCGAACGGCTCGTGCGGCCAGGGCAGGGTCAGTTCGGTGACCTCGGGGGCCGGATGGTCCCGCGCCGCGCCGAGTTCGGCGGTGAGCGCGGTGCGCAGGAGATCGGGGCGGACGAAATGGTCGCCGGCGGCGAGGATGCGCATGCGGCTGCAACCCTTCTTCGATGATGGCTGATAGATTTAACACCGCCGATTTGAATTATCAATAAGTCCTGTTCAAGCCTTCCCTGACACGCAGGAGGGAGCACGATGCCGTCCCGGCTGCTGCTCGTCCGTCACGGCCAGACCATCTGGCACGCCGAGAACCGGTACGCCGGGGTCACGGACGTACCGCTCACCGACGAGGGCCTCGCCCAGGCCGACGACCTGGGCGCATGGGCCGTGCGACGCGGTGTGGACGCGGTCGTCTGCTCCCCGCTGAGCCGGGCCGTGCGCACCGCGAGCCCGGCCGCCGAGGCGCTCGGGCTCGTCCCGGAGGTCGTGGCGGGACTGCGGGAGGTGGACTTCGGCTGGGGCGAGGGACGCACCGTCGAGGAGATGGCCGCGGAGGACGCCGACGCGGTGGGCCGGTTCCGCGCCGACGCCGAGTCGGGCGCCTTCCCCGGCTCCGAGGCCCCGTCGGCGGCGGCCCGCCGGGCGACGGCCGCGCTGCGCGACATCGCCGCACGCCACCCGGACGGCACCGTCCTCGTCGTCGCCCACAACACCCTGCTGCGGATCACCCTGTGCGCTCTGCTCGGAGTGCCCGTCGGCCGGTACCGCGCGGTGTTCCCGCGGCTGGACAACGCGGCCGTCACCGAGCTCGAACTCGGCGCGGACACCGCCGCGCTGCTGTCCCTGAACGTCCCCACGCGCACCGTGCGCACCACCCGTACGGGAGACTTGTCCGCATGACCACCACCGGGGCGGAGTCCCGCAGACAGACCATCGCCGAGCACGTCCTCACCGAGGGCACGGCCACCGGCGCGGAGCTCGCCGAGCTCACCGGCGTCAGCCTGATGACCGTCCACCGCGACCTCGACGAACTGTCCCGGCGCGGCGTCCTGCGCCGGTTCCGCGGCGGCGCCTCCGCGCTGCCGTCGACGGTCTTCGAGTCCAATCTGGACTACCGCCTCGGGGTGAACGTCGCGGAGAAGGACGCCATCGCGCGGGCGGCCGCCGAGCTGGTGGAACCCGGCATGTCGGTGCTCCTGGACGACTCGACGTCCGCGCTCGCGCTCGCCGCCCTGCTGGTGGACGTCACCCCGCTGACCGTGGTCACGAACGCGCGCCGGGTCCTCGACGTGTTCGCCGGCCGCGAGGGCATCCGGCTGCTGGCGCTCGGCGGCGAGTACTCGCACACCCACGACTCGTTCCTCGGGGTGGCCTGCGTGGAGGCGGTGGAGGCGCTCTCCGTCGACATGGTGATCGTGTCGACGTCGGCGATGGACGCGCGCATGACGTACCACCAGGAGCAGGACGTGGTCCTGGTGAAGCGGGCGATGCTCGCGTCCGGCACCCGCAAGGTGCTCCTGATGGACCACACGAAGCTGGCCAGGACGGCGCTCCACCGGGTGGCGCCGGTGGCCGACTTCGACCAGGTCGTGGTCGACGCGGCCGTGGACGGCGAGCTGGTGCGCTCGCTGCGCCGGCAGACCGAGGTGCGGGTGGCGGCGGCCGACGGCGGCCCGGACCCCGAGGACGGTGCGGGCGCCGGCAACCGATAGCGGGGGTTGTTTTCATCATCGGGCGTGTTAATTTCACAGGGCGATGCTCGTCGCCGTGTCCCGCCGTGTCCTGGCGTGATCGTCGCGGCAGTTGAGTGCATCTGAGCCGAGACCGAGAGGACCGCTCGCCGATGAGCAGTACCGCCCTGCCCCCCGCCCCCGTCGTCGTGGGCATCGATGTGGCGACCGCCGCGGTGCGGGTGGTGTGCGTCGATGCCGCGGGCCGGGTGGCCGCGCAGGCCCGGGCCGCGCTGCCCGCGCCGGTGCGCGGTCCGGGCGGGACCAGTGAGCAGGACGCCGGGGCGTGGTGGCCGGCCACGGCGGGTGCGCTGCGCCGGGCGACCGGGGAGTTGCCGGGCGGTGGGCGCGAGGTGGTGGCGGTGGCGGTGTCCGCCACGTCCGGGACGCTGGTCCCCGCGGACTCCGCGGGGGCGCCGCTCGGCCCGGCCCTCATGTACGACGACCGGCGGGCGGCCGACCTCAACTCCCTTGCCCAGGAGGCCGGTTCGGCGCGCTGGAAGGATCTGGGGCTCACCGTCGGCCCGACCGCAGCACTCGGCCGCCTCGCCTGGTGCGTGCGCGCGTACGGCGCTTCCGCCGTCCGTCACGTCCTGCACACGCCCGATCTGCTCGGCCGGCACCTGACCGGCGGGCCGGTGCCCACCGACTGGAGCCATGCCCTGAAGACCGGCTACGACCCGCGCGCGGGCGGCTGGGCCGACGAGGTCTTCGACGCGCTCGGCGTGCCCGCGGCACTGCTCCCGCAGGTCGCCGCTCCGGGCACGGCGGCGGGTTCCGTCTGCCGTGCGGCGGCGGCCGAGACCGGGCTGCCCGAGGGGTGCTCGGTGCGGCTCGGGATGACCGACGGCTGCGCGGGCCAGCTCGCCACGGGCGCCGTGTCGCCGGGCCAGTTCGTGGGCGTGCTGGGCACCACCTACGTCCTCAAGGGGGTCGCGCGCGAGCTTCCCCTCGACCCGTCGGGCGCCGTCTACAGCCACCGTCATCCCGACGGCTGGTGGCTGCCGGGCGGGGCGTCCAGCACGGGCGGCGAAGCCCTCGCGGCCACCGACCCGGCCGACCTGCCGCGGCTCGACGCGGCCGCCGCGGACCGCGGTCCGGCCTCCTGCGTCTCCTATCCGCTGCGCCGCGACGGCGAGCGCTTCCCGTTCGTGTCGGGCGTGGCCCGCGGCTTCCTGCTCGGCTCCCCCGCCGACGACGCCGACCACCATCGCGCGGACCTGGAGGGCGTCGCCTTCGTCGAACGGCTCGCGCTCGAACGGCTGTCGGCGCTCGGCGTCGCCGTGACCGGACCGCTGTACGCGGCGGGGGGCGGCAGCCGCAGCGATCTGTGGAACCGGATCCGCGCGACGGTCCTCGACCGTCCGCTGCGGGTGGCGCGGCGCGCCGAGACGGCCTTCGGCGCCGCACTGCTCGCGGCCACCGGCACGCTGCACGCCGATCTGACGACGGCGGCCGCGACGATGACGCCCGACCCGGGTCACGAGGTGCTGCCGGTGCCCGCGGAACGGGCCGCTCTGGACGCGTCGTACGGCCGGTTCCGGGAGGAGTTGGCGACGCGGGGCTGGCTGTGACCCGCGCCGCCACAGCGCCCCGGGGGGACGGGTCTCAGCCCGTCAGCCACTCCTCGATCCGCCCGGGGTGGTCCGTGGTCACGGCGTCCACCCCCAACTCGACGAACCCGTGCAGCAGTTCACGGTCGGCGGCGGGCCAGCCGTCCACCCGCAGACCGGCGGCGTGACACCGCTCCACCAGACCGGGGGTGAGCGCGTCGGTGAGCTCCGGGCACACCCAGGCCGCACCCAGGTCCTTGGCCGTGCGCAGCATGTCGTCCCCGGGACGGTGCGTGATCAGCCCGCGCGCCACCCGCGGCAGACGGCGTGCGGCGTCCTCCAGCACTTCGGGATGGAACGACGTGAGGACCGCGCGCTCCGGCAGGTCCTGGATCACGCGCACCGCCTCCGGCGCCTTGATCTCGACCTGGACGAGGCCCTCGAAGGACGCCAGCGCCTCGTCAAGGGTCGGGATGCGCTCGCCCGATCCGGCGTCGAGGGACCGGAGTTGGGCCAGGGTGAGCGCCGCGACCTCGCCCTCGCCGTCCGTCGTGCGGTCGACCGTGGCGTCGTGGATCACGACGAGCCGGCCGTCGGCACTGACCCGTACGTCCAGTTCGATGCCGTCCGCGCCGAGTTCGGCGGCCCGCCGGAAGGACCGCAGGGTGTTCTCTGGTTCCTCGGTGCGGGCGCCCCGGTGTCCGTAGACCAGGGGGCGGTTCCCGGCGGTGCGGTTGCCCGGTGTCACAGGTGCTCCTCGATGCTGTCGCGGTGCCGGTCCACGTTCTTGCGCAGCCGCTCGGCGACGGCGGCGAAAGCCTTCTCGGCGGGCACGTCGGCGGACCAGACGTTCTGCAGTCCGGTGTAGATCTGCACGTTGGCGTTGGGCACCATCATGCGGACCTGGTCGCCCTTGCGGGTCAGCGGGAGCTGCTTGACCGCCGTGTGGACGTTCGGGTCGTCCTTCATGAGGCGGGCGAGGACCGGGGTCTTCGTCGCCGCGGGGACGACCGGCATGTAGCCGGTGTCGACCGTCCACTGCGCGGCGTTCTCGGGCCGGGCCAGGAAGCGGACGAACTCGGCGGCGGCCTGCTTGCGTTCGCGGGGCGTGCGCCGGAACATGCCGAGTCCGCCGCCGCCGGTCGTCACCCCGAACTCCTCCTGCCGGGGCAGGAATCCGGTGCCCAGCTCCCAGCCGCCCGCCTTGGCCGCCTCGGTCAGCATCTTTAGGCCGCCCGTGGAGTTCACGTGCGTGGCGATCAGCTGGTTCGCCAGGTCGTTCTGCGGCGAGTCCGCCATGTACGCGATCCTGTCGCGGTGCACGAGGCGCCGCTGCCACTCGGCGGCGGCCACCGCACCGCCGTGGTCGATGGTGACGTCGAGGCCGTCCGAGTACGCGCCGCCCCACTGCCAGGCCGAGCACTGGAACATCCAGTCGCCGTCGATCTTCTGGTACGCCTCCAGGGCGACCCTCTTGCCCTTCACCTCGAGCTTCGTGATGTCCTTCGACCACTCGTACAGCTCGTCCCAGGTCCGGGGCGCACGGTCCGGAACTCCGGCCTTCCGGAAGAGCGTCCGATTGTAGTAGAAGAGCGGCGTGGAGCGCGCCAGGGGCAGCCACCAGGTGTGCCCCTTGAGCCGCCCCTCCTTCAGGAGTCTGGGCTGGTACGTGCGGTCCATCCACGCCGGGTCGAGGTAGTCGTCCCAGCTCTCCAGCGCGTCACCGAAGTAGAACTTGTACCACTTCACGTCGGAGAGCACGCACAGGTCGGGCACCTGGCCCGCGACCAGGCCGACCACGGCCTTCTGCGCGCACTCGTCGTACGAACCCTGGAACTGGACGTCCACGTAGATGTCCCGCTGCCCGGCGTTGAACCGGTCGACGAGCGTCTGCAGCGCCTTTCCGGGTACGTCGGCGAACGTGGACCACAGGACCACGCGGGTGCGCCGCCCGTACCTGGCGGGGACTTCACCGGCGGGCTGGGCGACGGTACCGCTCGTCGAGCCGCAGGCCGTGAGCAGCGCGGACGCGGCGGCTCCCGCACCGAGTCCGAGCAGGGCGCGACGGCCGACGGACGCGCTGCGGAGTACGGGGCTCACTTTCCGGCTCCCTGGGTCAGCCCGGCGATGATGTGACGCTGGGCGAGGAAGAAGACGACGAGGACGGGCACGATCACCATGACGGTGCCGGCCAGGATGGGGCCCCAGTTCGAGAAGCCCTCCTGGTTCTTGAGGAACAGCAGCCCGATGGGCAGGGTGCGCATCTCGGCGCTGCTGGTGACGATCAGCGGCCAGATGAAGTCGTTCCACTTGGTCACCATCACGACGACGGCGACGGTGACGACCATGGGCCGCGACATGGGCAGCACGATCGTGACGAGGCGGCGCAGATGGCCGGCTCCGTCGAGCTCCGCCGCCTCCATGACCTCCTTGGGCAGCGTCAGCATGTGCTGGCGCAGCAGGAACGTGCCGAAGACGGAGCCGAGGCCCGGCGCGATGAGACCGGCCCAGGTGTTGACCCAGCCGAGCTGCGCGACGGTGAGGAAGTTCGGCAGCAGCGTGACGTGGCCCGGCACCATCATCGCGCCGAGCAGCACCATGAACAGGACGCGCTTGCCGGGGAAGGGGAGGAAGACGAAGGCGTACGCGCACAGCAGCGCGGCGCAGAGCTCGATCGCGGTGCCGACGACCGACACCACGAGGGAGTTGAGGAAGAACCGGCCGAACGGGGCGGCGTTCCAGGCGTCGGTGAAGTTCGACCAGCGCAGGTCGGTGGGGATCCAGTGCGTCGGGTAGCTGTAGATGTCCGGGGTGGTCTTGAGGGCGGAGGAGACCAGCCAGTACAGGGGTCCCGCGGTGACGGCGGCGACCAGGACGAGCAGCACGTACAGGCCCGCACGCCCCGCTCTGCGCCTGACGGTGCCGGTCGAGCCGGCCGTGCCGGGCGCGCCCGGCGAGCGGGTCGCGGTGTCGAGGGTGCTCACTGGTAGTGCACCTTCCGTTCGAGGTAGCGGGCCTGAAGTCCGGTGATCAGCAGCAGCACCACGAACATGATCATGGCGCCGGCGGCGGACCGGCCCGCGTCGAAGGCGCGGAAGCCCTGGTCGTAGATGAACCAGCTGAGGATCGACGTGGAGGTGCCGGGGCCGCCGCCGGTCATCACGGCGATCACGTCGAAGGCCTGGAAGGTGGTGATGACGGAGGTCACCAGGAGGAAGAAGGTGACCGGCGACAGGAGCGGGACCGTGATCCGGCGCAGCCTGGTCCAGGCGCTCGCGCCGTCGAGGGCCGCGGCCTCGTACACGTCGCGCGGCATCGACTGGAGACCGGCGAGGTACACCACGGCGACGAACCCGGTGTTCTTCCACAGATAGACGACGACCAGCCCGAACAGGGACCACTTCGAGTCCGTCATCATCGCCGGCGCGGTCAGCCCGAGCGGCGCCATCAAGGGCCGTATCAGGCCGTAGTTGGGGTCGAACACGAACAGCCACAGGGTGCCGACGGCCGCGCCCGACAGGACGTACGGGGCGAAGGTGAGGGTGCGCACGACGCGGGTGCCGCGCAGCTTCTGGTTGAGCAGCAGCGCGATGGCCAGGCCCAGGACCATGCCGCCCGCGACGATGCCCACGACGAAGAGAACCGTGGTCCACAGCGTGCCGCGGAAGTCCGGATCGGCGATCAGGTCCACGTAGTTGGTCAGGCCGACGAACTTCTTGACCGGGGAGATCATGTCCCAGTCGGTGAGGCTGAGGTAGCCGTTGTAGACCACCGGCCAGTACGCGAAGACCAACAGGAAGAAGAAGTTGGGGGCGGCGAACGCGGCGAAGAGGAGATGGTCGCGGCGCCGTCGCCGGGCACGTGCCCGAGGGCCCGCGTCCTGGGCGGAGGCCGCCCTCGGCGGGGCGGCGACGCTGCCGCCCCGCTGCGCGTCGGTGACGGTCAAGGGGCTGGGTCCTTCCGGGTTGGCCCGGCCGGGAGGCGGCCTGGGCTCGGACACCCCAAGGGATACCAACAACATTAATGAGAAGTAAACACCTCTCGGCGTTACAACTTTCATCGCCATCTCGTCGATCGACCGGCGTCGCACACCATCGATTACCTCCTTTGACATACCTATCTCGTCAGACCTACATTGCGCCCATGCCCGATTCCCGCGCCGCCGACCAGGACCACGAGCGAGTGGCGACCGCCCTCGCGTCCTGCCTGCCCGCGCTGAACCGGGCCCTCGACCGTCGGGTCGGCCAGGACTTCGACCGGCCCAAGCCGTCGGACGCCCAGATCGCCCTGCTGCGCTTCGTGGCGCGGCAGGAGGGCGCCACCGTGCGCGAGGCCGCCGACGCCCTGCTCATGCGGCCGAACAACGTGAGCGCGATCGTCTCCCAGCTCACCCGGCAGGGTCTCCTCGACCGTCGCCAGGACAGCGGGGACAAGCGGATCGCCCACCTGTACCCGACCGCGCGCGCCCGGCGTGAACTCGCCGAGGTGCGCCGCCTGGAGGGCAAGCACCTCGCGCAGGCGCTGCAGGCCCTCACCGACGGCGAGCGCGACGCGCTCGGCTCGGCCGTCGGCGCGCTGACGTCACTGACGCGGGCGCTGCACCCGTCGTCGACGGTCTCCGAGTAGTACCGCTCCGTACCACTCGGCATCGCTCGGCATCGCTCGGCACCGCTCCAGGCGCGCCCGCCTCCACCCCCGTCCCGGCCCCGGCCGGCGGGGGCGCGGCCGCGCGCCTTCCTCCCTCACCCGAAACCCGAAAGACAGGGCACCCCTTTCATGCCGTCCACCGACGTGGATCACTCCTCCCTGCCCACGACCGCTCCGCCCGCCGCCCCCGCGCCCCGCGGCAGGCGCGCCAATCCGTGGCTGACCCTGCTCGCGGTCGCCTTCGGCCTGTTCATGGTGCAGCTCGACGCCTCCGTCGTGGCGATCGCCAACCCCGAGATCGGCAGGTCCCTCCACGCGTCCACCGCCGACCTCCAGTGGGTCACCAACTCCTATCTGCTCGCCCTCGCCGCCTCGTTGATCCTCGGCGGCAAGCTCGGCGACCGGTTCGGGCGGCGCACCTTCTACCTGGTGGGCGTGGCCGGATTCGTCGTCGCCTCCGTCGCGATCGGCCTGTCGGGGTCGATCACCGGCGTCATCGCGTTCCGTGCGGTGCAGGGCTTCTTCGGCGGACTGCTGATGCCCAACACGCTCGGCCTGCTGCGATCGGCGTTCCCCCCGCGGAAGTTCGGCATGGCCGTCGGCATCTGGGCGATGGTCTCCGCGGTCTCCACCGCACTCGGCCCGATCGTGGGCGGCCTGCTCGTGGAGCACGTCAGCTGGGAGTCCGTCTTCTTCATCAACGCGCCCATCGGCATCGTCGCCCTCGCGGTCAGCGCGGCCGTACTGCCGCTGAGCCGGAACGCGACGGACAGGCACCGCTTCGACGTGGCCGGGGTCGTGCTGCTGGCCGCGGGACTGCTCGCCGTCGTGTTCGGCGTCGTCAAGGGCGAGACCTGGGGCTGGACCTCGGCCGGCACGCTGGGGTCCATCGTCGGCGGCCTGCTGGTCCTGGCCGTCTTCGGCCGGTACGAGACCCGGGTCGAGCACCCGCTGCTGCCGATGCGGCTGTTCCGGGTCCGCGCCCTGACCGTGGGCACGATCATCACCGCGCTCAACTTCTTCGTACTGCTCGGCGTGATCTTCTTCGTGATGCTCTACCTCCAGAACGTCCGCGGCCTCACGCCGGTCGAGGCGGGCGTGCGCACGCTGCCGCTGAGCCTCGCCTCGCTGGTGGCATCGCCGCTCGGCGCCGCGCTCACTCAGCGGTTCGGGGCGCGGGGCACGATGCCGGCCGGCATGGTGCTGCAGGCGGCGTCGATGTTCGGGATGCTCGCGTGGGACACCGGTTCGCCGTACGCCACGATGTGGCCGCCGTTCGTGGCGCTCGGGCTCGGCGTCGGCATGGTTCTTGCCGCCTCGTCCGACGCGATCGTCGGGCAGGCACCGGTGCGGGACGGCGGGGTGGCCGGCGGGTTGCAGGCCACGGCGCTGCAGATCGGCGGCGCGCTGGGCACCTCGGTCCTGATCTCCCTGATCAGCGGCCGCGTCGGCGCCACCCTGGCCGGCGAACTGACCGCGGCGGGTGTCCCCGACCGGATGGCGGACGGCCTCGGCGAGGCACGGGACGCCGTGGCGATGGGGGTCGCGCCGGTCTCCGACGGCATGAGCGGACAACTGCGGGCGGCGGTCGTGGAAGGCAGTGGCCAGGCGTTCATGAACGGGGTGCACACCGCGCTGACGGTGACCGGGACGCTGTGCGTACTGGGGGCCGTGCTCGCGGCGGTCGGCCTGCGGGGGACCGGACCGGCGCGGCACTGAGCCGGTGGCCGGCGTCCACCCGGGGCGCCGGCCTCCTCCCACTGCTCAATCCTGCGCGTACTGGGCGATACCGTCACCGAAGGACCAGTCGACCGCGGTGTTCTCGGTGACCGTGACGAGGACGTTGCGCGGCTCCGTGCCCGCGTAGGCCTGGGCGAGTTCGGCGATCCGCCGGTACAGGGCGCGCTTCTCGCCGGGCGTGCGGCCCGCCCGCATCGTGACGCCGACGAGGACGAGGTCGTCGTCGCGGTTCCCCAGGTACTGGCCGTACCGCAGGACGCTGCGCTCTCCGTCGTGGCCGGTCAGCACCTGGAACAGGTCGTCCGGCGGGAAGCCGATGGTCTCCACGAGGGCGTCGTGCACGGCGCGGCCCAGCGCGTGAAGCCGCTCACTGTCCGCCCTCAGGGCGTCGATCCGGACCAGGGGCATGGGGCGTACTCCTTCTGGGAGGGCGGTCGCGAGGATCCGTACGGGGCACGGCCGTTGGGCCTCGCGGGCCGCGTCGGGCCGGACAAGCAGCGTACATACTAGTAGTTACAATCCCTCGCCCGATGCCCCACCCCGGGTGGTGGCGGCCGACTTCGCCCACGTAGGGTCCCCCTTTGTCCCCCACCGGGTGACATCTGTACCGACAGCCTCAGGAGTACTCACCGTGCCCGCACCGTCCAGCGCCCCGGCGCCCATCTACGACCGTCTCGTCGACGAGCAGGGTGACGTCCTCACCGGTGCCCGCGAGGCCGCGCAGGAGGCGGAGCGGACCGCCGAGGACGTCCTCGACTTCGGCCACACGCCGGCCGACGAGCCGCAGCACTGAGCCGACCGGCTCCGCTACTCCCCGAGGCCGTCCCGGAGCAGGCGCCGCGCCAGTTCCGCGCGGGCGGCGGCGAGTTCGTCCGCCACGGCCCGGTCCCGCTCGGCGTCGACCGGCACCGCCGCGTCCCTGGGCGCACCGGCCCGCAGGACGTCCCGTCGCAGATGTGTCGGCGGGTGCGTGGAGTCGACGCTGTGCCCCCGGCGGACGGCGGCCCTGCGCAGTCGTTCGTACTCCCGACCGGGAACCGACCCGACGTGGGCGGCGAGCCGCCCCCACAGGCCCTCCGGGTCGGAGCCACGCCCCTTCACCTGGCGCGTGTTGGCCTCACGCCGCAGCATTCCCTCGGCCGACGGCACCACCAGCAGGCTGTCCATGAGGCGGATCGCGGCGTCCGTGGAGCCGGCCCGGGCCGCCGTCGAGTCGGCCAGGTACTCGGCCCGCTGCGTCGCCCGCAGAGTGAGTCGGTCGAGCAGCAGGATCGTGCCCGCGACCAGGAGTCGCGGAACCAGTGTGAGCAGGTTGACGACGGCTTCCAGCGGCGTCGGGTGCGGCGTGCGAGCCACGTAGTAGTGCCAGGTGCCCAGCGACCGGAAGGCCTGGCCGAGCACCATGCCGTGGCGGGTGTCCCCATTGCTGAAGTGCCCCAGTTCGTGGCCGAGCAGAGCGACGCGCTCCTGCGGACCGAGCATCTCCCACAGCGGCAGCCCGATGGTCAGCACGCGCCTGCCCCGCACCCCGTACGTCGTGACGCTCGCGTTGAGGTCGGTGTCCAGGACGACGGCGTCGACGCCCCGGGTGCCGGCGACCGCCGCGACCTCGTCCACCCACGCGAACAGCACGGGCGCCGCCGCCCTGCGCAGCACGGGCCAGTCGTCCGGGAGCGAACCGAAGCGGGGCCGCAGGGTCCAGGCGAGCGCGAGCAGGGCGACCGCCCCGAGCAGCCTGCCTGGGTGTCCCCAGCCGGTGGCCAGGAGCCAGAGGCCCTCCAGGGTCAGCAGGACGGTGACGGCATGCACGACCAGGGCCAGGGTGAGCGCGATCGCGCCCGCCGCGCCACGTCGCGGCGGGGCCTGCCCGCCGCCGCCCGTGGTCAGTTCCGCGACGAGGCGTTCGCCGTGGCACCGTGCGAGCGCGCGCCGGACCCTCTCCACGCGCCCCTGTTCGTCGGCCGGCGCGGCCGGATCGACGTTCCAGTCGCAGCCGGTGCACCACGTGGTGAACCGCGCGTCGGATCTGATGGTGTCCCCGCACTGCGGGCACGACTGAACTGTCTCCTGGACGGCTTCGTTCACCGTTCGTCCCTCTCCCACCCCACGGCCCCTCCCCAGAGGCCGTCACTTCCGTTCCGTGCAGAGGGAGATCCGATCACGCCATGGGCATGACGTAAAGGCTGTTTCCCCGTCGACCGGGCGGATGCCACGCCGACGCCGTGCCCACGCCGTCCACCGCCCCACTCCCCCCAGGTCACGACCCCGTGCACGCCTATTGACTCGAATTCAAACTCGTCGGTAGCTTCAACTGTCAGCGCGCTGAAATCCCCTGTCTCATACGGAACTTGGCCTTGAGCCGAGCCGGTTTCGAAGGAGCATCAGATGGCGATCCGCGCGTTCAGGGGCCGTCTCGTGGCCGTGGCGGCCACGACCGCCGCCGCAGCTGTCGGCCTGGCCGCTCCGGCGCAGGCCACCCCACAGCCCCTCCCCTACGTCGCGCTCGGCGACAGTTACAGCGCGGCCTCCGGCGTGCTGCCGCTCGATCCGTCGGCCAGCCTGCTGTGCGCCCGGTCCACCGCGAACTACCCGCACGTGATCGCCCGGCGCACCGGCGCCGCACTCAAGGACGTGACGTGCGGCGGGGCGCAGACCAAGGACTTCGCCGCGGCGCAGTACCCGGGCGTGGCCCCGCAGCTGGACGCGCTCGGGGCGGACACCCGGCTGGTGACGCTGACCATCGGCGGCAACGACAACAACACGTTCATCAGCACGATCCTGGCCTGCGCCACGGCGGGCGTGCTGTCCGCCGGTCAGGGCGCGCCGTGTCAGGCCCAGTACGGGAGCAAGTTCGGCGACGACATCGACACGAAGACCTATCCGGCGGTGAAGGCGGCCCTGCAGGCGGTGCGGAACAAGGCGCCGCACGCGCGCGTCGCCGTCCTCGGCTATCCGTGGATCATGCCCGCCAAGGCGCAGACGGGCTGCTTCGTGAAGATGCCGATCGCCTCCGGCGACGTACCGTACGTGCGCGACATCCAGACCCATCTCAACGACGCGGTGCAGCAAGCCGCAGCCGAGACCGGGTCGACGTACGTGGATCTCGCCGCGGCGTCCGAGGGGCACGACGCGTGCCAGAAGACCGGCACGCGGTGGGTCGAGCCGGCGCTCTTCGGCACCAACTTCGTCCCCGTGCACCCGAACGCGCTCGGCGAGTCCGCGATGGCCGACCACACGATGGCCGCGCTCGGCCTGGGCTGACACCGGCGTCCGGCCGGCGCCTAGACGAAGGTGACCTCGGGGAACCGCGGCGACGGCCCGTCGAGCAGTCCGTCGTCGTCGCGGTCGCGCAGCCACCGGTCGAAGAAGGCCGTCACATAGGCGCGTTGGGCCGCGACGGCGCGGGCCGCGGGCACCGTGCCGACCCAGCCGACGAGCGTCTCGCGCGGCAGGCCGAGCCGGTCCGCGACCTGCGGGAGGAGCGTGGCCGCATCGGTGTACGTGGCGTGCCCCGAGCCGCGCACCGTCAGATCGCGGCGCCATCCGGTGCTGTGCCGCCACAGCTCCCGCCAGGAGGGCACCGTGGTCCGGTCGTCGCCGTCGCTGCCCATGAGGAGGAACGGACGGTCGACCCCCTGCGCGGCCACCGTCGAGAGCCCGCCTTCGTCGTGGTCGTCCTGGACGTACGCGAGGACGCCGTCCAGATCGGCCGCGGCGGCGATCCGCGGGTCGTCGTGCAGCGCCTGGAGCGCGGCGAAACCACCGGCCGACTGCCCGAACACCCCGACCGGGGCGCCGCACGGGGCGGCGTCGCCGAGCGCGTCGTGCAGCACGTCGTCCAGGACGTCGAGGACGAAGCGGACGTCGGCGACGCGGACGTCGGCCGTCTTCTTCAGCAGCGCGGTCACCGCGTCGGGTCCCGCCTGCTGCGCGGCCTCGAACTCCTGCGGCAGCCTGCTGGTCACCACCCGCCCGTCCGGGAACTCGACGGCGGAGACGTCGTAGGGGTGGTCGATCGCCACGACGACATGGCCGCGGGACGCCAGCTCGTCGGTCAGCGTGGTGCCGAGGGTGCGCGGGTCGAGGACGCCCGGGGAGTAGAGGACGACGGAGCGGGCCGCGTGCCGGTCGGCGGGGGCTCCGGTGTGGGCGAAGGTGCGGGTGGCCGCCCAGTCGACCCGGTCCGCGGGCAGCCCGCCGAAGTTGTTGAGCCGGTCGAAGCCCGCCGCCTCCCCGGCCGTCATCTGGGCGGCCCGCGCGTGTCCGGCCACACTGCGGGCCGGGTACCGGACGTCGACCATCAACTCCCTGACGGGCGCGCCCGTCCAGGGGTCGCGCCGGGAGCGGTCCACCAGGCGCAGCGACCGCGTGCCCACCGGGTGCGGTCCGGTCGGGGCGGGCAGCCGCAGCCGGACCCGCGCGTCACGGGTCCGCGCGGCGGCGGTCCCCACCGGCACGCCGAGCGTCAACAGGGCCGTGCCCACGGCCAGTACGGAACGGCGGGAGGGCCCGCGGTGCGTGGTGATCTCGTTGGCGTCCATGGGTCAAGCCTGGCCGCGTCCCCCTCCCCCGCACCATCCGGCAGGCCCGCCCCGCGGGTTGGGGGGAATCCCCCAGAGGCCCACCAGAAGCCCTGGGCCCGACGCCCTGAACGGCGCACTCCGACAGGGAAGTGGACCCGCCACCTGCCTACGGTGAGGCGTCGGAACAGTGGGAAACGCCGGGAAACGGCAGGGCGGAGGGCCCGTGGGCGGCGAACGGCACACCAGGCGCAGGAACCTCTGGATCACGGGCGGGGCCGCCCTGGCCCTGGCCGGTGCGGGAGCGGGAACCTGGGCCGTGGTCGCGGCGGGCGACGCGGCGCCCAGGACCGGTCCGCTGTCGGCGTCGGAGGTCACCCGGGCGGCCGACGGCTTCCTGGACGCGTGGGCGGACGGGGACACCGAAGGGGCGGCCGGCCGCACCGACGACGAGACCGCCGCCCGCGCCGCGCTGCGGGACGACCGGGAGCGGGCACACCTCTCCCCGAGGAAGCTCTCGCCCGGTGCCCCGGCGGGCAACCGGGTGCCCTTCGCGGTGCGGGCCGAGTTCGCGTACGACGGCGCGCGGGCCCCGCTCTCGTACGACACGGCGCTGACGGTGGTGCGCCGCCCCGGCGACGGAACGGCCGTCGTGCACTGGGCGCCGTCCGTGCTCCACCCCCGACTGGGCGTCGGGGGGCGGATGTCGGTGCGGGAGACGGGGGCGGCGCCGGTGCGCGCCCTGGACCGGGACGGGCGGGCGCTGGACACGCGGGCGTTCCCCTCGCTGACGCCGGTCGTCGACGGACTGCGCCGCTCGTACGGGAAGGCGGCGGGCGGCAGACCGGCCGTGGAACTGCGGATCGTGGCGGCGGGCCGGGCCGACGGGGACGCGGAACCGCCGGCCGGCCAGGCGCTGCTGTCGGTGGACGAAGGGGCGCCGGGACGGCTGCGGACCACGATCGACCCGGCGGTGCAGCAGGCGGCCGAGCGGGAGGTGGCGCTGCGGGCCGACGCCTCGATCGTGGTGCTCAGGCCGTCGACCGGGGAGATCCTGGCGGTCGCCAACTCCCGTGGGAGCGGCCGGGACACGGCGCTCGAAGGACGGCTCGCGCCGGGCTCCACGATGAAGATGATCACGGCGTCGCTGCTCCTGGAGAAGAAGCTCGCCGATCCGGACAAGCCGCACCCCTGCCCGAAGAACGCCTCGTACGGCGGCTGGACCTTCCACAACGTCGACGACTTCGACATCGCGGGCGGCACCTTCCGCAGCAGCTTCGCCGCGTCGTGCAACACCGCGTTCATCACGCAGGCGGGCAAGATCGCGGACGACGACCTGGCGCGGCAGGCCCGCGAGGTGTTCGGCATCGGGGAGCGCTGGTCGGTCGGCGTCGACGCGTTCGACGGATCGGTGCCGGTGGAGCATGCCGCGTCGAAGGCGGCCTCGATGATCGGTCAGGGCGAGGTCCGGATGAACCCGCTGACCATGGCGTCGGTGGTGTCGACGGCGCGCACGGGACGGTTCCGGCAGCCGTATCTGGTCGCCCCGTCGGTCGACCACCGCACGCTCGTCGCGGCGAAGCGGACGCTCGAACCCGGAGCGCACCGGCAGTTGCGGGAGCTGCTGCACACGACGGCGACCTCCGGTTCGGCGGCCGGGTCCATGGCGGGACTGACCGGTGACACCGGGGCGAAGACCGGCTCGGCGGAGGTCATCGGGCAGAAGGAGCCCAACGGCTGGTTCGCGGCCTGGCACGGGGACCTCGCCGCGGCCGCCGTGATGCAGCGCGGCGGCCGGGGCGGCGAGTCGTCGGGGCCGCTCGTGGCGGCCGTCCTCAGGGCGGTCGACCGGAGCCGCTGAGCCCTCGCACCACCCCCACCGTGCTCACGCCAAGACCGCGCTGACGTCCTCGTATGCTCGGGGACACGAACGACGGATCGATCTTGGAGTGACACTGGTGGCGCGACGGCCTTCCCTGACCGGGACGTGGGATCGCTTCGTGGCGTCCGACCCGGGGCTGCTGCGGCTGATGGCCGGGGTCCGCACGGTCGCGGCGATCGGACTGACCCTCGCCGTGCTCGCGGTGCTCGGCACGGACGTGACGTACATGGTCGCGGGCGCGATGACCGCGATGGTCGGCACCTTCGCGATCCGCGAGAAGACGGTGCGCGGGCAGGCCCTCACGCTGGCGCTCGGGCTGCCGACGGCGCTCGCGGCCGTGTCGCTCGGTGCGCTGCTGCACAGCCGCGTCGTGGCGGGCGACCTCTTCTTCATCGCGCTGATCTTCGGCGCGGTGTACAGCCGACGGTTCGGCGACCGGGGCACGGCGCTCGGTCTGATCGGCTTCCAGGTCTACTTCGTCTCCCTGTTCGTGAACGCCTCGGTGGATCAACTGCCGCGGCTGTTCGGCACCTTGGCGATCGCCTTCGCATGCAGCGCCGTGGCCAGGTTCGCGCTGGTGCCGGAGACGCCGCAGCGGGTGCTCGGGCGGCTGCGGGAGGCGTTCAGGGCGCGGCTCGCCCAGCTGGTCACCGCGCAGACCCGGCTCCTCGACGCGCCGCCGGAGGAACTCGACGACGTCCTCGACGACCTGCGGCGGCACACGGCGCGGCTGCACGAGGCGGCGCTGATGATCCAGGGTCGCCTGGCGGACGGCACCCGCGACGAGACGACGGCCGCACTGGTCCAGCGCCGTGTCGCCGACGCCGAGGTCGCCGCCGAGCGCCTCGGCATGCTGCTCCTGAACGCCCGCAGCGCCGAGCGCGCCGACACCCTCACCCTGCACCTGCCCGACGCCCCCGTCCCGGCGACCGGCAAGCTGCTGCGCCGCGAGGACGAGGCGACCGCGACGCTCCGCCGCGACCTGGGCGCCCTGCATCTGATGGTGGCCCGGCCGGCCGACGCCAACCGCGGCACGGCCGTCGCCCACGTCCGCAACCGGCTGCTCGGCTACCGCGACGAGGAGCGGATACCGCCGGGCACCACCCTCGCGGTGCAGGACGTGTTCCGCGGCATCGGTGAGGCGGCCCGCGCGGTCCTCGGCCTGCGGCTCGCGCTCGACGGTCCGCAGGACGAGTCCGACGACTCCCCCGCCACGACCCGCTCCCGCGAGGAGTTCGACGCGGAGGACGTGTCCATCACAGGTGCGGAGAAGGAGGCCGCCGAGGAGACCGCGGACCCGGCCGGCCTCAAACGGCCCACCACGCGCGCCGCGTTCCAGGTCGCCGTCGGCTCCGCCCTGGCCATCGTCGGCGGCGAGTTCCTGTCCTCGCAGCGCTGGTACTGGGCGGTCCTCACCTGCTGGGTAGTCTTCCTCAACACCGCGTCCACCGGCGAGATCGTGGTCAAGGGCTACCGGCGGCTGCTCGGCACGGTGCTCGGCGTCGTCGCGGGAGTGGCCCTCGCCGGCGCGGTCGGCAACCACACCTGGCTGGCGTTCGTGCTGGTCCTGGTCTGCGTGTTCGCCATGTTCTTCACCGCCCCGCTGTCGTACGCGCTGATGTCGTTCTTCGTGACGGCGATGCTGGGGCTGCTGTACACGCTCCTCAACACCTACAGCTTCGACGTGCTGGTGCTGCGCATCGAGGAGACGGCGCTCGGCGCGGCCTGCGGCATCATCGCCGCGATGCTGGTCCTTCCGGTCCGCACCGACTCGCGCACCGACGAACTCCTCGCCACCACCCTGGAGCGGCTCGGCGACGTGGTCGCGGCCGCCGTGGAGCAGCTCAGCGGCGGCCCCGCCGCCGACCTCCTGGACAAGGCGCGGGACCTGGACACCGCGCTCGACGACCTGCGGGCGTCCACCCAGCCGCTGACGCACCCGATCACGCCGCTGCGCGAGCGCCGGCAGACCGCCCGCTATCTGGTGGCGCTCCTGGAGACGTCCGCGTACCACGCCCGTTCGCTGGCGGCGACCGCGGAACTCGTGCCGTACAGCAAGCGGGTCGGGGCCGACCCGCGGCTCGGCCGCGCGGCCAGGCGCATCGCCCACAACATCGACGTCCTCGTCGCACACGTGAACGACGAGAGCACCGCGGGCGGCGTCGAATCCGGCGCCAGCATCGCGGCGATGCTGGAGACGGACGGCCTGGGCGTCCCGGCCGCGAACACCGTCACCTTCCGCGTGCTGCGCCACCTGCAGCGCCTCGACGAGGGCATCACCGGCCTCGCCCGGCCGCTCGGGGTGCCGGTGGGTCCCCGCAAGTGATGTGATCGTCAAGGGAGTTGATGATTGACTGGGCCGATCACCGTGCTGGAGGAGGCACTTCATGTCGGACCAGGGTTCCGGATACGCCGACGCGTCAGAGATCCGCAACCGCATCGACACCACGACGCCGCACTCGGCCCGCTTTTGGAACTACTTCGTGGGCGGCAAGGACAACTACGAGGTGGACCGCCAGATCGGCGACCACATCAAGGAGATATTCCCCGGCCTCGTCGACGTGGCACGCACCAGTCGCCACTTCCTCGGCCGCGCCGTGCGCCATCTGGTGAACGAGGAGGGCGTACGCCAGTTCCTGGACGTCGGCACCGGCCTGCCCACCGCCGACAACACGCACGAGGTGGCACAGCGCGCCGCGGCAGACGCACGCATCGTGTACGTCGACAACGATCCGCTGGTCCTCACCCACGCACGGGCCCTGCTCACCAGTACGCCGGAGGGCGAGACGGCGTACCTGGACGCCGACCTCTACGACCCGGACGCGATCCTCAAGGCGGCCGCGACCACGCTCGACCTGACGCAGCCGGTCGCGCTGATGGTCCTGAACACGCTGGGGCACGTCGCCGAGATCGAGCAGGCGCGCTCGCTCGTCCAGCGGCTCATGGCCGGTCTGCCGTCCGGGAGTTACCTCGTCGTCAGCGACAGCACCTCGACGAGCGAGGGCATGATCGCCGCGTCGAACGCGTACAACGAGAGCGGCGCGGTGCCGTACCACGTGCGCCCCGTCGCCGACATCGAGGGCCTCTTCGACGGCCTGGAGCTGGTCGAGCCGGGAGTCGTGCGCGTGACGGAGTGGCGCCCGGACGCCGACGCCGACCAGGACGCTCCCGCGGTCGACGCCTACGGCGGCGTGGGACGCAAGGCATAGGCGGGGCCGGTCGGTCCCGACGCGGCGGCGGGCGTCGTTTCTCGGAGAGTGAGACGACGCCCCCGTCGCCTGCCGCACGCCGCTCACCTGGGGTTACGATCCGAAGCCCCGCCCGTTCCCGCTTGGAGTTCCTGTCATGACTCTCCTGACGACCTGGCCCGAGTCCGGTCCCGACACCGTGCTGCGCCGTACCGCCGACACGGCCGAGATCAAGGCGGCGCTCGCCCCGATCGGGGTGCGCTTCGAGCAGTGGCCGGTGCGCGCGGACGTGCCCGCCGACGCCGACAGCGAGACGGTGTTCGCCGCGTACGGGCCCGAGATCGAGAAGCTCAACGCGGAGGAGGGCTTCACCACCGTCGACGTCCTCGGCCTGCACCCGAGCGACGACCCGGAGTTCCCGGCCAAGGCGAAGGCGGCACGGGAGAAGTTCCTCCAGGAGCACACCCACGACGACGATGACGAGGTCCGCTTCTTCGTCTCCGGGTCCGGCATCTTCTATCTGCACGTGAACGGCGAGGTGCACGCCGTCCTCTGCGAGAAGGGCGACCTGCTGGGCGTGCCGCGCGGCACGACCCACTGGTTCGACATGGGCACGGCCCCCTCGTTCACGGCGATCCGCTTCTTCCACGAGGAGGACGGCTGGATCGGGAACTTCACCGGTGACCGGATCGCCGACCGCTTCCCCGACTTCGACACGATCGCCGCCGGGCACTCCGCGTGAGCGCGCTCTCCCACGACGTGGACGCGGTGGTCCTC
Source organism: Streptomyces longispororuber (assembly GCF_024448165.1). Lineage (GTDB taxonomy): Bacteria > Actinomycetota > Actinomycetes > Streptomycetales > Streptomycetaceae > Streptomyces > Streptomyces longispororuber_A. The sequence continues at coordinate 27,512 of NZ_JAMOLN010000064.1, forward strand.
GACATCGAGGGCACCACGAGCGCCACGGGGTTCGTGGTGGACGTGCTGTACCCGTACTCCCGCTCGCGGTTCGCCGCGCTGCTCACCGAGCGGGGCGACGACCCCGAGGTGGCGCGCGCCGTCGGGCAGGTGCGGGAGCTGACCGGCGAGCCGGACGCCGACGCCGAGCGGGTCGAGAAGGTCCTGAACGGCTGGCTCGACGAGGACCGCAAGGCCACGCCCCTCAAGACGCTGCAGGGCATCATCTGGTCCGAGGGCTTCGCGCGCGGCGACCTCGTCTCGCACTTCTACCCCGACGTGCTCCCGGCGCTGCGCCGCTGGCACGCGGCGGGCATCGCCCTGCACGTGTACTCGTCGGGTTCGGTGGCCGCGCAGCGGGCGTGGTTCGCGAGCAGCCCCGAGGGCGATCTGCTGCCGCTGGTGGGCGGGTTGTACGACACCGAGAACGCGGGCCCCAAGCAGGAGGCGGACTCCTACCGCCGGATCACCGCGGCGCTCACGGTGCCCGCCGACCGCACCCTCTTCCTCTCCGACCGGCCCGGCGAGCTGGACGCGGCCCGCGCCGCGGGCTGGCGCACCGTCGGCGTCCGGCGCCCCGGAGAGCCGTACTACGAGCAAGGCGTCGGCGACCACCCGGAAGCGGGCGCGTTCGACGAGATCACCCTGAGCACGAGGAGCACGAAGTGAGCACGACCGGCGCCGAGTTGGCAGAGGCAGGGGCGGTGCTCGCCGCCGAGTCGGCGCGGTTCGCGTCGTTCGGCTGGATGCGCGGCACCTCAGGCAACCTGTCGGCCGTCCTCTCCCGTGACCCGCTGCGGCTCGCCGTGACGGCGAGCGGCCACGACAAGGGCGAACTGACCGCCGCGGACGTGGTGCTGGTCGACGGGAACGGGGCCGCGGTGGACGGCGGAAAGCCGTCCGCGGAGGCCGAGCTGCACGCCCGCGTCGCCGCCCTGACCGGTGCGGGCGCCGTGGTGCACGTGCACACGGTGGCGTCGGTGGCGATGGGCCGGCGCGAGCCGGGCGGCATCGTCTTCAAGGACCTGGAGATGCTCAAGGGCGTCGGGCAGCCGGCGCACGGCACCGAGGTGACACTGCCCGTCATCGCCAACAGCCAGGACATGAAGGAGCTGGGCGACCGGCTCGAGGCGGCCCGTGACCCGCGGATGCCCGCGGTCGTGGTCGCCGGGCACGGCCTGTACGTGTGGGGCGCCACGCCGCGGCAGGCGCGGCACCACACCGAGGTCGTCGAGTGGCTCCTCGAACTCGCCCTCACGGAGCGGTAGTTCGGGACACCTCCCGGCCGGAGGCCCGGCCGGGGGTCAGCCGAGCCGGTCGCCCGGCAGTTCGCCCGCCGACACCTGGAGGACACCGCGCTCGGTGACGAGCCCGGTCACCAGGCGGCCCGGCGTCACGTCGAATGCCGGGTTGTGACCACGGGACGCGGTGGGCGCGGTGCGCACGCCGCCCCACTCCAGCACCTCGTCCTCGCCGCGCAGTTCGATGTGGATGGCGTCGCCGTCGGCGGTCTTCAGGTCGACGGTGGTGGTCGGCGCGGCGACGAGGAAGGGGATGCCCGCGTCGGCGCAGGCGAGGGCGACCCCCACGGTGCCGACCTTGTTCGCGGTGTCGCCGTTGGCCGCGATCCGGTCGGCGCCCACGATCGCCGCGTCGACCTCGCCGCGCAGGATGGTGCCCGCGGCGGCGCCGTCGGCCTGCACGTAGTGCGGGATGCCCTCCTGGACGAGCTCCCAGGCGGTGAGGCGTGCGCCCTGCAGCAGGGGGCGGGTCTCGTCCGCGTAGACGACCTCGACGCGGCCGCGGGCGTGCAGTTCGCGGATGACGCCGAGGGCGGTGCCCCAGCCCGCGGTGGCCAGCGCGCCGGTGTTGCAGTGCGTCAGGATGCGCAGCGGCCGGTCCTCGCCGATCCGCTCGAGGAGCCAGTCCGCGCCGTGCACGCCCATGGCGCGATTGGCCTCGACGTCCTCGCGCTGGACGGCGGCGGCCTCGGCGAGGACGGCGTCGAGACCCTCCTCCAGGCGCTCGGCGACCCGGTCCACTCCGACCATCAGGTTCACCGCGGTGGGGCGCGCCGCGCGCACCCGCGCTATCTCGGCGCGCAGCCGCGTCGGGTCCCAGCCCTCCCGCTCGCCCTGCAGCAGGGCGAGCGCGACGCCGTACGCCCCGGCGGCGCCGATCGCGGGCGCGCCACGGACGACCAGCCGCTGGATCGCGTCCACCAGCCCGTCCACGTCCCGCACTTGGCGGATCTCCGTGCGGTGCGGAAGCACGGTCTGGTCGATCAGGGCGAGGGCGTCACCGGTCCATTCGACGGCGCGCAGCTCCTGCGGTTCCTGGGACATGCGTGGGCACTCCTGAATCTCCGGGCGCCTGCCCGGGTGCGTCTCCGAGGGTGCGCGACACCGTACATGACCTGGGGGAACCACAGTTCGAGACGCTCGCGCACCCGTGCGGAATCCAGTGTTACCCTCCTGCTCCGCCGCACCGGGAACGACCACCGCACACCATCGAGGAGGGACCGTGCTGCTCACGAAGCGCCGCTTCCTCGATCACGGCCGGTGCGCCGGCGACTTCTGTCGCCGCTGAACCGTGCCCCCGCACCCGTTCCGCTCTCCTCGCACCAGCTTCCGGAAGGCCCTGCCATGCCCCGTAGATCCCGCTCGATCCAGCTCGCCGCGCTCGCGGCCGGTGCCGCGCTCGCGATGACGGGCTGCAACGCCGCCGCGAAGAAGGACGATTCGGGCGGCTCGGCAGCCAAGGACGCGAAGGCGTTCACGCTGGTGACGCCGGACCCGGTGGGCCAGAACGAGTTCATGAAGCTCGCGGTGAGCGGGGTGAAGGCGGCGGCGAAGGCGCACGGCGGCGGCACGCCGAAGGTGTACCAGAGCTCCGACACGGCGTCGCAGCAGCAGAACCTCAAGGCCGCGGTGGACTCCGCGCCGGACGTCGTCGTGACGGTCGGCTTCGAGTTCGCGGACGCGGTGGCGCAGCAGGCCGAGGCGCACCCGAAGCAGCAGTTCCTGATGGTCGACGCCTGCACCACGAAGACGTACCAGAACGTGAGTTGCGGTGTCTTCCGCGAGCACGAGGGCGTGTTCCTCGCGGGCGCGGAGGCCGGACTGCTCAGCAAGAGCGGCAAGGTCGGCGCGGTCGACGTGCTCGACACGCCCCAGTTCCGCCGCTACAGCGACCCGTTCGCGGCCGGCGCCAAGCACGTCGCGAAGAAGACGTCCACGGCGACCCGGTTCGTCGGCGGGCAGTCGCCGTTCGACGACTCGGCGCGCGCCAAGGAGCAGGCCGGCTCGCTGATCTCGAAGGGCACCGACCACGTGATGGCGGCCGCCGCGGCCGGCAACTACGGCGTGTTCGAGGCGGCGAAGGCCAAGGGCGCCTTCGCGTACGGCGTCGACGTGAACCAGTGCCCGGCGGCGCCCGGTACCGTCGTCGACAACGTCGTGAAGCGCACCGACGTCGCCGTCGAGAAGGGCATCGGCCACATCCTCGGCGGGGACGCCGGCAAGACGGTGTCGTACGGCCTCAAGGAGGGCGGCATCACGCTGACCGGCCTGGAGGACGGCGTCGCCTCGTCGAAGTGCGTGATCGCGCGGCACGAGGACGTCCTCAAGAAGATCGGCGAGCTGCGCGACCAGATCGTGGCCGGGAAGCTGAAGGTCGATGACCCCGCCGCGGCCTGAACCGGCCGACGACGCGCACGGCGCCCACGACGCGCCGGTCTCCGTCGAACTCACCGGCATCACCAAGGAGTTCCCCGGCACCCTCGCCAACGACCGCGTCGACCTCACGGTCCGGCGCGGCGAGATCCACGCGCTGATGGGCGAGAACGGCGCGGGCAAGTCGACCCTCATGTCGATCCTGTACGGGATGCTGCGCCCGGACGCGGGCACGGTGCGGGTCGACGGCCGCGAGGTCGCCTTCGCCAGCCCCGGTGACGCGATGGCCGCCGGGCTCGGCATGGTGCACCAGAGCTTCAAGCTGTTCGACTCGCTGACCGTCGCCGAGAACGTGGTGTACCGGGCCGAGCCGCGCCGCTATGGCCTCGTCGACCGGGCGGCGGCGCGCCGCCGGGTGACCGAACTCGCCGCGGCGCACGGCCTGTCCGTCGACCCGGACGCGCGCGTCGGCGATCTGCCGGTGGGCGTGCGCCAGCGCGTGGAGATCCTGAAGCTGCTGCACCGCGGCGCCCGCACCCTGATCCTCGACGAGCCGACCGCCGTGCTGACCCCGGCCGAGGCGGACGCGCTGTTCGGCGTGCTCCGCTCGCTCACCGACGAGGGCCGCACCGTCATCCTCGTCACGCACAAGCTGCGCGAGGTCCTGGAGGGCAGCGACAACGTGACGGTGCTGCGCGACGGCCGGGTCGTCGCCCGGCTGCGCACCGCCGACACGACCGCCGACGAGATCGCCTCCGCGATGACGGGCCGCGCCGTCGAGCTCGACCGGGTGCACGCGCCCGGCAGCCCGGGCGACGAGGTCCTGACGGTGTCGGGGCTCGCGACGGACGGGGTCCGCGACGCCGGACTCACCGTCCGGGCGGGCGAGATCGTCGGCATCGCGGGCGTCGCGGGCAACGGACAGAGCGAGCTGGTCGAGGCCCTCGCCGGGCTCCGTGCCGTCACCGCGGGACGGGTCACCCTGTCCGGCCACGACATCACGCACGCCTCGGCGGCCCGCCGCAGGCTCGCCGGCCTCGCGTACGTGCCGGAGGACCGGCACGCGGTGGGCACCGCGCCCGCCGCGTCCGTCGCCGACAACCTCGCGATGGGCCATCACCGGACCGCCTTGTCCCGCAAGGGAGTTCTGGCCCCGAAGGCGGTGCGCGAGCACGCCCGCGCACTGATCGGACGGTTCGGCGTGAAGGCGTCGTCGCCGCAGGTCGCCGCGAGCGCACTGTCCGGCGGCAATCTGCAGAAGCTCCTCATCGGGCGTGAACTCGCCCACGAGGCCCCGCTGCTGCTCGTCGAGCAGCCGACGCGCGGCGTCGACATCGGCGCTGTCCAGCACATCCACGACCAGCTGATCGCCTACCGCGACGCCGGCCACGCGGTCCTCCTCGTCTCCGCCGAGCTGAGCGAGATCCGCGGCCTCGCCGACCGGGTCCTGGTGATGTACGAGGGCCGCATCGTGGCGTCGTACCCGAAGAACGAGGCGGACGAGCGGACGCTCGGCCTCGCGATGGCCGGGGCCGCGCCCGATCCCGCGCCCTCCGCCCGGAAAGGGGCCTGAGATGGCGGCCTCACCCGTCTCCCCGGTGCGCGTCCTGCGCTCCCCCGTCTTCTTCTCGGTCGCCGCGGCCGTCGTCATCGGGGCGCTGTTCCTGATCGGCACCGGCGCCGACCCGGTCGCCGCCTACCGGGCCGTCATCACCGGCTCGCTCGGCTCGGCCGGCATCGGCTCGACGCTGACGACCGGGACGAGCGTCCTCGGCATGGCCCTGGCCCTCGCGATCCCGTTGCGCGCCGGACTGATCAACCTGGGCGGGGACGGCCAGTTGGTCCTCGGCGGCATCTCGGCCGCCGCGGTCGGCCTCTACTCGCCGCTGCCCGCCCCGCTCACCACGGTCCTGGCCGTCCTCGCCGCAATGGCGGCCGGCGCGCTGTACGCGGCGCTCGCCGCCCTGTGCGACATCCGGTTCGGCGTACCGCTCCTGGTGAGCAGCCTCCTGCTGTCGTACCCGGCGTCGTCGCTCGCCTCCTACCTTGTGCGCTACCCGCTCAAGGAGCCGGGCTCCAGCCTGCCCCAGACGCGGCGGCTGCCCGACGGCGTGGAACTGCCCGCGTTCGGCACGTCGACCGTCACCGTCGGACTCGTCCTGGTGGCGCTCGCCGCCGTCGCGTACCACGTCGTCGACTCCCGGACCGCGGTCGGCTACGAGATGCGGATGACCGGGCTCAACCCCCGCTTCTCCGCGTACGCGGGCGTGGCGCGCGGACCGCAGACGCTGCGCCTGATGGCGGTGTCCGGAGCACTGGCCGGACTCGTCGGGGCGGTCGGGGTGCTCAGCTTCCCCTACCGCTTCCTCGACGGGTCGCTCACGGCGCCCGGCTACACCTGGACCGGTCTGACGGCGGCGCTGCTCGCGGCTGCCGCGCCGCTCGGCACGGTGCTCGCCTCCTTCTTCTTCGCGGTCCTCCAGGTCGGCGGACTGTCGATGGAGCGGACCACCGAGGTGCCGCGCGAACTGACGCAGGTGCTCCAGGCGATCGTGATCGTGTTCCTCGCGGCGCGGCTGCGCATCACCTGGCGCCCGAAGAAGCGGCGGGACGCCGCGGAGCAGCTCACCACCGAGAAGGCGGAGGCCGCCTGATGTTCGACTCCGACCTGGTCCTGTCCGCGCTGCGCGCGCTCACCCCGATCCTCCTCGCCGCGCTCGGCGGGGCCCTGTGCGAGCGCGCGGGCGTCTTCAACATCGGCCTCGAGGGCATGATGCTGATGGGCTGCTTCACCGCCGTCGCCACCAGCTGGTTCACCGGCAGCCCCTGGCTCGGCGTGCTGGCCGCCGCCCTCGCGGCCGCCGCGTACTCGCTGATCCTGGCCGTGGGCGCGGTGACCCTGAAGGGCGACGCGGTCGTCCTGGGCGTCGCCATGAACCTGCTCGCCGTCGGCCTGACGAGCTTCCTGCTGCGTACGGTCTTCGGTGTGCAGGGCACCTTCGACGACCCGGACCTCCTGGGTCTGACCGAGATCGCCGGCTTCTCGCCGCTGACCTGGCTGTCCTGGGCCGCGGTCGGCGTCGCCGCCGTGCTGCTGTCCCGGCACGCGTGGGGGCTGCGGCTGCGCGGCGTCGGCGAGGCACCGGACGCCGCCGCGACGCTGGGCGTGAGCCCGACGAAGTACAAGTACGGTGCGGTCCTCGTCTCGGGTGTCCTGTGCGGCCTCGCCGGGGCCCAGCTCGCGCTCGGCAACGTCACGCTGTTCTCCGAGAACATGACGGCGGGCCGTGGCTGGATCGCCGTCGTCGCCGTGATGCTGGGCCGCGCCCTGCCGCTCGGCGTGCTGCTCGCCGCGCTGCTGTTCGGGCTCGCGGAGGCCGCCGGGTTCCGCCTCCAGGGCCTCGGCCTGCCGCAGCAGGCGACGGACGCGGCGCCGTACGTCGTCACCCTGATCGCCCTCTTCCTCACCACGGCCCGACGCCGTCGCACCACTGGAGCCTCCGCATGAGTGCCACCGCACCCGACCTGCTGCCCATCACCCGGATACCGCGCACGGGCCTGCCGCCGCGCGCCGTCGTCGTCGGCGACCCGGCGCGCGCCGCGGCCGTCGCCGACCTCCTGGACGACGCGAAGGAGGTCTCGTACCACCGCGAGTACCGGGTGTTCAGCGGGAGTTGGCGGGGTCTGCCGGTCGTCGTCGCCTCGCACGGCGTGGGCGGCCCGGGCGCGATCCTGCTGTTCCAGGAGCTGGCGGACGCGGGTGTGCGCACCTTCGTCCGGTTCGGTACGGCGGGTGCGATGCGCCGCGGCATCGGCGACGGCGACCTGGTGATCGCCGAGGCGGCGGTGCGCGACGACGGTGTGACGCAGCAGCTGGTGCCGGCCGAGTACCCGGCGGTGTCCGCGCCCGAGGCCGTGCTCGCCCTGACGCGGGCCGCGCGCGAGGCGGGGGCGCCGCACCACCGCGGCATCGTGTGGACGCGGGCGGCGTTCCAGCCCGGCCTGATCCCCCTGACCGCCTACGACAGGGCGGGGCTCGCCGCGATCGAGATGGAGCTGTCCGCGCTGTACGTGACGGCGTCGCTGCGCGGTCTCGTCGCGGGCGGCGTGCTGGTCGTCGACGGGGCGAACGCCGACGAGCTGGTCGACGAGGAGAACACCGGCGGCTACAACCCGCACCGCGAGGTCGTCGCCGAGGGCGTGGCCCGGGGCAGCGTCGTGGCGCTCGACGCGCTGCGGATCCTGGCGCAGGAGGAGAACCACGGTGTCTGACCCGGTCGATCTGCTGGTCCACGGCGGCACCGTCCTCACGGTCGACGACGCCTCCACGGTCGTCCCGGACGGGGCCGTCGCCGTCCGCGACGGCGCGATCGTCGCCGTGGGCCCGGCCGCCGAGCTGCGCGCCCGCCACTCCCCCGCCGACGAGATCGACGCGCACGGCTGCCTCGTGCTGCCCGGCCTCGTCAACACGCACACCCATCTGGCGATGACACTGCTGCGCGGCACCGCCGACGACGTGACGCTCCAGGAGTTCCTCGGCCGGGTGGTGCCCGCCGAGGCCCGGCTGCTCAACCCCCGCAACGTGGCGGCCGCGGTGCGCGTCGCCGTCGCGGAGAGCGTACGGGCCGGGGTGACGTCGGCGCTCGACATGTACTGGTTCCACGAGGCCGCCGAGGAAGCGGCCCGGGAGGCCGGGTGGCGGCTGCACACGGGCCCGACCTTCATGGACGTGCCGGAGCCGCCGGACGCCCGGGAGTACGCGGCCCGTCTGGACTGGGCCCGCCGCGACCTGGCGGCCAGGACCCGGTCCCCCGGCACCCGTCCCGTCCTCTTCGCCCACTCGGCCTACACGCTCGCCCCCGACCAGCTCGTCGGGATCTTCGCGCTCGGCCGGGAGTTCGGCGCGCTGATCCACATCCACGCGGCGGAGAACGCGGCCGAGGTCGCCACCGTCGAGGCCCGGCACGGCAAGCGGCCGGTCGAACTCCTCGACTCCCTGGGCCTGTTGGGGCCCGACGTGCTGCTCGCGCACGCCGTCGACCTGACCGGCGGGGAGATCGTGGCGCTCGCCCGCACCGGCACGTCGGTCGCCCACTGTCCCGTCTCCAACCTCAAGCTGGGCTGCGGCATCGCGCCCGTGCCGCGGCTGCTGAGCGCGGGCGTCACCGTGGGCCTGGGCACCGACGGCGCCGTCAGCTCCAACACGCTCGACCTGCTGGGCGCCGTGCGCCAGGCCGCACTCGTCCACAAGGCGGGCGGCGACCCGACCGCGGTCGGCGCCGAGCAGGCGGTGCGGATGGCGACCGTCGAGGGGGCCAGGGCGCTCGGCCTCGGCGCCGAGCTCGGCTCCCTGGAGCCGGGCAAGCGCGCGGACCTGATCGTCCTGGACCTGGGCCGGCCGCACCTCACCCCGCGCCACGACCCCTGGTCGATGCTGGCGTACGCCGCGCAGGCCTCCGACGTGCGGGACACCGTCGTCGATGGCAGGGTGCTGATGCGCGACCGCACACTGACGACGCTCGACGAGAGCGCCGTCCTGGCCGATCTGGAGGCCCTCGCATGACCGGCCACGCCACCCGGGGCTTCGTCGGCCGCCCCCGCGTCCACAACCCCGGCCTGCCGCCGGGCCAGTACGACGCGCGCGACGACTGGCCCGTCCTGTCGGCCGAGGTGACCCCCGAACTCGCCCCGCGGGACTGGACGTTCCGGATCGACGGGCTGGTCGCCGAGCCGCGCACCTGGACGTGGGACGAGGCGCAGGCGCTGCCCACCTCCTCCTACGAGGGCGACATCCACTGCGTGACGAGCTGGTCGAAGTTCGGGGTGCGCTTCGGGGGCGTCTCGCTCGACGTGTTCCTGGACGCCGTCCGCCCGGACGCGTCGGCCACCCACGTGGTGGCGTACTCGCACACCGGCTACACGACGAACCTGCCGCTCGCCGACGTGACGGGCGGCCGGGCGTGGGTCGCGTTCACCTACGAGGACGCGCCGCTGCCGTCCGAACACGGCGGCCCCGCCCGCCTGTTGGTGCCGCACCTCTACTTCTGGAAGAGCGCGAAGTGGCTCGCCGGACTGCGGCTGCTCGACCACGACGAGCCCGGTTTCTGGGAGCAGAACGGGTACCACGCCCGGGGCAACCCCTGGGAAGAACAGCGATACGCAGGTGACTGACCAGGTGTCCGAGACCTTCACTCCCCCGACCCGGTTCGCCGTGCCCGGCCGGATCGCCGTGAGCAACCGGGCCGCCGCCACCTGGCAGCGCGCCGAGCTCACCGAGATCCGCCGGGAGACGCCGCTCGTGTCGACGTTCCGGTTCGCGGTGCCCGGCTGGCAGGGACATCTGCCGGGCCAGCACCTGATGCTGCGGCTGACCGCCGACGACGGCTACACGGCGCAGCGCCACTACTCGCTGGCGTCGCCGCCCGACGCCTCCGGGCACATCGAGCTCACCCTCGACCACGCCGAGGGCGGCGAGGTCTCCGGGTACCTGCACACGATCGCCCGGGTCGGCGACGCGGTGGAGGTGCGCGGCCCGCTCAGCGGCTTCTTCGCGTGGCCGGGCGACCGGCCCGCACTGCTGGTCGGCGCGGGCTCGGGGGTGGTGCCGCTGATGTCGATGGTCCGCCACCACCGGCAGCACCGCCTCACCGTGCCGCTGCGCCTGTTCGTGTCCGCGCGCACCCGCGAGGACCTGATCTACGCCGACGAGTACGGGGCGGAGACGACCCCGGTGCTCACCCGCGAAGGAGAGCACCGGCGACTGGCCGCCGACCACCTGGCGCCGTGCTTCACGCCGGATTCGCCGGCCTGGGAGGCGTACGTCTGCGGCTCGAACGCCTTCGCCGAGCACGCCTCCCGGCTCCTGGTCGAGCTGGGTCAGCCGGTGGAGCGCATCCGCATCGAGCGCTTCGGCTGACCCGCGCCGGTCACTGCCCGGCCCACCGCTTGATGGTGGCGGTCGCGGCGTCCCGCTGGTCCGTGGGCAGCGCCGAGATCCGGGCGCCGTGGTTGGACTTCGGCACGACGTACTTGTACGAGTCGTTCTTGCTGGGCGTGAACTGCTCGGCGCTCCACGGGTCGTTCTGCCCGTAGACGAAGAGCATCCGCTCCGACTGTGTGCGCACCCACTTGTCGACGCCCTTGATGACGGTGCCGTCGTAGGTGGTGCGCATGTCGGCCGGGAGCACCGAGTTCGGCTGGTAGATGTCGGGGTAGTGGCGCACGCCCTTGAGGTTCTTGAACTTCAGGTCGGCCCAGCCGAGTTGGGCGGCGGCCTGCCGGTAGTAGGGGCCCGAGCCGTTCGCGCCGAGCGTGGAGTCCTCGTAGATCGACAGGCCGTGGTCGAGGGACCACTGGTACAGCTCGTCGTCGGAGACGGCCTTCGCGTCGGGCACGGTCGGGCAGTTGTCGACCGAGCCGGACTGCCAGAAGTTCCACACCTGGTCCAGGACCGCGAACTCGTAGGCGCGGTCGGTGGTGCCGAGGGTGTCGGTGAACGTGTAGCCCTCGTCCTTCGCCGTCTTCTCGAACTTCGGCAGCAGGGTGTCGCGGCGCACCAGCATCTCGCGCTGCACGGCGGCGAGCGCGGTCCGGCACTCCTTGGTGCCGACGGTGTCGAAGAACCGCTCGTAGGTGCTGTCGTCGTTGTTGTTGGCGTCGTTCGGGGCGACGTAGGCGACGACGCCGTCGTAGTCGCGCGGGTAGAAGCGGTAGTGGTACGTCGCCGTCATGCCGCCCTTGGAGCCGCCGGTGGCCAGCCACTTCGACGACTTCTCGTAGAGCGGTCTGATCGCCCGCACGATGGCGTGCTCGTCGGCGGCCTCCTGCGGCACGGTCATCTTCGCCCAGGGGGTGGCGCCGGCCGGGACGGACGGGCCGAAGAAGCGGTGCTCGACGCTGAGCTGGTTGGCGTCGAGGATCGTGGTGGGTTCGCGGGTCGCCGAGGACAGGCCGTAGCCGCCGGTGTAGACGACGACGGGCTTCGCGGTCGACTTGTGCCAGATGGTGAACCGCTGCTCGAACGTGCCGAGCCGGGGCTCGGTGTGGTCGATCGGCTGCGTGATGGACAGGGCGTAGAGCGGGAAGCCCTCCTTGTCCGTCACGCCGGTGACGGTGACACCGGGTATCGCGCGCAGCTGGTCCTCGAAGGAGGCCTGGACGGTGGTCGCGGCGGCGGCCGGTGCCGCGGTGGCGGCGAGGGCTCCGGCGGTCAGGGCGGCGGACAACAGCAGCGTGGGTACGGTGCGCAGGCGCACGAAAGCCTCCCGGGTCGAGAAAACGGCGAGTTGGATCACTGTCTCGGTGACCGAGACCTTAACCCGAGCCGTCCGCCCAGGAGTTGGGGTCGGGCGTCTTACTGTGCCGTTACTGTCCCGTCCGGGGCCCGGACATGCCGGAAGCCGGGTCCTGCCGCGGCGGCGGGACCCGGCTTCCGTACGGGGCGCGAGGGATCAGAGCTGGCCGGACTCGGCGATCGTGATCTTCGCGGAGGTGGCACCGCTGCGCGAGCCGAGGGCCTCGATCTTCTTGACGAGCTTCATGCTGTCCTCGTCCGCGACCTCGCCGAAGACGACGTGCTTGCCGTCCAGCCAGTCGGTGACGATGGTGGTGATGAAGAACTGCGAGCCGTTGGTGTTCGGGCCCGCGTTGGCCATCGAGAGCTGGCCCGGCTTGGTGTGCTTGAGCTGGAAGTTCTCGTCGGCGAACTTCTCGCCGTAGATGCTCTTGCCGCCCGTGCCGTTGCCGGCGGTGAAGTCGCCGCCCTGGAGCATGAACTGCGGGATGACGCGGTGGAAGGACGAGCCGGCGTAGCCGAAGCCCTTCTCGCCCGTGCACAGGGCGCGGAAGTTCTCCGCCGTCTTCGGGACGACGTCCTCGAAGAGGTTGAACGTGATGCGCCCGGCGGGCTCGTCGTTGATCGTGATGTCGAAGTAGGTCTTGATTGCCATGCCGCAATCCTTGCATCACGAGCCCCGGAATGCCGATTCGGCCCGACAATGCGGACGTGTCGGCACACCGTGTGACGGCTCGGCGGCGCAGCGTGTCCGGATCAGACGGCGAGCCGGTCCCGCGCCTGCACGCCCTCGGCGAGCGAGCGGGTCCCGTACGCCTTGCCGAGGCCGAACGGCGGCATGTCACCGTAGATCGTCTCGTACGAGCCCGCGGGCACGACGTAGGTCTCGTGCCACAGGCCCACGTGCCCCCGGCTCTTGCGCGCGTACCGGTTGATCCGCGCCCACCACGGCTGGTGGCGCTTGTCGGACGCGGCGGCGTAGGCGAGCAGCTTCTCCTTGGTCTCCCAGTACTGGACGACGAAGTAGGTGCGCGGGTTCGCGGTGCCCAGGAGGTGGTGGAGCAGACCCAGGCTGCGGTCCCTGCCCAGTTCCCTGAGCATCATGGGCATCGCGCAGAACACCGGGAACCAGCGGTGCACCGCCCAGAAGTGATTGATCCGCATGCCGATCAGGAAGACGACGACGTCGCCCTCCACGGCCGCTGTGGTCCGCTCGACCCCTGGCTTCTCGGGCACGACTCCCCCTCGGATTCCCGGCGTTCTGGTGATTGGATAGTGGCACTTTCCAAGAAGGGGCACAAGAGATGCGACTGGCTGAGCTGAGCGAGCGCGGCGGGGTGCCGGTCGGCACGATCAAGTACTACCTGCGCGAGGGGCTGCTGCCGCCCGGGCGGCGGGTCAGCGCTACGCAGGCCGAGTACGACGAAGCCCATCTGCGCCGGCTGAACCTGGTGCGCGCCCTGATCCAGATCGGCCGGGTCCCGGTGGCGACCGCCCGGGAGGTGCTCGGACACATCGACGACGAGTCGCTCGGCACCACGTTCCGGGTGGGCGCCGCGATGTGGGCGCTGCCGCATCCGCCGGAGGTGCCCGCGGACGATCCGACGACGGCCGAGGTGACCGCGGGGGTCGACCGGTTCCTCGGGGACCTGGGCTGGCACCACGCGCGCGAGATCGGCGCCCTCTCCCCCAGCTACCGGCAGCTGGTCACGACGATGGCGACGCTGACCCGGCTCGGCTACACCATCGGCCCCGACACCCTCGCCGCGTACGCGGTGCACATGGAGTCGGTCGCCCGGCTCGACCTCGACCAGCTGGACGCCTTCGACGACGATCGCGAGAAGGCGGAGGCGGCGGTCGCGGGGGCCGTCCTGTTCGAGCCGGTCCTGGCCGCCCTGCGCCGCCTCGCGCAGGAGGAGCACACCACCCGCCGCTACGGCCTGTGAGGGCGGCGCCCCTGCTGCTTACGATGGCGCCAAGCCTCGGGACGCTCACGGCGGCCCCGGACAGGGAGGGACCACGAATGATCATCTTCGGTACGCGAGGCGTGGTGTATCAGCTCGCGATGCTCACGCTCGTCTGCGGCGGCTGCGGCAACCCCGCCGCCCACTCGCTGCGCAAGTACGTCACGAAGTTCACGCTGTTCTTCGTCCCGCTCTTCCCCATATCGACGAAGTACCGCACGCAGTGCACGTTCTGCGGCACCGAGCACCAGCTGCCCAGGGAGCAGGCGGAGGCGATGCTCGCCCACGCCGCCGCCCCGCAGGCCGACCCGGCGCAGCAGCCGCACAACTACCAGGGCTGACGGGCCGCTCGGGGGAATGTGCCGGGGTCCGGAGAAGGCGAGCACGCATGACGGCACTTGAGGAGAACTGGCTGCCGCTGAGCCCGGGAGAGCGGGCCGTCGCGATCGAGGTCCTCACCCACGGACCGCTCTCCCGCGGCGAGTTGGCCCGCCGCCTCGGACTCTCCGCGGGCAGCCTCACCCGCCTCACCAAGCCGCTGACCGAGTCCGGTCTGCTCGTCGCCGAACCGGCCCTGGCCGCGGCCGGCCAGGGCCGCCCCGCCCAGCCCCTCGACGTCGTCGCGGACTCCCGGCACTTCGCCGGCTTCAAGATCACCGCGGACGCGGTGTACGGCGTGGTCACCACGCTGCGCAGCGAGGTCGTGGCCCGCTGCACGGTGCCGCTCGACACGCACGAGCCCGACGGCGTGGCGGCGCTGCTGGCCGCGCTGACCCGGGAGTTCGCCACCTCCTTCCCGCGACTGGCCGGGATCGGGATCGGCATCGCCGGCCCCACCCGGGCGCGCGGCGTCGTCGTCGCCAACACCTTCCTGGGGTGGGCCGACGTCCCGCTGGCCGATCTGGTGCGGGCCCGCGCGGGGCTGCCGGTGGTCGTCGACAACGACGTGACGGCCCTCGCCGAGGCGGAGGCGTGGTTCGGCGGGGGCCGGGGGCTCGACCGGTTCGCTCTGCTCACCATCGGGGCGGGCATCGGGTACGCGCTGGTCGTCGGGGGCCGGCCGGTCCGCACGGGGGACGCCGGGCGGGGCATCGGCCGGCGCTGGATCGTCGACCCGTACGGACCGCTGACCCCCGACGGCGAGCGGGGCACGGCGGGCGCCCTGCTCGGCATCCCCGCCATCTGCCGCCAGGTGCACGCGGCGACCGGGCGGCCGGCGACGTACCCGGAGGTCCTCGCCCGCGCCGCGGCGGGGGAACCGGTGGCGTCCCGGGTGATCGACGAGGCGGCCCGGGCCCTCGGCGTGATGGTGGCGCAGATCGCCGAACTGGCGCTGCCGCAGAAGATCCTGCTCGCCGGGGAGGGCGTCGGCCTGCTGGACGTCGCCGGGGACGTCGTGGCCGCCACGATCCGCGCCCGCCGCCATCCCGACGCCGACCCCGTCCCGCTGGAGACCGGTCCGCACGACTTCCACGGGTGGGCGCGGGGATCGGCCGTCCTGGCGATCCAGGTGCTCGTGCTGGGGGCCGCGACGCCCTGACCGGCGCCGCAGCACCGGGCCGCGCCGACCGCGATATCGCTTGCCGCCCCACAGCACGGTCGGATAGGAAGATCGCATGCTGAAGGCCGGAAAGGTCGGGCTCAGGGCCCGCTTCGACGACGACATCCCGATTCTGCGGACCGAGCTCTACGACGACGTGGTCAACGGCTCGCGGGCGGAGGGCGGGCCGTGGCGGCCGATCACGCCCGGCTCCAAGGATCCGCGCCTCGTGGTCGACGACAAGGAGCCGGGGCACGTCCCGTTCTCCGTGGTGGAGCTGGAGGGCGGCACGCTCGTCGGCACAGCGACGCTGTGGGGCATCGACAACCACAGCCGGGCCGCGCACATCGGCCTCGGACTGCTGCCGGCCGCGCGCGGCAAGGGCTACGGCACCGACGTGGTCGCGGCGCTCTGTCACTACGGCTTCGTGGTCCGCGGCCTGCACCGGCTGCAGATCGAGACGCTCGCGGACAACCACGCGATGCTGCGGGCCGCCGAGCGCAACGGGTTCGTCCGCGAGGGCGTCCTGCGCTCGTCGGCGTGGGTGCTGGGCGAGTTCCTGGACGAGGTGCTCCTGGGGCTGCTGGCCCACGAGTGGCGGCCGGGCGCCGCGGGCTAGGGTGTGCCGAGGTCCCCGCGGACCATGCTGTACATCACGCCGTCGCGCCACTGTCCGTCGCGGAAGACGATGCGGCGCAGCACCCCTTCGCGGGTGAACCCGCACTTCTCCAGGGCCCGTTGCTCGGCGACGTTCTCCACCTCGGTGTCCGCCTGGACGCGTTCCACGGGGGTGTGCGCGAACAGATGGCGCACCAGCAGCTCCTGGGCGCGCGTGCCGACGCCGCGGCCGCGCGCCTCGGGCAGCAGCTGGATCCCGACGACCCAGCAGTAGGAGCTGCGCGAGACGACGCGCTTGCGCCAGCCGACGAAGCCGTGCACGTCGGGGCCGGTCGCGACGGCGAGCCGGCCGCCGTCCTCGCCGATCATCCCGTCCTCCTGCCACTCCCGGCGGAAGCGGGCGGGATCCGCCCAGCCGTACCACTGGAAGGGGCCCGCCGCCTCGGGGTCCGTCAGGAACCGCTCGAAGACGGCCAGGTCCTCCTCGTACACCGGCCGCAGCACCACGCCGGCCCCGTCACGCTCCGACATCGCGAACTCCCCCACTGAGACACGCCGTTGACGGGCCACCCTACGCACGAAAAGGCCCCGTCGCCTCACAGGGGGGAGAGGAGGCGGCGGGGC
>NZ_JAMOLN010000065.1 GCF_024448165.1 Streptomyces longispororuber
GAGATGGCCCTCACCGCCGAGCACCTGATCGTCATCGGGCGTCCTTGTCCATGGTCGTGGGGGCCGGGGCCGGGGCGGCGGCGGGCGGCGTCGCGTACGGGTTCTGGTCCGCGGCCTGCGGCATCTGCGCCGGCATCGGCTGCGGCTGGACCTGCGGCGGCGGCGGGGCGTACCAGCCCGGCTGGCCCTGACCCGGCACCGGCATCTGCTGCGGCGGCATCACGCCCGGCGGCAGTTGCTCGTGCAGGCCCGCGCGCTGGTCGATGGTGGAGCGGTAGTCGACCGCGCCCTGCGTCATCCGCATGTACGCCTCCTCCAGCGAGGCCTGGTGCGGGGAGAGCTCCCAGAGCCGGACGTCCGACTCGTGCGCGAGGTCGCTGATCCGCGGCAGCGGCAGACCGGTCACCCGCAGCGCGCCGTCCTGCTCGGGCAGCACCTGGCCGCCGGCCTCGGTCAGCGCGACGCTCAGCTTCTCGCGCTGCTGCGGCTCCGTGTCCGGGGTGCGGACCCGGGCGAAGCCCGCCGAGTTGTGCGCGATGAAGTCCTCGACGCTCATGTCGGCGAGGAGCTGGCCGCGCCCGATGACGATCAGGTGCTCGGCGGTGAGGGCCATCTCGCTCATCAGGTGCGAGGAGACGAAGACCGTCCGGCCCTCGGCCGCGAGCGACTTCATCAGGTTCCTGACCCAGAGGATGCCCTCGGGGTCGAGCCCGTTGACCGGCTCGTCGAAGAGCAGCACCTGCGGGTCGCCGAGGAGCGCGGCGGCGATGCCGAGCCGCTGCCCCATGCCCAGCGAGAAGCCCTTCGAGCGGCGTCTTGCGACCTCCTGCAGACCGACCACACCGAGCACCTCGTCGACCCGGCGGGCCGGGATGCCGGCGAGCTGGGCCAGGCTCAGCAGATGGCTGCGGGCGGTCCGCCCGCCGTGCACGGCCTTCGCGTCGAGCAGCGCGCCGACCTGGCGCGGCGCGTTCGGGAGCTTGCTGTACGGGTAGCCACCGATGGTCACGTGACCGGAGGTCGGCTGGTCGAGGCCGAGGATCATGCGCATCGTCGTCGACTTGCCCGAACCGTTGGGTCCGAGGAAGCCGGTGACGGTCCCCGGCCGCACCTGGAAGGAAAGGTTGTACACGGCCGTCTTCGCGCCGTAGCGCTTCGTCAGGCCGACTGCCTCGATCATTCTCCGCACCCATCGGAAGTTCTGAACGGATTCGAAAGGGTTCGACAAGGTTCAGGACGTCGGGGCACACGCCCCCGTAAGGGTTAGGAGGGTATCCGAGCGCTGACGGTTCCGGCCAAGAGTGAGTAAAGGGTTCCGGGTGCCCTACCGGGGCGGCGGCAGCGAGTCGTCCAGCGGCGGCAGGTCGTCGTACGGACGCGGCTGCGCGGAGTCGTCGGCGTACGGCAGGAACTCGGTCTGCGGCAGCACCCAGCCCTCCTCGCCGAAGACCAGCGTGCCCTGCTCGCGCAGCCGGCGGTCGGCGCCCGCGGCGGCGACCCAGCTCGTCGCGTCAGGACCGAGCAGGTCCATCAGCCGCGGCGAGTCCTTCAGGAGGGACTCGAGCAGCTCGGACTGGTCGCCCCCGCCGGGCCGCGGGCGCTCGGTCACCGGGTCGGCGAGGACGCCGTGCGCGCTGAAGTAGATGTACGCGCCGCCCAGCCGCTCCCCGGACGGCATGGTCATCTCGAAGTCGCCGCCGGGCAGTATCGCCCGCCGGTAGTCCGGGAACTCCGTGTCGTCGACCGCCTTGAGCTGCGTGGCGTCCAGCCACGTCACCACCAGCTGCGTCTCCGCCTCGCGATCCACGTACGGGGTGCCCGCGACGTAGCCGGCCGGGCTGATGTGCCCGGAGCAGCCGACCGCGATGCCGCGCACCCGCACCGGCACCATCGGCACCGCGGCCGGGATGCCGAGCCGGGTCAGCTTGTACGTGACCTGGCCGGGGGACGCGTTCGAGCCGACCGCGATCACCGGGTGGCGGCGGCCGGTGGCGGCCTGCCCGCGGTCCACGAGAGCCTCGTCGAGGCGGCGCTGGGCGGCCTCCTCGACGTACCACTCGCCGAGCCGCTGGGGGCGCACGTCCAGTTCGAGGAGCTCGTCGTCGATGAGCAGGGACGGTACGGGTGCGGGACGCCCGGGGTAGGTCAGGGGCTGCCTGGCCGGTACGTCGTCAAGGCCCAGCGCCGCCAGGCTTCGGTCCTCAGTCCTCACGATGGTGCCCTCCGGGGATGGTCACGCGGTGCGGGGACAGCCTTCCACGGGAACAGGTACCCGCGCGGCGCGTTCGTTGCCCATCTCCTGGCGGGTTGATCGGTGCGGATCGGGGGAAAGTAGCCATTCCACCCGTGGGGAGGCCGGACAAGTCCGGTGCGGGGGAGGGGAGTTGGGGCCGATGGTGAGGTGGCGACGGAGGGCGGGCGGGCACCCCAGGTACCGGACGTCCGTTCGCGGGTGGATCGCGGGCCGCACCGTCCACGCGCTGCTGCTGATGACGCTGACCGCCCTCGCGGCGCTGTCCGCCGTCATCGCGGTGGTCTGGACGCTGACCGAGCACTCGCCGCGCTCGGTCGGCGAGCGGTTCGGGGACCAGGAGGCGCTGCTCGACCTGGGGCTCTCGACGCTGCGCGCCTGCGTCGGCACGGACAGCCTCAGCCCCGAGCCGGACAGCACCGCCCACCAGGTCCTGGCCACGGTCGCCTCGGTGACCGGCGCGCTCGCGCCCGCCGTGCTCCTCGGCTTCGTGCTGATCAAGATGTTCGCGCTGCGCCCCTTCGTCTGGCGGCGGCGCGCCTCCATCTCGCACGCCTGGTCCGCCGACTTCCCCGGATACTCGCGCGCCCACGCGAACAGCAACGACGCGATCATCGCGATCCGCTTCTACAACCGCTTCGACAACCTCTCGGTCGTCGACCTGCACGCCCGCGCTCACCTGCGCTACCTCGAACGCTCACCGCACGACGGCAGCCTCGTCATCTACAAGAAGTGGCTCAAGGTCCTCGACGAGAAGGGCGAGGCGGCCGACGAGCGCTGCTGGCTCGCCGTCGAGCGCGGCGCGCCCTTCACCGTGTGGATCCCGGTCGACGCACCGGTGACCGAGCTGCCCTTCGACCGCATCCAGGGCAAGGACCTGACGCGGTCGACCGGCGTGGAGCTGATGGTGCGGCTGACGGCGCGCACGGTCGGGCTCGGCACGGAGGTCGCCGACGAGCGCTGGTTCACGGTCGGGCCCGAGGACTTCGAACTGGGCCGGTTCGTGCCCCTGGAGCCCGACCTCGGCCGTGACGTGTGGGAGTGGGACGGCTGGCGCGGCTTCGACGACCTGCTGCCCGAACCGGGCGTCAGGCGTCCCGCTTCTTCAGCAGGACGTACCCGACCAGCAGGGCCGCCGCCACCCACACCAGCAGGATCGCGAGGCCGCCCCACGGGCCGTAGGGGGCGTCGTCGTTGGGTGGGGAGACCACCTGCATGACCTTGAGGCCGGCCTGGTCGGGGAAGTACTGGGCCACCTTCTTCGTCGCCGAGACGCTGCCGAGGATCGGTGAGACGAGGAAGAAGAACGGCATGAGGATGCCGAGCGAGAGCATCGGGGAGCGGAGCATCGCCGCGACGCCCATGGAGAACATCGCGATCAGCGTCATGTAGACGGCGGCGCCGAGGACCGCGCGCAGCACGTTCGGGGCGCCGAGGTCCGTCCGGTGGTCGCCGAGCATCAGCTGGCCGAGGAAGAACGCCGCGAAGCTCGTGACCAGGGCCACGACGAGCGCGAGGAGCGCGGCGACCGCGACCTTGGAGAAGAGGAACGTGGCGCGCTGCGGGACCGCGGCGAGCGAGGTGCGGATCATGCCCGTGCTGTACTCGCTGGCGACGACCAGGACCCCGAAGACGATCATCGCCAGCTGGCCGAGGGTGAGGCCGGAGAAGGAGATGAACGTCGGGTCGAAGGTCAGCTTGTCCGCGGTGGAGAGGTTCTTGAACTCGTTCTTGGACAGGGCGCTGATCAGCATGCCGAGCCCGACGGAGACGATCACGGCGAGGCTGAGCGTGAGAGCCGTCGAGTTCACCGACTTGATCTTGGTCCACTCGGACCGGAGGACCTGGGCCGCGGCCATCTCAGGCCCCCCTCTCGTCGTTGCTGCCGTTGCCCTGCTGCCAGGAGGCGCCCCAGCCCTGTTGCGGCTGCTGCCCCGGTGGCGCCGCCGCCGTCGGCGGCGCGGTGGGGTCCGAGTGCGCGTGGTACTCGACCGACTCCGCCGTCAGCTGCATGAACGCCTCCTCCAGGGACGCCTGCTGAGGGCTCAGCTCGTGCAGGACGAGCTGATGTCCCGCGGCCAGCTCGCCCAGTTCCTCGGGGGAGTGGCCGTCGACCTCCAGCGTGCCGTTCCCGGCCTCGACGACCGTGATCCCGGCCGTGTGCAGGACGTCGAGCAGCCGCTCGCGCTGGGGCGAGCGCAGCCGTACGTAGCTCCGGGAGTTCTGCCGGATGAAGTCCGCCATCGAGGTGTCGGCGAGCAGCCGGCCCTGGCCGATGACGACCAGGTGGTCCGCGGTGAGGGCCATCTCGCTCATCAGGTGCGAGGAGACGAAGACCGTGCGGCCGGCCGCCGCGAGGGACTTCATCAGATTGCGGATCCAGTGGATGCCCTCGGGGTCGAGCCCGTTGACCGGCTCGTCGAACATCAGGATCCGCGGGTCGCCGAGGAGCGCGCCCGCGATGCCGAGGCGCTGCCCCATGCCGAGCGAGAAGCCCTTGGCCTTCTTCCGGGACACCGCGGTGAGCCCCACCGTGTCCAGGACCTCGGTCACCCGGCCCTTGGGGATCCCGTTCGACTGGGCCAGACAGAGGAGGTGGTTGTAGGCGCTGCGACCGCCGTGCATCGCCTTCGCGTCGAGGAGCGCGCCGATGTAACGGAGGGGATCCTTCAGCTGGGCGTAGTGCTTGCCGTCGATCCGCACCGTGCCCGCGGTCGGGTTGTCGAGGCCCAGCATCATCCGCATCGTGGTGGACTTGCCCGCGCCGTTCGGGCCCAGGAAGCCGGTCACGATGCCCGGCTGCACGGTGAACGTCAGATGGTTGACGGCCGTCTTCTCGCCGTACCGCTTGGTCAGCCCCTCGAGCTCGATCATGCGGCAACGCTAAAACGGGCAAAAGCCCCCTGCCACTTGGGGCAGGGGGCCTCGGGCCGTCGGGGAACGGGTGTCAGCGGGACTGCTGAGCCGGCACCCCGCGCGAGATCGGCTCGTCCTCGGCCGGCGCACCCGCGGCGGCGACCGCCGCACCGGTGAGCGTGGCCAGCATCTCGCGCACGTTCGTGAGCTGGGCGTTGATCGAGTCGCGCCGGTTGGTCAGCGCCGCCAGCTCGCGCTCGGACTCCGAGCGGATGCGGTCGGCCTTGGCGTTCGCGTCGGCCACGATGTCCTCGGCCTGGCGCTGGGCCGTCTCCACCGTCTGACGCGCGCGGCGCTCGGCGTCGGTGCGCAGCTTCTCGGCCTCCAGGCGGAGCTGCTCCGCACGGTGCTCGATCTCCGCGAGACGCTTCTCGGCCTTGGCCTGACGCGAGGCCAGGTCGCGCTCGGACTGCTCGCGGCGCTTGGCCAGGTTCGTCTCGAAGTCCGCGGCGGCCTGGGCGGCCTTGGCGCGCGTCTCCTCGAAGAGCGCGTCCGCCTCCTCGCGCTTGGACTGCGCGTCCTTCTGCGCCTCGGTGCGCAGCGAGGTCGCCTCGCCCTTGGCCTTCTCGACGATCCGGACGCCCTCGTCCTCGGCCTTGGCCTTGCGCTCCGCGGCGAACGACTCCGCGTCGTTGCGCACCTGCTGGGCCGCCGACTCGGCGAGCTCCCGGTGCTGCTCGGCGGCCCGGCGGGCCTCCTCGCGCAGGTCCTTGGCCTCCTCCTCGGCGAGGCGGAGGATCTTCTCGACGCGCGCGCCCAGGCCGGCGTACGACGGCTCCGCGTCGTTCACCTGGGCCTGGGCGTTCTGCGTCTCGAGGTGGAGTTCCTCGATGCGCTTTTCCAGAGCAGTGATTCGAGCAAGAGCGCTGTCACGGTCGGAGACGAGCTTGGAGATTCGTTCGTCCACCTGAGCGCGGTCGTACCCACGCCGCACAAGCTCGAAGCCGTAGGGGGAAGTGTCGCTCATGGGGTTCCTGTCGAATGAGACCGGTGAGGTGATAGGGGGAATCCTAGGGGGCCAAGCGGCGTGTCATCGAGCAGATGCCCGTTTGATCTGGAGAATGACACCCCTTTTGAGTGGCGTAACGGCGGAGTGCTTGCCAGAAGAAGGGCCGAAGGTCCTTACCAAGCACGACAGTTGTCCTCCTGGCTAGCCCTCTGACCCCTTGCCACCCGAACGTGTGGCCCCCGCTGTGGCGCCCGCCTTGACGCCGCCGTCCTTGCCCCCGCCACCGGACGGTGTCTCAAAAGACTCCAACGCCTCCAGTACGTCCTGGACACGGGAGATCTCCGCGTTGATGTCCTCGCGGCGCCTGACCAGCACGTCGAGCTCGCGCTGACCCTTTTCGATCATGGAACTGGCCTCGGCCTCCGCATCGGCCCTGAGCTTTTCCGCCTCGCGCGTGAGCTCGGCCTTTTTCTGCTCGGCTTCCTTGAGCAGACCCTCGGCCTTTTTCACGGCGGCGATACGGACCTTGCCGGCCTCCGAATTGGCGTCGTTCAGCAGGTCCTTGGCCTTGGTCTGCGCCTCGGTGAGCTGCTCCTCCGCGGCCTTGACCAGCGCGTCGCACCGCTCGCCCGCGTTCTTCATGGCCTCCGCCGACTCGCGGCGCGCGCGCTCGTGCAGTTCGTCGATCTCGCCGGTGATCCGGTCGCGCAGCTCCTCCGCCCGCTCCCTTATCTGCGTCGCGTCCCGGCGGGCGCCGACGAGCAGCTCGTCCGCGTCCGTCCGGGCCTTCTCCACCCGCGCGTTGCCCTCGACGGTGCCCTCGGCGACCAGGCGGTCCGCCTCGCTGCGGGCCGCACCGACCATGGTGTCGGCCTGCGCCTCCGCGTCCGCCGTCGTCTTCTGCGCCGCCTCCAGCGCCTCGCGGGTCAGCTTGTCGGCCTCGGCCGCGGACTCCGTGATCAGCTTGTCGACCTGCTCGGCGGCCTCCGTGCGCCGCTTGTTGGCGTCCTTGCGGGCCTCGTCCAGCGTGCGCTCCGCCTCGTCCCGCGCGGCCGACGTGATCCGGTCGGCCTCCTGGGCGGCCTCCGCCTTGACCCGCTCGGACTCCGTGCGCATCCGCTCGGCGTGCTGCTGCGCGGAACCGACCGTCTCGGCGGCCTCGGCGCGCAGCCGCTCCGCGTCCCCGGTCGCGTCCGAGATCAGCTTCTCGGCCTTGGCCACGGACTCGGCACGGACCCGCTCCGCCTCGGTCCGGGTGTCGGTCGTCAACTGCTCGGCGGCGGCCGTCGACTCGGCCCGCAGCCGCTCGGCCTCCGCGGTCGCGGTGCCGATCAGCTCCTCGGCCTTCGCGGTCGACTCGGCGCGGACCCGCTCCGCCTCCGCGTTCGTCTCCGTCGTCAGCCGGTCGGCCTCGGACGTCGCCTCGGTGATCAGGGTGTCAGCCTGCGCCGCGGCGTCGGACCGGATCCGGTTGGCGTCCTCGCGGGCCTCGGCGCGGGTGCGCGAGGCGTCCTGGTCGGCGCCCGTGCGCAGGTCGGCGACCTCGGTGCGGACCCGCTGGGCGTGCTCGGACGCATCGGTGCGCAGCCGCTCGGACTCGGCGATCGCCTCCGAAACGGTGCGCTCCGCAAGGGACTTGGCGGCCTCCGACTCGGCGGCGGCCTCACCCCGTACGCGATTGGCGTCCTCGGTCGCCCGCTCGCGCTCCGCGTACGCGTCGGAGCGGACCCGGTCCGCCTCCTCCTGCGCCTCCTGCTTCGTGCGCTCCGCCGCGTGCTCGGCGGCCGAGCGCAGCCCGGCGATCTCCTCCTGGGCCTGCTCCTGGAGACCGGACACGGAGTCGCGGACCTGCTGCGCGGTCTGCTCGGCGGTGGAGACCATCTCGGTCGCCCGCCGGTCGGCCTCCTCGACCAGTCGCGTCGCCTCGGTCTGCGCCTCGTCGACCCGGGCGCGCGCCACCGCGAGGAGCTCCTCGCTCTGCTCGCGGGCCCGCTCACGCTCCTGGTCGGCCTCCTGGCGCGCGCTGCCGAGCGTCTCCTCGGCCTCGCGCCGGCGCCGGGTGGCCTCCTCCTGCGCGGCGGCCAGCGTCTCCGCGGCCTCCGCGGAGATCCGCTCGGCCGCGGTCTGCGCCTCGGCGCGGATCCGGTCGGCGGACTCCTGCGCCTCCGTCTTGAGCCGCTCCGCCTCGGTGGCGGCCTCGGTCCGCAGCCGGATCGCGACGTTCTCCGCCTCGGAACGGGTCGTCGACGCGTCCGACGCGGCCTCGGTGCGCAGCCGCTCCGCCTCCGTCTCGGCCTGCGCCTGCAGCGTCCTGGCGCGCTCGGCGGCCTCGGCGCGCAGCCGGTCGGCCTCGTCGGCCGCCTCCCGGCGCTGCCGCTCGGCCTCGGCGCGCGCGTCGTTCAGCGTCGTCTCGGACGCCGTGAGCCGCTCCTCGGCCTCCGTGTGCAGCCGGGTCAGCTCGCGGGCCGCCTCGTCCTGCCGGGCGCTTATGGCCCGCTCGGTCTCCTCCTTGAGGGACTGCGCGGCGCGCTCCGCGTCGGCCTT
Organism: Streptomyces longispororuber; assembly: GCF_024448165.1. Classification (GTDB taxonomy): domain Bacteria; phylum Actinomycetota; class Actinomycetes; order Streptomycetales; family Streptomycetaceae; genus Streptomyces; species Streptomyces longispororuber_A. The sequence goes on from NZ_JAMOLN010000065.1 coordinate 8,661, forward strand.
GGTGGCCTCGGCCTGCTCCTCGGCCTCGGCGCGGTGCCGCTCGGCCTCCGCACGCGTGCGCTCCAGGGTCTCCTCGGCCTGCTTGCGCAGCGACGTGGCGCGCTCGATGGCCTCGGTGCGGACCCGCTCGGACTCCGTCGACGCCGCGCCGCGCAGCTCGTCGGCGTCCGCCTTCGCCTTGGCGAGGAGCTGCTCGGCGGTGCTGGCCGCCTCCTCGATCTGCTGGACGGCCTCGCGGCGGGCCTCGGCCCGGATCCGCTCGCCCTCCTCGACGGCCTCGGCCCGCAGCTGCTCGGCCTCGCCGCGCAGCCGGCGCGCCTCCTCCTGCAGCTCGACCGTCTTGGCCCGGTACTCCTTGGTGTCGTCCTTCGCCGTGCCCTTGAGCTGCTCGGCGATGTCGTGCGCCTCGGAGCGCAGCCGGTCGGCCTCCGCCTCGGCCTCGGCGCGGATCCGCTCGGCCTCCTCGGCGGCCGCCCGCGTCGTCGACTGGGCCTCCTCCGAGGCCTTGTTCAGCACGTCCTCGGCGGTGCGCGCGGCCTTCGCGAGCTCGCCCGCGGTCTCCTCGGCCGTGACCGTACGGGCCTTCTCCTTGGCTTCCGCGATCACCTTGTCGGCCTCGGCGCGCGCGGTGGCGACGGTCTGCTCGGCCTCCGACTTGGTGGCCTCGGCCTCCTTGGTGGCCTCCTGCACCAGGCGGGCGACCTGCTCCTTGGCCGTCCGGGTGCGCTGCTCGTTCGCGGACTCGGCGCTCGCGAGCTGCTTGGCCGCGGCGTCCTTGGCCTCCGCGAGCACCTTGTCGGCCTCGGCACGCGCCTCGCGCAGCGCGGTGTCCGCCTCGGCGATCTTCTGCTCGGCGGCCCGGCTCAGTTCGCTGGACTGGCGGCGCGCGGCGTCCGACTCGGCCGTCGTCGACGTGCGCAGCTGCTCGGCGTGGTCCGTGGCCTCCTGCGCCTGGGTGGACGCGGCGTTCAGCAGGCGCTCGGCGTCCTGCCGCGCGCGGGCCAGGATCGCCTGGGCCTCCGCGCGGGCGCTCTCCGCCTCGCCGGTCAGCCGCCGACTGGCCTCGGCGGCGACCCGCTCGGCCTCCGTGCGGGCGGCGGCGAGGGCCTGGTCGGCCTCGGCGCGGGACTCGTCGAGCAGCCGGCGGGCCTGCTGCTCGGTGCGGGCGCGCAGCTGCTCGGCCCACTGCACGTTCTCGTTCACGTGCGTCTCGACCGTGCGGCGGCGCTCGGCCAGCTCCTGGTCGAGCTGCTGGCGCCGGTTGACCGCCTCCGTGTGCAGCTCGGACTGCAGCCGCGACTGCTGCTCGGCGTGCTCCTGGAGGATCCGCTGCGTCTGCGCACGGGCCTCGCGCAGCTCGCGCTCGGCATCGGCGCGCAGCTGGTCGGCCTGGATCTGGGCGTTCCGCAGCAGCTGCTCGGCCTGGTAGCCGATGTCAGCCCCGTCATAGGCAGGCCGGGACGCGAGGCTGCGGCGCGCCTCGTGCAGCTTGGCGCGCAACACCTCCACCTGGTAGCCCAGGTCCTCGGCGTGCTGGACGGCCTTCTCCCGCTCGGTCTTCAGCCGCTCCATCTCGGCTTCGAACCGCGAGAGATGGTCGGTCTCAGCCGGCCGCCGGCCGTCCTGGCTCTCGTAGCCCCGCACTGCGCGGTCCCATCCGTCCCCTGGTCGCAAGTTCTTCCTTACGAGCCCCGTCCGTCCGCCGAACGGGGCCCCCGGGGAATGGTGTCAGATCGAACAAGACGGCGCTGTCGGACCTTCGCCTTGCCGTCCGACTGCCCCGACCTCGTCCCCCGATACCCGGACCCCGGCCCACGACTGCCCGTTGGAGGCGGCAGTCGCCCCCCAACCCTACCGGCCCGAGTATGTGGAGGTCAGTGCTCCGCCGAGTCCTGGGGTGCGGCGGTGACGAGTTCGGTCAGCACGCCGTGGCAGTCCTTGGGATGCAGGAACGTGATGCGCGACCCCATCGAGCCCCGGCGGGGCTCCTCGTACAGGACGCGTACGCCCTTGTCCTTGATGTCGGCCGCGTCCCCGTCGACGTCCGCGGTGCCGAAGGCGATGTGGTGCACGCCCTCGCCGTTCTTGGCGAGCCACTTGCCGACCGCGGAGTCCTCGCGGGTCGGTTCGAGCAGCTGGAGGTAGGAGGCGCCGCCGTCGCTCGTCTCATTGATCTTGAGCATGGCCTCGCGCACGCCCTGCTCCTCGTTGACCTCGGAGTGATACACCTCGAAGCCGTACGTGGCCCGGTAGAACTCGACGGTCTTGTCGAGGTCGAAGCAGGCGATCCCGATGTGGTCGATTCGCGTCAGCATGCTGTAAGTGCAGCGCGATCCACGGTGATTACGCAACGTGCGCGCGATCACACCGTCGCGCCGATGACGTGCGGGGTACCGCTCAGTACATTCGAGTAAACCCTCGTTCACTCCTCATCTCCAAGGGGCCGTGCCTCATGTCAGGAACGACCGGTACCACCTCAGTGATCGTCGCGGGCGCGCGGACGCCCATGGGCCGTCTGCTCGGCTCGCTCAAGTCCTTCTCCGGAGCCGACCTCGGCGGCTTCGCGATCAAGGCCGCCATCGACCGTGCGGGGATCGGTGGCGACCAGGTGCAGTACGTGATCATGGGCCAGGTGCTGCAGGCCGGGGCAGGGCAGATCCCGGCACGTCAGGCCGCCGTCAAGGCCGGGATCCCGATGAACGTGCCGGCGCTCACCATCAACAAGGTGTGCCTGTCCGGCCTCGACGCCATCGCGCTCGCCGACCAGCTCATCCGTGCAGGTGAGTTCGACGTCGTCGTCGCCGGTGGCCAGGAGTCCATGACCAACGCCCCGCACCTGCTGCCGAAGTCCCGCGAGGGCTACAAGTACGGCGCGGTCGAGATGCTCGACGCGATGGCGTACGACGGTCTGACCGACTCCTTCGAGAACATCCCGATGGGCGCCTCGACGGAGAAGCACAACACCCGCCTCGGCATCGCCCGCCCCGAGCAGGACGAGGTCGCCGCCCTCTCCCACCAGCGGGCCGCGGCCGCGCAGAAGAACGGCCTGTTCGAGGCCGAGATCACGCCCGTCGAGATCCCGCCGCGCAAGGGCGAGCCGGTCCTCTTCAGCAAGGACGAGGGCATCCGCGCCGAGACGACCGCCGAGTCGCTCGGCAAGCTGCGCCCGGCCTTCGCCAAGGACGGCACGATCACCGCCGGCACCTCGTCGCAGATCTCGGACGGCGCCGCCGCCGTGGTCGTGATGAGCAAGGCCAAGGCGCAGGAGCTCGGCCTCGACTGGATCGCCGAGATCGGCGCGCACGGCAACGTGGCGGGCCCGGACAACTCCCTCCAGTCCCAGCCGTCGAACGCGATCCAGCACGCCCTGAAGAAGGAGGGCATCGGCGTCGAGGACCTCGACCTCATCGAGATCAACGAGGCCTTCGCGGCGGTCGCCGTGCAGTCAATGAAGGACCTCGGGGTGTCCTCGGAAAAGGTGAACGTCAACGGCGGCGCCATTGCCCTGGGTCACCCGATCGGGATGTCCGGCGCCCGTATCGTGCTGCACCTCGCCCTCGAACTGAAGCGGCGGGGCGGCGGCATCGGCGCGGCCGCGCTGTGCGGCGGCGGCGGCCAGGGTGACGCGCTCGTCGTGCGGGTACCCAAGGCGTAGCCGACCCCGTCCCCGGTGGTTGTGGATTGTGGCTTGAGCGAACGGAGCTGTGATGCAGGACGTCCCCACGCTGGTCGCCCAGGCGAGGGAGGGCAGGCCGCGGGCCGTGGCCCGGCTGATCTCGCTCGTGGAGGGGGCGTCCCCGCAGCTGCGTGACGTCATGGCCGCGCTGGCGCCACTGACGGGCAACGCGTACGTGGTCGGGCTCACCGGATCGCCCGGCGTCGGCAAGTCGACGTCGACGTCGGCCCTGGTGAGCGCGTACCGGCGGGCCGGGAAGCGGGTCGGCGTGCTGGCCGTCGACCCGTCCTCGCCGTTCAGCGGCGGCGCCCTGCTCGGCGACCGGGTGCGGATGTCGGAGCACGCCTCCGACCCGGGCGTCTACATCCGCTCGATGGCCACCCGCGGCCACCTCGGCGGCCTCGCCTGGGCCGCGCCGCAGGCGATCCGGGTGCTCGACGCGGCGGGCTGCGACGTCGTCCTCGTCGAGACCGTGGGCGTCGGCCAGTCCGAGGTCGAGATCGCCTCGCAGGCGGACACCAGCGTCGTGCTCCTCGCGCCCGGCATGGGCGACGGGATCCAGGCCGCGAAGGCCGGGATCCTGGAGATCGGCGACGTGTACGTGGTCAACAAGGCGGACCGGGACGGCGCGGACGCCACCGCCCGCGAGCTCAACCACATGCTGGGGCTCGGCGAGTCCCGCGGCCCCGGCGACTGGCGGCCGCCGATCGTGAAGACCGTCGCCGCGCGCGGCGAGGGCATCGACGAGGTCGTCGAGGCGCTGGAGAAGCACCGCGCGTGGATGGAGGAGCGCGGGGTGCTCGCCGAGCGCCGGGCGGCGCGGGCCGCCCGCGAGGTCGAGACGATCGCCGTGACCGCCCTGCGCGAGCGCATCGGCGACCTCTCCGGCGACCGGCGGCTCGGCGCGCTGGCCGAGCGAATCGTGGCCGGTGAGCTCGATCCCTACCGGGCGGCGGACGAGCTGGTGGAGGGCCTCACCGGTTCCTGACCCCCTGTCCGTTCCGGCCGCACCCTGTTACGGTGCGGCCATGTCTTTCCTCCGTGCATAGAGAACTCCGGTGCGTCCACGCCCCGTTGAGCTCTCCCCGCATGCTTCGTTCCGGAGGAAACCCACCATGTACGCCGCCGTGTTGCGGACCCCGTACGCCCTGCGCACCTTTGGCGCCGCCCTGCTCGGGCGCCTCTCGTACGGGACCGTCGCCCTCTCCCTGATGCTCGCCGTGACCGCCGCCACCGGCTCCTACGCCGTCGCGGGCGCGGTCATGGCGCTCTACGGCGCCGCCAGCGTGCTCCTGTCACCGCTGCGCGCCCTGCTCATCGACCGGTACGGGCCGCGCCGCGCGCTGCCCCCGATGGCCCTGTCGTACGCCGCGCTGCTCGCGGTCCTCGCCACCGTCGCCTGGCGCCCCGGGGCGCCAGGCTGGCTGCTCGTGGCGCTCGCCCTGCCGACCGGGGCGCTCACCCCGCCGCTCGGGCCCACGATGCGCACCGTGTGGGGCCGGCTGCTGTCCGACCGGCGGCTGCTGCAGCGGGCCTACAGCCTCGACGGGGTCGCCGAGGAACTGCTCCTGGTGTGCGGACCGCTGCTCGTGGGGGTGCTGGTGCTGTGGGCGCCGGCCGCCTTCGGCGTCGCCCTGAGCGCCGGGCTCGTGGCCGTCGGGACGCTGGCGTTCGTCACCTCGCCCGCGGTGGCGGGGGTGGCGCCGGTGCCGAAGGCCGGGGGCCGGCGGACGGCCCGCGGGAAGATCGCGCGTGACCTGCGCCAGCCCGTGGTCGTGACGCTCGGGGTCGGGATCGCGCTCGGCGCGGCCGATCTGCTCGTCCTCGCGTTCGCGGAGGAGCGGGGGCGCGGCGGCTCGGCGGCGTGGATCCTGGCGGCGCTCTCGGCGGGCAGCGCGGTGGGCGGACTGCTCAACGGCGCCGTCGACTGGCGCGGGACGGCCCGCGCCCGGCTGCCGTTCCTGGCCGCGGGTCTGGCGGCGGCGCTCGGGGGTGCGGCGCTCGCGCCCGGGCTGCCCGCGCTGGCCCTGGCGGCGGCGTGCGTGGGCCTCTTCGTCGCGCCGGCCCTGACCACGGCGTACCTGATCGCGGACGAGTCAGTGGACGACGGTTTCCGTACGCAGGCCGGGGCGTGGGTCAACACGTCGCTGAACGCGGGCAGTTCGGCGGGCACGGCGGGAGTGGGCCTCCTGGTGGGCCACGCCCCGCTCCCGCTCTGCTTCGCGGCGGCGGCCCTGGCCCCCCTGGCGGCGGCGCTGCTCCCGAAGGGCGACGCGGCACCGGCGGCGGCCTTGCAACCCCAGGCGGCAGCCCGCCCAAGGGGCAGCCGATCAAGCAGCTCCGCCGATTGAGGAGCGGGGCCCGGGGCGGAGCCCCGAGACCGCACCCCGGTGCGGGGCAACCGTCAGTCGTCGTCACCGTGATCGTCCGACGACCGATCCGCGGTCACCGCACCCGACCGGAGGTCCACGTGCCAGTCGTGCTGCGTCCCGTCCGCCGAGGTCGTCTCGACCTCCCAGACCCGGACCGACCCGTCGTCGTCCGCGTCCACGGAGGTCACCGTGCCCTTGGCGGCACCGGCCCGGGCGGCGTCCGAGGCGGACGTCGACGCGTTCTTGAGCGCGTCGGCGACCCGCGCCGCCTCGGCCGCGTCGTCGCCGTCGCCGTCGTCATCGGCCTTCTCGACGTGCGACCCGAGGACCTTGCCCGTGCCGGGGTCGACCTCGACGTGATGCCAGGTGGAGCCGGAGCCGATGACGTCGACGTCCCAGACCAGGCGGCCGTCGTCGGAGTCGAGGTCGGCGCCGGCCGCGACGCCCGACGTGTGCTTCAGGGCGGCGGCGATCGCGTCCTCGGCCTTGATCTTCGCGCCCTTCGCCTCGTTCGCGTTCTCCCGGGCGTCGCTGACACCGTCGTCGGTGACCCGCACGGTCGACCTCGACGGCTGGTCGTCGTCCGAGACGGCCACCGCGGTGGCGGTGCCCGCGCCCAGCAGGGCGACGGCGGCGATGGCGGAGATGACGGTCGTACGGCGCTTCATGAGGGTCTCCCTGTCGTTCTGCGGAGTTCGTGTCCGACGGGAACCAACCTGCCCGAGTGATCCTGAAGCCCCGCTGAAGGAGCCTGAAGAAGGCTTCAGGTTCGACCTGCCACCCTGGCCGCATGCGCTTGCTGATTGTCGAGGACGAAAAGCGGCTCGCCCTGTCGCTCGCCAAGGGGCTCACCGCCGAGGGCTACGCCGTGGACGTGGTCCACGACGGCTCGGAGGGGCTGCACCGCGCGAGCGAGGGGGCGTACGACCTGGTCGTCCTCGACATCATGCTGCCCGGCATGAACGGCTACCGGGTCTGCGCCGCCCTGCGCGCCGCCGGCCACGACGTGCCGATCCTGATGCTGACCGCGAAGGACGGCGAGTACGACGAGGCGGAGGGGCTCGACACCGGCGCGGACGACTACCTGACGAAGCCGTTCTCGTACGTGGTGCTCGTCGCGCGCGTGAAGGCGCTGCTGCGGCGCCGGGGGAGCGCGGGCAGCGCGTCACCGGTGCACACGGTCGGGCCGTACGCGGTGGACACCGCCGCCCGCCGGGTCACGCACGCCGACGACGGTGAGGTCGCCCTGACGGCGAAGGAGTTCTCGGTCCTGGAGCAGCTCGTCGTGCGCGCCGGGGAGGTCGTGTCGAAGGGCGACATCCTGGAGCACGTGTGGGACTTCGCCTACGAGGGCGACCCGAACATCGTCGAGGTGTACGTCAGCGCGCTGCGCCGCAAGCTCGGCGCCTCCCTGATCAGGACCGTGCGCGGCGCCGGCTACCGCCTGGAGGTCCCGCGATGAGACGGGTCTTCGGCTCCGTACGGTCCCGCGCCGCCCTCGCCGCGACCCTCGTCGTCGCGGTCGCCCTGGTCGCGGCCGGCACGGCCGTGCTGCTCGCGCTGCGCTCCAACCTCACCGGGCAGGCGGGCAGCGCCGCCGACTCCGGTGCGCGCAAGGTCGCCACGCAGCTGGCCACCGGCACCGCGCCGGACGCCCTCGACCTGGACACCGACGACCGGCCGGTGCAGGTCGTCGACGAGGACGGACGGCTGGTGGCCGCGTCCGACGACCTGGAGGGGATCACCGGCACCGGCACCGGTGCCGTACGCCCCGAGGCGGCCGTCACCGACGACGACCACGGCGGCCGCGGCGACGACGATGACGACGCGGGTGACGACGACGGCGGCCGTGGCAAGGTCTCGGACACGACCGAGTACGCCGACGGCACCGCCACCGTCGACGGTGACAGCGCCGACTACCGGTTCGCCGCGGTCGAGGTCGAGGACACCGCGTACGGCACGCTGACCGTGTACGCGGGCGCCCCGCTGGCGGCCGAACAGAGCGCCGTGTCCACGGCGTTGACGTCGATGCTGATCGGTTTCCCCGTGCTGCTCGTGGTCGTCGGCGGCGTCACCTGGCTGGTGACCCGGCGCGCGCTGCGGCCGGTGGAGGGCATCCGTACCGAGATGGCCGCCATCACCGCCTCCCAGGACCTGGGCCGCCGGGTGCCCGAGCCGGACACGCACGACGAGGTCGCCCGGCTGGCCCGGACCACGAACGAGACGCTCGCGGCCCTGGAGGACTCGGTGGACCGTCAGCGGCGGTTCGTCGCGGACGCCTCGCACGAGCTGCGCAGCCCGATCGCCAGTCTGCGCACGCAGCTCGAAGTCGGCGCCGCCCACCCGGAGTTGCTCGATGTGGACGGCGCCGTCGAGGACACCGTGCGGCTGCAGGAGCTCGCCGCCGATCTGCTCCTGCTGGCCCGGCTGGACGCGGGCGAGCAGCCCGGCGGCGGCGATGTCGATCTGGTCGCCCTGGTCCGCGAGGAGCTGTCGCAGCGCGTCGGCGACCGGGTCCCGGTCGCCGTGACGGCGCGGGGATCCGCTCAAGTCGCCGGATCACGGGGCCAGTTGGCGAGGGTGCTGGGGAATCTGGTGGACAACGCGCAGCGCCACGCCCGTACCGCGGTGGACGTCACCGTGGGCACCGACGGGCGGTGGGTGACCCTCGCGGTCGCCGACGACGGTGGCGGCGTACCGGAGGGGGAGCGGGAGCGGGTCTTCGAGCGGTTCGTACGGCTCGACGACGCGCGGTCCCGGGACGGCGGCGGGGCCGGTCTGGGACTCGCCATCGCCCGGGACGTGGCCGAGCGGCACGGCGGCACGCTGACGGTGCGCACCGCGCCGGGGGGCGGGGCCCTGTTCGAACTCGGGCTGCCCATCCTCTAGTAGGGAGCGTCACGGAGGAGGTCGGCGGTCCTCCGGATGCTCAGGTCTTCGCAATGGTCACGGTTTGCCGCGCTGCGAACGCAGGTGCTCGGCGATGGGTGTGAGCGCCTCGCGGAGGCTACTCAGCGACTCCGCGGGGACGAGGTCCATGAAGTGCTGACGCACGGACGCCACGTGGTGCGGGGCGACCTTCTTCATGGTCTCGAAACCGAAGTCGGTGAGCACGGTGTACAGTCCGCGCCGGTCCGACTCGCAGTTCTCGCGGCGGACGAGGCCCGCGTTCTCCATCCGGGTGATCTGGTGCGAGAGCCGGCTCTTGGACTGCAGGGTCGCCGCAGCCAGGTCGCTCATCCGCATCCGGTGGTCCTCCGCTTCGGAGAGGTTCACCAGGATCTCGTAGTCGTTCATCGTCAGGCCGAACGGCTGGAGGTCCTTCTCCAGCTGGTAGTTCAGCAGCCGGTTGACCTCCAGGTGGGTGCGCCAGGCGCACTGTTCCTCGTCGGTCAGCCACGGGGTGGCCGTCTCGGTCTCCATGGAATCGATTCTACCTAAGAAGTTGAAAGGCGAACGAATGTGGGGGCTGTGACGCCTCCCACCTTGCGGCGCCAAGCGGAGCACGCAATGGGGTCACGCGTTCGACGTCACACTCCGCAGACTACCGCTCACAGCCCGAAGCGACGCTGGAGGTCGCCGAGCTGTCCGGGAAGGCGCGGTGCCGGTGACTGACCGGAGCCCGGCCCTCCTTGACCGCCGGGGACTCCTGCCTGGTGAGGTACGTCACCCGTCGCCACCTCGGGCATCAGTGCCTCGCTGGACTGCAGCAGTACCGTCCCCGCGCCCACGAACTCGAACTGGTGCTCCTCGCCGGAGACCCCGCCGATGCCCGTCATCGCACGTAGACCGCCGATCACGCCCGTCAGATAGCCATGGTCGTAATGGTGGCAAGGTGACGGACAGTCGGCCCAGCCGACGAGGGCCTGTGGATCTACGCGGATAGGCGGCTCCATGAAGACCACGGGACCATTTGAAGCCGCGACGAATTTGCCGGTGCCAATGAGTGTCAGAAAGCCCGGCACGATCGACTGCTTGAGCGCGAGAGTTGGCTGAAAAGCGAGCAGATTGCCCGCCCGGATGGTCAGATTGCCGTCATCCAGGTCGTACGAGTTCACGTCGAAGGCCCGGTCGGCGAGCAGCATCTTGCCGCTGCCCTCCGCCACCACCCAGTCGCTCGCGTGCAGCGGGGAGTGGAACGACGTACGGACGAGCCGGTCGAGCCGGCCGTGCCCGATGCCGTTGAAGTCGATCCGCCCGTAGTAGGCGATCATCTTGCCCTTCTGCAGGAACCACTGACCGCTCTTGAGTTCCACGCAGAAGGTGTACGCGTTGACGTTGTCGTCCACCGGCAACGTCATGGGGTCGAAGACCACAGGGCCGGTCACAGTTTCTCCTCCGAGGCCTGGACGTACACCGCACCGCTCCCGCTCAGCTCCAGCTGGAACGCCTCGCCGCTGCCCCGGCCCACCATGTCGCGCCAGCCGAGCGCCGTGGACAGCTTGTTGCGTACGTCGCCGTGGTGCGCGACGTACGCCTGCGGGTCGACGTGCACCGGGTTGTTCGGAGTGATGGGCACCTCGATCACCCCGCCGTGCGCCATCACGGCCACCCCGCCGTGCCCCTTGAGCGTCGTCGTGAACAGGCCCTGGCCGGTCACCTGGCCGCGCACCATGCCCATGACGCCGCCCTGCGCGCCCATGAACATGGTCCCCTGCTGCAGCGCCCCGTCGAAGGCGAGCAGCCGGTCGGCCTCCACGTACAAGGTGTCGCCGGACAGCGTGATCACCTGGACGTGGTGGCCGCCGTGCCCGAACAGCACGGTCCCGCTGCCCTCGACCGTCATCAGCGGCGTCGCCTCGTTCGCGACCCGCCGCCCGATCATGGACATCAACCCCCCTTGCCCGCCCTGCACGTTGGGGGTGAAGGAGACCTCGCCCCGGTACGCGAGCATCGCGCCGCGCTGGCTGTAGAGGCGCTGCCCCGGGACGACGGTCGCCTCGATCATCTTCGAGTTGATCTCGCGGAAGGTCATGTCACACGTCCCCGGCGATCGTGTTGCGCTCACTGGGCTGCACATAGACGAGCCCGTCGCCCTCGAACCGGATCTGGAACGCCTCGCCGCCGCCTTCCCCCATGATCGTGCGGAAGGTGACGCCCGACTGGAACGACTGGTGCAGGTTCCCCTGGTGCGCGATGTACGCGCCCGGGTCGACCGTCAGCGGGTAGTCGCGGCTGACGCGCAGCACGACCGCCGGGCCGTCGCTCATGATCGCGGCCTGGCCGTGGCCCTCCACGGTCGTCGTGAACAGGCCGTTGCCCTGGGAGGCGCCGCGCATCCCCGTGAACGACGTGCCGGTGCGCAGCCCGGCGTCCGTGCACAGCAGATTGCTCGCCTCGACGTACAGCTTGTCGCCGGTCAGCCCGACCAGGTTGATCTCGCTCGCCCGGTCCGCGAACCAGCAGGTCCCCTGACCCTTCACCTCCATCACGGTCATCTGCTCGCCCGTGATGCGGCGGGTCACCATCCCCCGTATCCCCTCGCCACCCCCGCTCAGCTTCTTGAACGCCATCCGGCCGTCGTACGCGACCATCGACCCGTTCTTCGCCTTGACGCTGTCGCCCGTCATGTCGACGGCCAGCATCTTGCTGCCCTGGAGTCGGAACGTTGCCACGAGGTCGAAGGTAGCCGCCCGGGGGAGGGTGCCGACAGGGTCCGAAGCCACGGGTGCCACAATGGGCAAACGCTTGTGCGCACATTCACAAGATCATTGACCGCCCTTAGCCGCCGCTTCTGCCGAAGGTGCCCCGTGGACATCAAGACCGCCTCCGCCCTCCGCCGCCTCCGCCTGGTCTCCGCGCCCGAGGCCGTCTCCTTCATCCTGCTGCTCGTCTGCTCGGTCCTGAAGCGGACCACCGACTTCAACGCGGTGCCGGTGATGGGCATGGTGCACGGCGTGCTCTTCGTGCTTTACGTGATCTTCTGGGCGGACGCCTGGAACCGCGCGAAGTGGGGCATCGGCACGGCCGCGCTCTACTTCGTCCTGTCCGTGCTGCCCACCGGCGGCTTCTTCGCCGAGCGCAAGCTCAAGCGGGAGGCCGAGGACGCGGTGATCGCGTCCCGCGCGCGCAAGGAAGGGGTCGTGAACGCATGATCGTCGCCTTTTCCGTGACGCCGCTCGGGGTCGGTGAGGACGTGGGGGAGTACGTCGCCGACGCGGTGCGGGTCGTCCGCGAGTCGGGCCTCCCCAACCGCACCGACGCGATGTTCACCTCGATCGAGGGTGAGTGGGACGAGGTCATGGACGTCGTCAAGCGTGCCGTCGCCGTGGTGGAGGCGCGGGCGCCGCGGGTTTCTCTGGTGCTGAAGGCCGATGTCCGTCCTGGGGTGACGGACGGTCTGACCTCGAAGGTGGAGACGGTGGAGCGCCACCTCTCCGCGTAGGGCGGGGTCTTTCCGGCTCCGTCCGCTCATCTCGGCTCGTTCCCGGTCCGCCGGCCGGTGGGGCTTCTCGCGCAGCGCATGCCGTCAGGGGTGCGGGGAACTGCGCGATCAGCCCCCACCGGCCCGCAGATTCACCCGCGTTCCCCCATACCTCACTCGTACGCCGCTTCTGGTTCGACACGCCCACGAAAGTCACCTTTTGTGAGGGTATCGATACGCTCGATCACCAGAACCTGGAGGGCGCTGTGCGGCCTGAGGGCTACGACTACGACACCCACAGCAGACTCGCCGGGCCGCTCACCGAGCCGCCCCGCGACGGTGGTTACCGGGTGCAGTACATATCGCTCCTCTCTCGTGAGCCGCACCGAATACGAGCCGTCCTGCTGATGACGCTCGCGCCTCTGCTCACCGGAGTGCTGCTCGCCTATCTCGTCTGGCCCACCCACTGGGTGGAGCGCGAGGGCGGGGACCGCTGGCTCGTCGAGCTCGACATCGTGATGCTCGTCTCGATCGGTCTCATCGGGCTCTTCATGCTCGTCAACGTCACCTCGATCGCCCACGCGACGCTGGTCGCCAGGGACCCCGTACCGGTCGTCCCCGAACAGGGCACCCGGGTCGCGTTCCTCACGACGTACGTCCCCGGCAAGGAACCCCTCGCGATGGTGCGCGCCACCCTCGAAGGGGCCGTGCGGATCACCCACGACGGACCGTTCGACGTCTGGCTCCTCGACGAGGGCGACGACGCGGCGGCCAAGGCCCTCTGCGCCGAGCTCGGCGTCCGCCACTTCACGCGCAGCGGCGTCCCGGAGTGGAACCAGAAGAAGGGGCCCCACAAGACCCGCACCAAGCACGGCAACTACAACGCGTGGCTCGCGATGCACGGCGCCGACTACGACTTCTTCGCGTCCGTCGACACCGACCACGTGCCGCTCCCCGAGTTCCTTGAGCGGATGATGGGGTACTTCCGCGACCCCGACGTCGCCTTCGTCGTCGGCCCGCAGGTCTACGGCAACTACACGGCGCCGGTCACCAAGGCCGCCGAGTCCCAGCAGTTCCTCTTCCACGCGCTGATCCAGCGGGCCGGCAACCGCTACCGGGCCCCCATGTTCGTCGGCACCAACAACGTCGTACGGATCTCCGCGCTGAAGCAGATCGGCGGCCTCGTCGACTCGATCACCGAGGACATGGCGACCGGCTTCGAGATCCACCGCCACAAGAACCCGGCCACCGGCCACAACTGGCGCTCCGTCTACACCCCGGACGTGCTCGCGGTCGGCGAGGGCCCGGCGTCCTGGACCGACTTCTTCACGCAGCAGATGCGGTGGTCGCGCGGCACGTACGAGACGCTGTTCAAGCAGTACTGGAAGGCGCCCTTCAGCATGCCGCCCGGCCGGCTGTTCTCGTACACGATGATGCTCTTCTACTACCCGATGACGGCCGTCAACTGGTTCCTCGGCGTGCTGAGTTGCGTGCTGTTCCTGTGGTTCGGCGCGTCCGGCACCGAGGTCTCCGCGTCCGTCTGGCTGATGCTGTACTCCGACGCCGCCGCCCTGCAGATCGGCCTCTACCTCTGGAACCGGCGGCACAACGTCTCGCCGCACGAGCCGGAGGGGTCCGGCGGCCTCGCCGGGATGGCGATGTCGGCGATCTCCGCGCCCATCTACCTGAAGTCGTTCGGTGCGGCCCTGCTGCGCCGCCCCAGCCGCTTCGTGGTCACCCCCAAGGGCGGCGACGCCAGCCCCGACCGGCTGCTGACCTTCCGCATCCACCTCTTCTGGGCGGCCGTGCTCGCCGCGTCCCTCGCGGCGTCCGTCGTCCTCGTCCACACCCACGTCGCCATGCGCACCTGGGCGGTGCTCGCCCTGTGCATCGCGCTCGCCCCGGTCGCCGTGTGGGCCGTCACCCAGCGCCGCGCCGCCCGCGCCGCCCAGGCCGGACCGGCCCAGGCCCGGGCCGTGGCCCCCGCGCCGCCCGCCCCCACCCGGGTCTCCAGCACGACGAGCACAGGAGGGAACTGATCCATGGCGTTCAAGGCGTACAGCCCTTCCAAACGCATGAAGAAGACGGTCCTGGGAGCGGGCGGCATCGCCCTCCTCGTCGGTCTCAACGCCCCGGCCGCCTGGAACTTCGCGTCGGAGCAGTACTACGACTGGAAGATCGCCCAGCCCGGCTACAAGGCCAAGTACGGCTCGTGGTCGTCGGTCGGCATCCCGAAGGAGTTCCGCACCAACGCCATCCACGCGGCCCTGCTGCACACCGGCAAGGTGCTGATCGTCGCGGGCTCGGGCAACGAGCAGAAGAAGTTCGACGCCGGGTCCTTCGACACCATCCTGTGGGACCCGACGGCGAACACGTTCAAGAAGATCGCCACGCCCGTGGACTTCTTCTGCTCCGGACACGCCCAGCTCCCCGACGGTCGGCTCCTGGTGGCGGGCGGCACCGCCCGCTACGAGCTGCTCGACGGCGAGGTGAAGAAGGCCGGCGGCGGCATGCGGGTCAAGAACGAGAACCCCGACAAGCCGATCGTCCTGAAGAAGGGGACGAAGTTCCGCTCGCCGTCGGGCGTCGAGTACGTCTCGAAGTTCGACGTCACCGTGCCCAAGGCCAAGCGCAGCTTCGACATCACGTACAACCGGGCCGGCGTCATGCAGCCGTGGAAGACGAAGATCAAGGCCAGCGAGGCCCGCGTCTTCGTCGAGGCGGCGACGGGCGGCAAGCAGTTCGTCACCGACAAGCAGGCCCAGTACGAGATCGAGGGCCTCAAGGGCGACGACGCGGACAACACGTACGGGCTCTCCGAGAAGATCACCATGGACAAGCAGGACTTCCAGGGGATCAAGGCGGCCTACGAGTTCGATCCCGTCGCCGAGAAGTACGTGCCGGTCGACCCGATGGAGAAGGCCCGCTGGTACCCGACGCTCGTCGGTCTGGAGGACGGCAAGGTCCTCGCGGTCTCCGGCCTCGACGACGTCGGCGTCATCGACCCCGGCGACAACGAGATCTACGACCCGAAGACCAAGAAGTGGACGATGGGGCCCAAGCGCTACTTCCCCACGTATCCCGCCCTCTTCCTCACCAAGGGCGGCAAGCTCTTCTACCCGGCGTCCAACGCCGGGTACGGACCCGCGGACAAGGGCCGCGAGCCGGGGCTGTGGGACCTGAAGACCAACAAGTTCCAGAAGGTCCCGGGCCTCGCCGACATGGACCAGACGGAGACGTCGGCGTCCCTGCTGCTGCCGCCGGCCCAGGACCAGAAGGTCATGATCATGGGCGGCGGCGGGGTCGGCGAGTCCGAGAAGGCCACGTCGCGCACCGCGGTCATCGACCTCAAGGAGGACAACCCGTCCTTCAAGACCGGTCCCCGGCTGCCGCAGGGCACGCGCTACCTGAACAGCGTGATCATGCCGGACGACTCCGTCTTCACCTCGAACGGCTCCTCCGACTACCGCGGCCGCAGCGCCAGCAACATCCTCAAGGCGCAGTTCTACGACCCCAAGGACAACGCCTTCCACGAGGCGGCGTCCCCCCGGGTCGGCCGCAACTACCACTCGGAGGCGCTGCTGCTGCCCGACGGCCGGGTGGCCACCTTCGGCTCCGATCCGCTCTTCGACAACGAGCAGAACACCAAGCTCGGCCACTTCGAGCAGCGCATGGAGATCTTCACGCCGCCCGCCCTGCACCGGGGCGGCGACAAACGCCCGGTCATCGGCGCGGGTCCCGAGACCCTGCCGGACGACCACCGGGCCACGTACCGGACGGCCCAGGCCGACCGGATCGTCAAGGCGCGCCTGATGCGCCCGTCCGCCGTGACGCACACGACGGACGTGGAGCAGCGGTCGATCGACCTGGGCCTGAAGAAGGGGAACGGCGAGGTGACCGTGGACGTCCCGACGGACACGGCGCTGGTCCCGCCCGGCTGGTACATGCTGTTCGTGACGGACGCGGACGGCGTCTCGTCCCAGGCCAAGTGGGTCCAGGTGAAGTAGGCCGGTCCCGGGCGGGACCGGGCGGGACCTCAGGACTGCGCGTTGCGGGCGAGCCCCAGCGCGTACTCCGCCCACCAGGTGCCCGCGCCGGGTCCGCCCCGGCAGGTGCCGTCCGACTCGCCGGGCCGCTTGACCCAGAGGTACGCGTCGATCAGCGGGTCTCCCGTCTCGGTGGTCGGCGCGGAGCCGAGGGCACGGCCCGGCGGGTTGCACCAGGCGTCCGCGCCGCCGTCGGCGTACGGGCCGGCGCCGTTGCGGCTGGTGTCCACCACGAAGTGCGCGCCGCCGAGCAGCTCCGACAGCCGGCGGCCGTACGTCCGGCTCGCCTGGTCCGTCTGGAAGTTGGAGACGTTCAGGGAGAACCCGTCGGCCCGGGCGACGCCGGCCCGGCGCAGCGGTTCGACGAGCTTGGCGGCGTCCGGGATCCACGCCGGGTTGCCCGCGTCGACGTACACCTTGGTGTGCGGCTGCTTCTTCAGCCGGTCGATCGCCGCCGACATCAGCTCGTAGCGCTGGTCCTGGTACTCGGCCGGGGTGCAGCCGTCGACGATGTGCCCGAGCGCGTCGGGCTCCAGGACGACGACCGCCTTCGCGTCGCCGATGCCCGCCGCGAACGCGTCGATCCACTGGTAGTAGAAGTCCGGGGTGTGCGCCCCGCCCGCGGAGTGCTGCCCGCAGTCCCGGTGCGGAATGTTGTACGCGACCAGGACCAGCGTCTTGTCCGTCTTCTTCGCCTGCGCGCCGGCCGTGGCGATCGCGGGCCGGGGGAAGTCGCCGGGCGCCCACATGGCCTGCGGGTGCTGGGCGATACGGCGGATCACCGCGGCGTCCGAGGCGCGGCCCTGCCGCTGCCACCGGTCGGCCTGGACGGCGGCGTCCGATGCGGGGTCGACCCAGAAGGGGGAGGAGTCGGCGGAGCCGGTGGGGGCGGTCTGGCCCGCGGGCTCGGCCGCGGAGTCGCGGCCACCGCCGGTGTCGTCGGAGCAGCCGGTGGCGAGGGCGGACAGGAGGAGTGCGGCGGCCGCGAACGCGAGGGCGCGGGTGGTGCGGGCCGGTGTGCGGACGGACGGGACGGGCATCCTGCCCCCTGGTTCGGAGCGCGGGCAATTCCGGCAATCGTTGCATAAGGGATCACCGGTCCCGGGGATTGCCGTCGCACCGCACCGGTGGAGCGGTGCGACGATCGGCCAAAGGGCGAGACGGGGCTGACCACCATATGACCGGCCGGTAAGGTCGGGGACGTGCCGAAGCCGCTCAGTCTTGCCTTCGATCCGATCGCCCGCGCCGACGAACTCTGGAAGCAGCGCTGGGGATCCGTGCCGTCCATGGCCGCGATCACCTCGATCATGCGCGCGCACCAGATCCTGCTCGGCGAGGTCGACGCGGTCGTCAAGCCGTACGGACTGACCTTCGCGCGCTACGAGGCCCTGGTCCTGCTCACCTTCTCCAAGGAGGGCGAGCTGCCGATGTCGAAGATCGGCGAGCGCCTCATGGTCCACCCGACGTCCGTGACGAACACGGTGGACCGCCTGGTCAGGTCCGGCCTCGTCGACAAGCGGCCCAACCCGAACGACGGCCGCGGCACGCTCGCCACCATCACCGACAAGGGCCGCGAGGTCGTCGAGGCCGCCACCCGCGACCTCATGGCGATGGACTTCGGCCTCGGGGTGTACGACGCGGACGAGTGCGGCGAGATCTTCGCGATGCTGCGCCCGCTGCGGGTGGCGGCGAGCGACTTCGACGACGAGTGACGAGGGCCACCGGGCCCGCTTCAAGATCGAGCAAAACGGGCGGTTACGCTCGACCCATGAAGAAGAGCGTGCTGACCCGCTACCGGATCATGGCCTACGTCACCGGTGTGCTCCTGGTCCTCCTGTGTCTCGGCATGATCGCCAAGTACGCGCTCGGCATGGACGGCGCCGCGGACCTCACGCGCGTCATCGCGATCGCGCACGGCTGGCTGTACGTCGTCTACCTGGTCTTCGCCTTCGACCTGGGCTCCAAGGCGAAGTGGCCGGTCGGCAAGCAGCTGTGGGTGCTGATCGCCGGCACCATCCCGACCGCCGCCTTCTTCGTGGAGCGCAAGGTCTCCGCGGAGCTGGAGGCCAAGGTCGCCGACGACGGCGCGAACCTCGCCAAGGCCTGATCCGAACGCCGTGCGACACCCCCTCGTCGACGCCGCCCACCGGCTCGCCGAGGGGGTGCTCGCGCCTGCCGCCGAGGCGCACGACCGCGACGGTGTCACCCGCGCGGCGATCGACGCCGTCAAGGCGTCCGGCGTACTCGGCGTCAACGCGCCCGCCGCGTACGGAGGTTGGGACGCCCCCGCCGCCGTCGGCCGGGAGGTCGCCGAGATCCTCGCGGGGGCGTGCTGCTCCACGTTCTTCGTGCAGGCGCAGCACCACACCCCCGTACGCCTCCTCGCCGACGGCGCGCACGCGGCCCGCGAGCGCCGGCTGCGCCCGCTCTCCGACGGCACGGCCCTGGCCGGTGTCGCCTTCTCGCATCTGCGCGCCTTCCCGGAGTTGCCGGTCCGCGCGACCCCGCTGCCCGGCGGTGGTCTGCGCTTCGACGGGCGCGTGCCCTGGTACACCGGCTGGGGCCTGAACGACGTGTTCCTGCTCGGCGGCGCCACGGACGGCGGCGAGGTCGTCTTCGCGGTCGCCGAACCGCGCGCTCAGCCCGGCCTCACCCCCACCCAGCCGCTCCGGATGGCCGCGCTCACCGGCACCCGCACCGTCGGCCTGACCCTCGACGGGTTCACGGTCCCGGCCGACGCCGTCGTGATCCGGCAGCCGTACGACGAGTGGGCGCGGGCCGACCGCCCCAAGAACACCAACACCAACCCCGCCGTCCTCGGCGTCACCCGGGCCGCCCTCGACCTGCTCGACGCGTCCGGCGACGACGGGGCGGAGGAGACCGCGGACGTCCTGCGCGGACGACTCGACGCCGTGCGCCGCGCCGCGTACGCCCTGGTCGACGAGGTGCCGGCGGGGGAGTGCCTGACGGACCGGCTGGTCGTGAAGACGCGCGCGTACGACCTCATGCGGGCGGCGACCACGGCCGCGGTCGTGGCCGGCGGCGGCCGCGCGCTCGGCCTCTCCGCGCCCGCTCAGCGGCTCGCCCGCGAGGGCCTGTTCCTCCTGGTGCAGGGGCAGACGGCGGACGTGCGCGGCGCGCATCTGGCGGCGCTGCGGGGCTGAGGACGGCCCCCCTGGGGTGATCCTTCGCCGTGGGCCATCGACATTTACTAGGACGTCCTAGTAAATTCGAGGGTATGGACGCTGACGCGATCGAGGAAGGCCGCCGACGCTGGCAGGCCCGTTACGACAAGGCCCGCAAGCGTGACGCGGACTTCACCACGCTCTCCGGAGATCCGGTCGACCCCGCCTACGGGCCGCGGCCCGGGGACACGTACGAAGGCTTCGAGCGGATCGGCTGGCCCGGCGAGTACCCGTTCACCCGCGGTCTGTACCCGACCGGGTACCGGGGCCGGACCTGGACCATCCGCCAGTTCGCCGGGTTCGGCAACGCCGAGCAGACGAACGAGCGCTACAAGATGATCCTGGCCAACGGCGGCGGCGGACTCTCCGTCGCCTTCGACATGCCGACGCTGATGGGCCGCGACTCGGACGACCCGCGCGCGCTCGGCGAGGTCGGCCACTGCGGCGTCGCGATCGACTCGGCGGCCGACATGGAGGTCCTGTTCAAGGACATCCCGCTGGGCGACGTCACGACGTCCATGACGATCAGCGGCCCGGCCGTCCCCGTCTTCTGCATGTACCTCGTCGCGGCGGAGCGCCAGGGCGTCGACCCCGGCGTCCTGAACGGCACGCTCCAGACCGACATCTTCAAGGAGTACATCGCGCAGAAGGAGTGGCTCTTCCAGCCCGAGCCGCACCTGCGCCTCATCGGCGACCTGATGGAGCACTGCGCCACCGCCATCCCCGCCTACAAGCCGCTCTCGGTCTCCGGCTACCACATCCGCGAGGCGGGCTCGACGGCCGCGCAGGAGCTGGCGTACACGCTGGCCGACGGATTCGGTTACGTGGAGCTGGGGTTGAGCCGCGGGCTCGACGTGGACGTGTTCGCGCCCGGCCTCTCCTTCTTCTTCGACGCGCACGTCGACTTCTTCGAGGAGATCGCCAAGTTCCGCGCGGCGCGCAGGATCTGGGCGCGCTGGATGCGGGACGTGTACGGGGCGACGAGCGAGAAGGCGCAGTGGCTGCGGTTCCACACGCAGACCGCGGGCGTCTCGCTGACCGCGCAGCAGCCGTACAACAACGTCGTACGGACCGCGGTCGAGGCCCTCGCCGCCGTGCTCGGCGGCACCAACTCCCTGCACACGAACGCCCTCGACGAGACCCTCGCGCTGCCGAGCGAGCAGGCGGCGGAGATCGCGCTGCGCACGCAGCAGGTGCTCATGGAGGAGACCGGCGTCGCCAACGTCGCGGACCCGCTGGGCGGTTCCTGGTACGTGGAGCAGCTCACCGACCGCATCGAGGCGGACGCCGAGAAGATCTTCGACCAGATCAAGGAGCGCGGCCTGCGGGCGCACCCGGACGGACAGCACCCCATCGGGCCGATCACGTCCGGCATCCTGCGCGGCATCGAGGACGGCTGGTTCACCGGCGAGATCGCGGAGTCGGCGTTCCAGTACCAGCAGTCCCTGGAGAAGGGCGACAAGCGGGTCGTCGGGGTCAACGTCCACCACGGTTCCGTCACCGGCGACCTGGAGATCCTGCGGGTCAGCCACGAGGTCGAGCGGGAGCAGGTGCGGGCCCTGGGGGACCGGAAGGGGGGCCGGGACGACGCGAAGGTGCGGGCCGCGCTGGGCGCGATGGTCGGTGCGGCGCGTGACGGGTCCAACATGATCGGGCCGATGCTGGAGGCGGTGCGGGCGGAGGCGACGCTCGGCGAGATCTGTGGTGTGCTGCGTGATGAATGGGGCGTGTACACGGAGCCGGCCGGGTTCTAGCGCCCGCCCGGTACGGGTCTCGGCTTCGCGCCGTGGCCGCATCTGTTGTTCGCCGGGCGCGGGTGCGTGGGGCTTCTCGCGCAGTTCCCCGCGCCCCCTAAGGCACGGCTTCGCGCCGTGGTCGCGACGGGTTGTTCGCTGTCTGCGGCTCTCGTCGTGGTTGCTCGCGCAGTTCCCCGCGCCCCTGAGATGCGCACTGCGTGCGCCATCTCATGGGGCGCCCCTGGGGCTGCGGCGGAGCCGCATGCTCCAGGGGCGCGGGGAACTGCGCGAGAAGCCCCACCGGCCCGCAGCCGACCCACGGACCCCTCGCGCCGGGCTCCTACTCGGACGCCGCCGCCAGGCCGCCCAGGAGGAGGGCCGTGAAGCGGCGGACCCAGTCCGCGTCCACCGGCTCCGCGCTGACCAGCGTCCGGTGCACCACGGCCCCGGCCGCCACGTCGAAGATGAGGTCCGCCGTCTCCGCGGCCACACACGGATCCGCCGGCACGGGCAGCTCGCCGCGCCGCTCGGCGCGCGCCCGCCCCTCCAGGACAAGACGTTTCTGCCGGTCGACGATCGACGTACGGATCCGCTCCCGCAGCGGCGCGTCCCGGGTCGACTCCGCGACGACCGCCATCAGCGCCGTCTTCGTCTCCGGGCGGTCCAGGATCGCCGCGAACTGGAGCACCACGCCCTCGATGTCGGCGGCGAGCGAGCCGCGGTCGGGCAGCTCCAGCTCGTCGAAGAGCACCGCCACCGCGTCCACGACCAACTCGTTCTTGCCCGCCCAGCGGCGGTACAGGGTCGTCTTGGCGACCCCTGCGCGCGTCGCCACGTCCCCCAGCGTCAGCTTCGACCAGCCGAGGTCGACCAGGGCCGCACGCGTCGCCTCCAGGATCGCCTCGTCCGCGGCGGCGGACCGGGGGCGACCTGTACGGGAGGGCGTGTGGCTCTGCATGGTCGACGACCATACCGGCCGGTAGGAAGAAAGGCCTCCGCGCGCGCCGCGTGAGGCAGATCACCGGGTTCGCGGCCCACGGGCCACCCCACGACAGTTACGCTACGACCCGTAGCGAAAGCGCGAACTCGTACGACCGCCCCGGTTCTGCACCCCGGGCCGGCCACGACGAGCGGCAACCACAGGTGCCGGGTGGGGACCCGGCGCCGAGCACCCGGCCGAGTCCGCTCCGTAGACCTCGCAATCCGGCGGGAGGTCACGGAGGCGGACCCGGCCCACAACCGTCCGCGGAAGGGGGAGACTGTACGCATGCAGCCACGGAACATGTCCATGAGCGGAGTCGTCGACCTCGCCGCGGTGAAGGCGGCCCAGGAGGCCAGGGCGAAGGCGGAGCAGGCGCGCGCCGAAGCGGCCCGGCAGGGCGGCGGTCCTTCCGCCGTGCCCCCGCCGAGCCTTGTCATCGACGTAGACGAAGCGGGTTTTGAGCGCGACGTACTGCAGCGCTCCACCGAGGTGCCCGTCGTCATCGACTTCTGGGCCGAGTGGTGCGAGCCCTGCAAGCAGTTGAGCCCGCTGCTTGAGCGGCTCGCCGCCGAGTACAGCGGCCGCTTCGTGCTCGCCAAGATCGATGTCGATGCCAATCAGATGCTGATGCAGCAGTTCGGGGTCCAGGGGATCCCGGCCGTCTTCGCCGTCGTGGCCGGACAGGCGCTGCCGCTCTTCCAGGGCGCCGCGCCCGAGGCCCAGATCCGCGGCACGCTCGACCAGTTGATCCAGGTCGCCGAGGAGCGCTTCGGCCTCACCGGGATCGCGGTCGACACCGATGCGGAGGGTCCGGAACCGGTCGTGGAGGCTCCGGCCGGCCCGTACGACGCACTGCTCGAAGCCGCCGTGCAGGCCCTTGACGCCGGTGACCTCGCGGGCGCCGTCCAGGCGTACAAGAACGTGCTCTCGGACGACCCCGGCAACACCGAGGCCAAGCTCGGCCTCGGCCAGGCCGAACTGCTCCAGCGCGTGCAGGGCCTGGACCCGCAGGCCGTGCGCAAGGACGCCGCCGAGAAGCCCGGTGACGTACCGGCGCAGATCGCGGCCGCCGACCTGGACCTGGTGGGCGGTCACGTCGCGGACGCCTTCGGCCGGCTCGTCGACGCGGTGGCCCGCTCGGCCGGCGACGACCGGGAGGCGGCGCGCGTCCGTCTGCTCGAACTGTTCGAGGTCGTGGGGGGCGACGACCCGCGCGTGACCACGGCGCGTACGGCTCTGGCCCGGGTTCTCTTCTGAGCCGTCAGTGACCTGTTCTTAAACGCCACGGCTTGTGGTGCCGGGGTGAAAGTTCTGCCCCCAGGGGCACACAGCGGCCGCGCTTTACCAAAACTTGGTAATCGCGGCCGCTGTTACTTGGAGTAAGTCGAGGGCCTTCTTCTGTCCGATTCTGTGCCGGATTCAACCGGTTTCGAAACTCCCTTGACAGCACCCAGCGTTGCCGCCCGATGCCGGGCGGTCGTGGTTCGGTTATCCGTCCGTTACCCGTGAGTAACGAACCCCCTTGTGCGAGCGACGGGAATGCACCACGATCGGGCACGCTCGGTCCACTCCCCACCGTCCGACAGCCATTCGGGACGTGGGGTCCTTGGGTCCCCACCGGGCAGGTCGACGGCGAACCAAGGGGAGCGCCGCCGGCCTAGGACAGGGGGGTCTCAGCCGTCCGGCTGGGCCTGTCCGGCAGGTTGCGCGTGATGGCTCAGGTGCGACCAGTGGTTGTCGCTCGGGGGTGATCGCCGGTGATCAAGGTGCGGATGCGCCTCCGATGCGGGCGCTCTCCTTCCCGAGGACGTAGCACTTCTCCCATCCCTGCCCGGCTGAGCCGCCGCAAGGGGCAGTCAGGGCCGGAGATGTACGTCCGAGAAGGAGGAACAGTCATGAATTCCGTGACTCGTGGCGGAACCAGATGGAAGCGGTTCGCCGTAGTCATGGTGCCGAGCGTCGCGGCGACTGCCGCGATAGGCGTGGCCCTGTCCCAGGGTGCGCTCGCGGCATCGTTCAGTGTGTCGGGTCAGTCGTTCAAGGTGACGGCGGACTCGCTCGATGGCAAGGGCTTCGTCCAGTACGGGGCCATCGACTCCGGTAAGACGGGTACTCACCCCGTCGCCGTCGTCGGCATGAAGTCCGCGACGATCAACAACCTCTGCCAGTCCGTGGTTGTGCCCGTCCCGGTCTTCGGCGACGTGTCGATGAAGCTGTCGGCCGGTGCCGACAAGAGCAACCCCGTGGAGGCCAAGACCCTCTACATCGACGCCGATGACCTGAAGGCCGATGCGACCTTCGAGAACATCGACATCGGTGTGGCGGCGGGCGACGCGGCCAAGGGCCCTGGCATCGCCAAGGGTGACAAGGCCGACCCGAACTCGTTCGCCCAGCAGGCCGACTCGGTGCACTTCGAGAACGTCCAGCAGCGGGCGTGGGCCACCACGGCCGGCACCTTCAAGCTCTCGGGCCTCAAGATGAGCGTCAAGAAGGGCAAGCACGAGTGCTACTAGGCCGTCGGGGTCCGCTCGCGGGCCCGGGTCTTGGCATTTGATGCGCTGAACGGCCGGGCGCGGGGGCGCAAGGGAGAAGACCCCGGGCCGTCCCCGTGCCCGTATCCGGACAGCCACCGTCACCACAGAACAACGCCATTCCCGAGGAGCTGTACGACATGAGCGCCGAAGCGCACGCAGGACTGGGCACGAAGCTTGGTCACATGCGCCACTCGTTCCGAGGGTGGCGCGGTCAGCGCCCATTCTGGGGTGGTCTGCTGTCGATCCTCGGCGGCATTCCCATCATGTACTTCCCGTACGCGAACCTGACGCTGGGCAGCATGACGATCCGGATGGCCACCACGGCCGGTGCCGGTTCGCTCATCATCGGCGTCCTGCTCGTCGTGCTCGGCCTGACGATGTGGTTCCAGCCGCACTCCCGGGTGTTCGCGGGTGTGGCGGCGATTCTTCTCGCCCTGGTCTCCCTGGTGGTCTCCAACTTCGGTGGCTTCGTCATCGGCTTCCTGCTCTCCCTGCTCGGTGGTGCCCTCGGCATCTCCTGGGCGCCGGGCAGGCCGCAGGCCGCGACGGCCGCTCCCGGCGGTGTCGGGACCGGGTCGGACGACGCCGCTCCGGTGCCGCCGATCGAGGGCGCCACTTACCAGGTCGCGGGCGCAAACGACGACGTGTCAGGGACGAGCCCGGACAACGGGACGAACGGGAGGCACCGTGCCGGCTGACGAGGTGCACCACGAGGACTCCGTGATGGAGTCCCGTGCGAGAACCGGGCCGCGGCATGCAGCACCGAGGAAGCATCTGTTCACCAGGCTGCACATGCCCGCGGGCAAGGCGATAGCCATCGCGGCCATGCCCACGGCCGTACTGATGGGCCTCGGTCTGACGCCCACGCTGGCGTCGGCCAAGGACAATCCGACGAAGTTCTCGGCGGACGACTACAAGGCGTGCGCCGACGCGATCGAGGCGGAGAAGGACGGCAAGACCGCCCCGGACGAGAAGGAGACGGCCACGCCGACTCCTTCGCCGTCGGCTTCGGCGAGCAAGGACAGCGGCAAGGACACCGGTACGGGCTCCGGCTCGGACTCCGGCTCGGACGACAAGGAGACGGCCACCCCGACTCCCGCTCCGTCCGCGACCGGCGGGACCGGCTCCGGCTCGGACGACGGCAAGGACGCGGCCACGCCGACGCCCTCGCCGTCCAAGACCACCAACCCGCTCGATCCACTGGGCGTCGGCGACGCCCTCAAGGACCTGCTCACGCCGGACGAGAAGGAGACGGCCACGCCGACTCCGTCCCCGTCCGCATCCGGGTCCACCGCGTCGAAGGACGTGGGCGACGCGGTGAAGGACACGGTCGACACGGTCGAAGGCACGGTCAAGGACACGACCGACAAGGCCGGGGACGCCGTCAAGGACACCAAGGACGGCCTGGACAAGGCGACCGAGGAGGCCGCGAAGGCCGCCGAGGAAGCCAAGGACGCGGCCACGCCGTCGCCGAGCGCGAGCGGCATACCGGACGACTGTCCGGTGGCCACGGACGCGGCCGGCGCCGACGAGGACACCCCGGCCCAGCTGCCGGACACCACCTGGAAGTTGGAGGCCAGCTCGCTCCTGCTCAAGGGCGCGGACTACAAGGGCCTCGTCGACGTCCGGATGGCCGACGGCAGCACCAAGCGCGTCATGAAGTACATCATCTCGGACGGGACCGACATCGGGGATCTGCACCAGATCGCCGCGGGCCCGAACGGCAAGTACTTCCACATCCGCGCGGACAAGGGCTCCACGTCCACGATCCGCAACGGGAAGACGACGATGTACACGGAGGAGCTCTCGGGCAATCTGCTCGGGCTCATCCCGATGACGTTCAACGCGAAGAACCCGCCGCCGATCAACCTGCCGATCCTGTACTTCACCAACGTGAAGGTCACGCAGGCCGCGCAGTTCGGTGGCACCCTGCACGTGCCGGGCCTGCACACCACGGTCGAGGACAGCTGACCGTACGCGCCACAGACGCCGAGGGCGCCCCCTGTCTCGTACAGGGGGCGCCCTCGGCGTTCGTGCGGGGGAGGCGGGTCAGTCGCGCTCGCCGCCGCCCAGGTGGTGCACCCGGACCATGTTGGTGGTGCCGGGGACGCCGGGGGGCGAACCGGCCGTGATGACCACGGTGTCGCCGTCGTTGAAGCGGTTCAGCTTCACCAGCTCGGCGTCGACCAGCTCGACCATCTCGTCGGTGGAGTCCACGTGCGGCACGACGTACGTCTCCACGCCCCAGGTCAGCGACAGCTGGTTGCGGGTCGACGCGTCCGTGGTGAACGCCAGGATCGGCTGGCAGGCGCGGTAGCGGGAGAGCCGCCGGGCCGTGTCGCCGGACTGCGTGAAGGCGATCAGCGCCTTGCCGTCCAGGAAGTCCGCGATCTCGCACGCGGCACGGGCCACCGAACCACCCTGCGTACGCGGCTTCTTGCCGGGCACGAGCGGCTGCAGGCCCTTGCTGAGCAGCTCCTCCTCGGCCGCCTTGACGATCTTCGACATCGTCTTGACGGTCTCGATCGGGTAGGCGCCCACGGACGACTCGGCGGACAGCATGACCGCGTCGGCGCCGTCCAGGATCGCGTTGGCCACGTCGGACGCCTCGGCGCGCGTGGGGCGCGAGTTGGTGATCATCGACTCCATCATCTGGGTCGCGACGATCACCGGCTTGGCGTTGCGGCGGCACATCTCCACGAGGCGCTTCTGCACCATCGGGACCTTCTCGAGCGGGTACTCGACGGCGAGGTCGCCACGGGCCACCATGACCGCGTCGAACGCCGCGACGACGCCCTCCATGTTGGCGACGGCCTGCGGCTTCTCCACCTTGGCGATGACGGGGACCCGGCGGCCCTCCTCGTCCATCACCTTGTGGACGTCCTTGACGTCGTTGGCGTCGCGCACGAAGGACAGGGCGACCATGTCGCAGCCCATCCTCAGGGCGAAGCGCAGGTCCTCGATGTCCTTCTCGGACAGGGCCGGCACGTTGACGGCCGCGCCCGGCAGGTTGATGCCCTTGTGGTCGGAGATGACACCGCCCTCGATGACGATCGTCTTGACCCGGGGGCCGTCGATGTCGGTCACCTTGAGCTCGACGTTGCCGTCGTTGATCAGGACCGGGTCGCCCTTGGAGACGTCACCGGGAAGCCCCTTGTACGTCGTGCCACAGATCGACTTGTCACCGGGGACGTCCTCGGTGGTGATGGTGAACTCGTCACCGCGCACCAGCTCGACGGGGCCCTCGGCGAAGGTCTCCAGGCGGATCTTCGGCCCCTGGAGGTCGGCGAGCACGCCCACCGCGCGGCCCGTCTTCTCGGCGGCCGCGCGGACGCGGTCGTAGCGGCCCTGGTGCTCGGCGTGGGTGCCGTGGCTGAAGTTGAAGCGGGCCACGTTCATGCCGGCTTCGATCAGCGAGACGAGCTGCTCTTCGGAGTCGACGGCGGGGCCCAGCGTGCAGACGATTTTGGAACGGCGCATGGGGGCGATCCTATCGGTTTGTTTCGCTACGGAATATTCCGTCTGGTGGAATCTACAAATGGGCGGGCGTGCGCTCAGGCGTTGCGGACCTCCGGGGGAGCCACCAGCGCGTAGGTCTGCTGCGCGATCTCCAGCTCCTCGTCGGTCGGCACCACGGCGACAGCCACCCGGGCGTACTCGGGCGAGATGATCCGGGCCTCGTCGGAACGTACGGAATTGAGCTCGCCGTCGACCGTGAGACCCAGTTCCTCCAGGCCCGCGACCGCAGCTTCCCGCACCGGCGCGGCGTTCTCGCCGACCCCGGCCGTGAACGCGAGCGCGTCCACCCGGCCGAGCACCGCGTAGTACGCGCCGATGTACTTCTTCAGGCGGTGGACGTAGATGTCGAAGGCGAGCTGCGCCTCCTGGTCGCCCTCGTCGATCCGCCGCCGGATCTCGCGCATGTCGTTGTCACCGCAGAGCCCGATCAGACCCGACTTCTTGTTGAGCAGGACGTCGATCTCGTCCGCCGACATGTTGCCCACCCGCATCAGATGGAAGATGACGGCCGGGTCGACGTCTCCTGAACGCGTACCCATCACCAGGCCCTCAAGCGGGGTCAGACCCATCGAGGTGTCCACGCACACCCCGCCGCGCACCGCCGACGCGGAGGCGCCGTTGCCCAGATGCAGCACGATGACGTTGACCTCCTCCGGCGCCCTGCCGAGGAGTTCGGCGGTCTTCCGCGACACGTACGCGTGCGACGTGCCGTGGAAGCCGTAGCGCTGGACGCGGTGCTCGTCGGCGGTCTTCACGTCGATCGCGTACCGCGACGCCGACTCCGGCATCGTCGTGTGGAACGCGGTGTCGAAGACGGCGACCTGCGGCAGGTCCGGGCGCAGCGTCATCGCCGTGCGGATTCCCGTCAGGTTCGCCGGGTTGTGCAGCGGCGCCACCGGGATCAGCCGCTCGACCTCCTTGAGCACCGCGTCGTCGATGACGGTCGGCTGCGTGAAGAACTTGCCGCCGTGCACCACCCGGTGGCCGATCGCGGCCAGCTCGGGGGAGTCCAGGCCGAGCCCGTCCTGCGCCAGCTCGGCGGCGACCGCCTTGAGGGCCTCCTCGTGGTCGGCGATCGGCCGGTTCTGCTCGCGCGCCTCACTGCCGCCACCGAGCAGCGGGGTGTGCTTGAGCCGGGAGGTCTCCTCACCGATGCGCTCGACGAGGCCCGCGGCGAGCCGGGAGCCGTCGCGCATGTCGAGGAGCTGGTACTTCACCGACGACGAGCCGGAGTTGAGGACGAGGACGCGGGACGCTGCCACGGGTGTCATGCCCTTTCGGAGGGGGTCTGGGCCTGGATCGCGGTGATGACCACGGTGTTCACGATGTCCTGCACGAGGGCGCCGCGCGACAGGTCGTTGACCGGCTTGCGCAGACCCTGCAGGACCGGGCCGACGGCGATCGCGCCGGCCGAGCGCTGCACGGCCTTGTACGTGTTGTTGCCGGTGTTGAGGTCGGGGAAGATCAGCACGCTGGCCTGGCCCGCGACCTCGGAGCCGGGCAGCTTGGTGGCGGCGACCGACGGCTCGACGGCGGCGTCGTACTGGATCGGGCCCTCGATCTTCAGGTCGGGGCGGCGCTCCCGGACCAGCTCGGTGGCCTCCCGGACCTTGTCGACGTCGGCGCCGGATCCCGAGGTGCCGGTCGAGTACGACAGCATCGCGATCCGCGGCTCCACGCCGAACTGGTCGGCGGTGGCCGCGGACTGGGTGGCGATATCGGCGAGCTGCTGGGCGTTCGGGTCCGGGTTCACCGCGCAGTCGCCGTAGACGAGGACCTTGTCGGCCAGGCACATGAAGAAGACCGACGAGACGATCGCGGCGTCCGGCTTGGTCTTGATGATCTCGAAGGCGGGCCGGATGGTGGCGGCCGTCGAGTGCACCGAGCCCGACACCATGCCGTCGGCCAGGCCCTCCTGGACCATCAGCGTGCCGAAGTAGTTCACGTCGGCGACCACGTCGTACGCCAGCTCCACGGTGACGCCCTTGTGGGCGCGCAGCTCCGCGTACTTGGCGGCGAAGCGGTCCCGCAGTTCCGAGCTCTGCGGGTCGATGAGCTCCGAGTCGGCGAGGTCGACGCCGAGGTCCGCGGCCTTCTTGCGGATCTGCTCCACCGGGCCGAGCAGCGTCAGGTCGCAGACCCCGCGGCGCAGCAGCACGTCGGCGGCGCGCAGCACGCGCTCCTCGGTGCCCTCGGGGAGGACCACGCGTCGCTTGTCCGAGCGGGCCTGCTCCAGCAGCTTGTGCTCGAACATCATCGGGGTGACGCGGTCGGAGGACGGGGCCTGGATCGTCTTCAGCAGGCCCGCCGTGTCGACGTACCGCTCGAAGAGCCCCAGGGCGGTCTCCGCCTTGCGGGGCGTCGCCGCGTTCAACTTGCCTTCCATGGCGAAGAGTTCGGCCGCCGTGGGGAAGGAGCCGCCGGTCACCGCGATCACCGGGGTGCCGGGCGCGAGCCGGTCGGCCAGCTTGAGGATCGCCTCCCCGGGCCGCTCGTTCAGGGTCAGGATGACGCCCGCGATCGGTGGGGTGCCCGCACTGTGCGCGGCCATCGCGCCCACCACCAGGTCCGCGCGGTCGCCGGGGGTGACGAGGACGCAGCCCGGTGTCAGGGCGTTGAGGAGATTGGGCAGCATGGCGCCGCCGAAGACGAAGTCGAGGGCGTCGCGGGCCAGCCCCGAGTCGTCGCCGAGCAGCACCGTGCCGCCCAGCGCGTGGGCGATCTGGGCGACGGTCGGCGCGGACAGGGCGGCCTCGTCGGGCAGCACGTAACAGGGCACCGGCAGCCGGTTGGTCAACCGCTCGTGTATCTCGTCCCGGTCCTCCGGCACCACCCGGTTGACGACCATCGCGAGGACGTCGCAGCCCAGACCGTCATAGGCCCGGTAGGCGTTGCGGACCTCGGCGCGCACGGACTCGGCGGTCTGCTTCTTGCCGCCGACCACGGGCACCACGGACGCGCCGAACTCGTTCGCCAGGCGCGCGTTCAGCGCCAGCTCGTCCGGGAGCTGGGTGTCCGCGAAGTCCGTGCCGAGCACCAGCACCACGTCGTAGTCCCTGGCCACCTCGTGGAACCGGTCGACCAGTTGCGAGACCAGTTCGTCCGTGCCCTGCTCGGCCTGGATCGCGGACGCCTCGTGGTAGTCGAGGCCGTACACCGTCGCCGGGTCCTGCGACAGGCGGTAGCGCGCCCGCAGCAGATCGAAGAGCCGGTCGGGACCGTCGTGGACGAGCGGGCGGAAGACACCCACCCGGTCGACCTGACGGGTCAGGAGTTCCATGACTCCCAGCTCGACGACCTGGCGGCCGTCGCCCCGGTCGATCCCGGTCACGTACACGCTGCGCGTCACGCGTGCTCCTCCTGCGTAGAGTCCCCCGCGCAGGGCCGCAGTCCCTGCTCAGGGCCGAAAAAAATGGCCGTAACGAAAGCTGTGCCCTCTTGACAATACCTCTGGGCATGGCTAGGTCGCCCGCCGGACAAAAGGCCTGTACAGCAGGGCCCCAGTGCCCGATCCGCACGGGACGAAGCGCCTCTGATGGCCTCGCCCGAACGCGATGCCCCTCGCGTCGTGGAAGAATCGCAGTGGCTCAGACGAATCAGAAGCGAGCAGGAGACACAGCACGATGCGTATCGGAGTTCTCACCGCAGGCGGCGACTGTCCTGGCCTCAACGCAGTGATCCGGTCGGTCGTGCACCGCGCCGTCACGCACTACGGCGACGAGGTGCTCGGCTTCGAGGACGGCTACGCGGGGCTGCTCGACGGACGCTACCGACCGCTCGATCTGAACGCGGTCAGCGGCATCCTCGCCCGCGGCGGCACCATCCTCGGATCGTCCCGCCTGGAGCGCGACAAGTTCCGCGCGGCCTGCGAGAACGCGAAGCAGCTCGCCGAGGAGATCGGCTTCGACGTCCTCATCCCGATCGGCGGCGAAGGCACGCTGACCGCGGCCCGCATGCTGTCCGACGCGGGTCTGCCCGTCGTCGGCGTCCCGAAGACGATCGACAACGACATCTCCGCGACCGACCGCACCTTCGGCTTCGACACCGCCGTCGGTGTCGCCACGGAGGCGATGGACCGCCTCAAGACGACCGCCGAGTCCCACCAGCGGGTGATGGTCGTCGAGGTCATGGGACGGCACGCCGGCTGGATCGCCCTGGAGTCCGGCATGGCCGGCGGTGCCCACGGCATCTGCCTGCCCGAGCGCCCCTTCGACCCGGCCGACCTGGTCAAGATGGTCGAGGAGCGGTTCTCGCGCGGCAAGAAGTTCGCCGTCATCTGCGTCGCCGAGGGCGCGCACCCGCAGGACGGCACCATGGACTACGGCAAGGGCGCCATCGACCAGTTCGGCCACGAGCGGTTCCAGGGCATCGGCACCGCCCTCGCCTACGAGCTGGAGAGCCGCCTCGGCAAGGAGGCCAGGCCCGTCATCCTCGGCCACGTGCAGCGCGGCGGCACCCCCACCGCGTACGACCGCGTCCTCGCCACCCGCTTCGGCTGGCACGCCGTGGAGGCCGCGCACCGCGGCGAGTACGGCAGGATGACGGCGCTGCGCGGCACCGACATCTCGATGGTGCCGCTCGCCGAGGCGGTCACCGAGCTGAAGACCGTCCCCAAGGACCGGATGGACGAGGCCGAGTCGGTCTTCTAGCCGGCCCCCGGGCCGCCGCGGCCCGACTCCCGTACGGCGCCTACGGATTGCGGATCCTGGACCAGAACTCGTCCAGGATCCGCTCCAGGAACTCCCGCCCCGCGTCCCCCGAGCCCGGCGACGAACCGCCGCCCCAGCTCAGCGTCGCGGCCATCAGCGCCTGGTACTCCAGATGCATCTCGTGGAGGACGTCGTCCGCCTCCCGCCGCTGCACCGGCACGAGCCGGGTCAGCGGACGCACGTACCCCTGCCAGCGCGTCGTCGCCGCGCTGCGCAGCAGGTCCGCCAGCTGCCCGTCCCGCCCGGTGACCGTGGCGAACGCGCGCGGCGTCAGCCGCAGGATCTCGGCGAGCGCACTCGACTGGCGGTCGTTGCCCCGCCACTCGCCCGTCTCCTCCATGCGCAGGTACGAGTGGATCTCCATGCCCACGGCCCGCGCCACGTCCTCCGGGGCGATCCCGTGCGCCAGCCGGTGCTCGCGCAACGTGCGGGCCGCGCCGATGAGTTCACCCGGCGAGCACCACAGCGCCCCAGCGAGCGCGGTGAGTTCGGCCGCCGTCGGGGCGGCCTCACCGCGCTCCCAGGCGATGATGATCTCCGGCGTGATGTGCGCGAGCCCGTAGGAGGCGCGCATGCCGTAGGCGACGTGCCCCGGCGCCATCCCGAGCGCCTCACGGAGGCGGCGGGCGGCGGGAGCGTTGAACGGCGGGGTGGGCTGGTTCGCCGCGGCGGTGTGCTGCACGGGCACAAAGTAGGGGCGAACGGGCCGCTTGGCTACGGTGCGTTCGTCTTGCGTCACATGTCGTAGGAACGTACAGGCCGGCGCGCGCCCTCAGCCCTTCACCGCACCCCCCAGCGCGAAGCCGCCGCCGAAGCGCCGGGACACCAGGACGTAGAGCAGGATCACCGGCGTCGAGTAGATGATCGAGAAGGCGGCGAGCTGGCCGTACACGACCGTCCCGCGGTTGCCGAAGAAGTCGTTGATGCTGACCGACGCCGGCATCTGGTCGGGGGAGAGCAGCAGCATGAACGGGACGAAGAAGTTGCCCCACATCATGGCGAAGCAGAACACCGTGACGACGGCGACCCCGGGCCCCATCAGCGGCAGCACGATCCGCACCAGCGACTGGAAGGTGTTCGCGCCGTCCGTCCAGGCCGCCTCCTCCAGCTCCTTCGGCACCCCGTCCATGAAGTTCTTCATCAGCCAGATGGCGAACGGGAGTTGGGACGCGGCGAAGAAGTAGATCGTGCCCGACATCGTGTCGATCAGGTTCACCTGCACGAACAGCGCGTACACCGGAACCATGATCGCCGTGATCGGCAGACACGTCGCGAACAGGATCGTCGCCAGATACGGGTTGTTCAGGCGCGAGCGGTAGCGGGACAGCGGATACGCGGCCAGCGCCGCGCACACCACCGTCAGGGCCGTCGCGCCGCCGCACAGGATCAGCGAGTTGAGCAGCGGAGTGAACGTGATGTCCGGCTTGAGGACCGCGTCGAAGTTGTCGAACGTGGCGTGGGACGGGAACTTCACCTTGAGGTTCGCGTCGGCGTCCAGCGACGACAGCACGACCCAGGCGAGCGGGAGCGCGAAGGTGATCCCGACGAGGATCAGCGTCGCGTCGGCGGTGAGCCGGTTTCTGGTGCGGCGGCGGGTCACTTATGCCTCCGTGCGCAGCAGGCGCATGTAGACCAGCGAGAACAGGGAGCCGACCACCAGGAGCAGCAGCGCCACCGCCGTGCCGTAGCCGATCATGCTCTTCTGGAAGGCCTGCTCGTACATGAACAGGGGGAGGGTCTGGCTGTGGTTGCCGGGACCGCCCCGGGTCATCACCCAGATCAGACCGAAGACCGACAGCGTCTGCAGGGTGTTGAGCATCAGGTTCGTGCCGATGGAGCGGCGGATCATCGGCAGCGTCACGTGCCACAGCCGCTGCCAGGCGTTCGTGCCGTCCACCTCGGCGGCCTCCGTGATCTCCTTCGGGATCTCGGAGAGCGCCGCCGAGTAGACGAGCATCGAGAAGGCGGTGCCGCGCCACACGTTCGCGAACGACACCGCGAGGATCGGCAGCGTGAACAGCCAGTTCTGGCCCGGCAGATGGAGCCAGTCGAGGATCGCGTTCAAGGTGCCCTCGCGGCGGAAGAACGCGTACAGCAGGAAGCCGGCGACCACCTCCGGCAGCACCCAGGCCGTCACGACGACCGCGCCGGTGACCGTCCGCACCGGTTTCGAGGCGCGCTGCATCAGCGCCGCGAGAGCCAGGCCCAGGGTGTTCTGGCCGACGATGGACGACAGGAACGTGAAGACCAGCGTCAGCCAGACCGCGTTCAGGAACGCGTCGTCCTTGAACGCGGCCCGGAAGTTGTCGAAGCCGACGAACGACGACTCGGCCTGGCCGGTGAGCTGCAGGTCGGTGAAGGCGATGTAGGCGCAGTAGGCGATCGGGCCCGCGAGGAACAGGGCCATGATGATCGTGGCCGGGGCGATCGGGAGGGCGCG
>NZ_JAMOLN010000066.1 GCF_024448165.1 Streptomyces longispororuber
TGCGCGGTCCGCCAGCCAGTACGTCTCGGGGTGCATGCCCCAGACCAGGACGCGGTCGTCCGGGGCCGTGCGGGCATGGACCGCTGCCGCGACGTGCCGGGCGTGGCCGAGCTCGGGGCGGGGAGCGAGCAGGCCCCAGGCCAGGAAGAGGGCGCAGGCGCAGGCCGAGGCGAGCAGGGCGTCCAGCAGGCGTTCGCGCGGCAGGATCTGCAGCGACGCCGTGGCCAACAGGGCCAGGGGCGGGATGAGTTGGAGGTAGTAGTGGCCGAAGAAGTGGAAGCCGGCCAGGACCGCGACCGCTGACGCGCCCAGCCACAGCCAGAGTTCGGCCGATCCGGTGCGGGCCAGCCGCAGCACCCGCACGATCGGCGGCAGGATGCCCGCGCAGGCCACCGCGAGGATCGCCGCGTTCGTCAACCCCCTCACCAGTACGTGGAGTTCGGAGCCGGTGAAGGAGGCGTAGGCGCCGGAGCCCGTCACCGTCCAGAACAGGAAGCCCGCCGGGTTCGTGGCGAGTGCCGCCGCGAGGACCGGCAGCGCCACCCCAACCGCGCACCGCAGCACGTCCGTTCGCGGTGCTCCGCCGCGCCACAGCAGCCAGGCGACGGGGAGCAGCACCGCTCCCCCGGTCTGCTTGGCCAGGAACGCCCCGGCGACCGCGACCCCGCACCACCCCCAGCGGCGCCGGTCCGCGCACCACAGCGCCGCCGCGGTCCACGGCAGCATGAACACCTCGAACGTCGCGGCCTGCGCGTCCTCCGGGTTGAGCCCGACGGAGGCCAGGAGGTACAGGACCCCGGCGGTGCGGCCGGCCGCGTCGGTCCAGCGGCGGCGGGCGATCGAGGCGAGCAGGACGGCGGTGCCGAGCTGCGCGGCGATCGCGGCCACCCGCAGCGGGGTGAGCGAGCCGGAGCCGAAGACCGCGAACGCGGCCTCGTACAGCCAGGGCACGAGCGGTGGCTTGCGGTCGACGACGGTCTCGTAGAGCGTGCCGCCGTGCGCCAACATCCGTGCCTGGACGGCGAGATAGCCCTCGTCCGGGTTCCACAGCGGGTGGGCGAAGGACGGGACGCGCGTCAGGCAGGCGAGCAGGGCGAGGAGCGGGACGAGGCGGCGCCAGTAGTGCGGGGCGGGCGGTCTGCGGGCCGAGGCGCTACGGCGGTTCCCGGATACGTACGGTAGTGACGGCGGTGCCTCGGTGAGCATGGGCGTCAAACTATCCGGCCCCGCAGTTCCCGTCGAAGCGGGACATACGGGGCCGGGTGAAAGCCGGGTGACAGCGGTGACGATTACCGGGAGTTGCCCCGTGCGGCGGCCGCCGCGCGGCTGTGGCCACGCCCGTACACGAAGTAGATGACGACGCCGACGACCATCCAGATCGCGAACCGCAGCCAGGTCTCCACCGACAGGTTGAGCATCAGCCAGACCGAGCAGGCCACGGAGGCGACGGGCAGGACCGGCACCCACGGCGCCTTGAAGCCGCGCGGCAGCTCGGGGCGGGTGCGGCGCAGGATCATGACGCCGAGCGCGACGACGACGAACGCGAAGAGCGTGCCGATGTTGACCAGCTTGGAGAGTTCCTCCAGGGAGATGAAGCCGGCGACCAGCGCGGTGAGGACGCCCAGGATGATCGTGGAGCGGTACGGCGTGCGGAACCGGGGGTGCACGGCGCTGAACACCGGCGGCAGCAGTCCGTCGCGGCTCATCGCGAAGAAGACCCGGCTCTGGCCGAGCAGCAGGATCATGCAGACGACGGTCAGGCCGACGACCGCGCCGAACGAGATGACGCCCGCCCAGAAGGGGTGGCCGACGGACTTGAAGGCCTCGGCGAGCGGGGCGCTCGGGTCGAGGTCCTTGTAGTTCTCCATGCCGGTGACGACGACCGCGACGGCGCAGTACAGCACGGTGCAGATGGCGAGGGAGCCGAGGATGCCGCGGGGGACGTCCTTCTGCGGGTTGCGGGTCTCCTCGGCGGCGGTGGCGACGACGTCGAAGCCGATGTAGGCGAAGAAGACGACGGCCGCGGCGGTGAAGATGCCCATCACGCCGAAGCTGGACGGGGTGAAGCCCGCGATGGCTTCGAGGAGAGTCCTGCTCAGGCCCGAGCCGCCCTCGGTCGGCTTGCTCGGCGGGATGAACGGGGAGTAGTTGGAGCCGTTGATGAAGAAGGCGCCGACCGCGATCACGATGAGGACGACGGTGACCTTGATCGCGACCACCACGGAGGTGACCCAGGCCGACAGCTTCATGCCGATGACGACGACCGTCATCACGGCGAGCACCAGCAGGAACGCGGCGATGTTGAAGCTGAAGCCGCTCTGTCCCGAGCCGGGGCCCTGCAGCGCCGCGGGCAGCGGGACGCCCCAGCTGTCGAGCAGCGACTGGACGTAGCCCGCCCAGCCGACGGCGACCGTGGCGCAGCCCAGGGCGAGTTCCAGGATCAGGTCCCAGCCGATGATCCAGGCGGGGAACTCGCCCAGCGAGGCGAAGGCGAAGGTGTACGCGGATCCGGCGACCGGCACCGTCGACGCGAACTCCGCGTAGCACAGGGCGGCGAGCGCGCACACGACGGCGGCGACGGCGAAGGAGAGGGTGACGGCCGGGCCCGCGTACTCGGTGGCGGCCGTACCGGTGATGACGAAGATGCCGGAGCCGATGACGACGCCGACGCCGAAGACCGTCAGGTCGAGGGCCGAGAGGGACTTCTTGAGCCGGTGCTCCGGCTCCTCGGTGTCCTTGATGGACTGCTCGATGGACTTGGTCCGGAACAGGCCGTTGCGGCTCCGTCCCTGGCCCGTGTCTGGCTGGGTGGTCACCGGCATACCTCCGTTGGCTTCGTCGTCCTCGACATGATCGAGACGAGTAGCCTCCGGCGTGCCGGTCAGTCCTGCAGGTTCACGCGAATGGGGCCGGTCGGACCCACCCGTTGGGTGAGTCCGGCCCCCCTCTCAGTCGCGGGCCGACTCCATCTCCTGGGCCGCGGAGCGCTCCAGGCGGCCGTCCAGCTTCGCCACCAGGCCGGTGACCTGGCGGGCGATGTCGGGGGACGTCAGACCGATCTCCGCCATGACCTCCTTGCGGGAGGCGTGGTCGAGGAAGCGCGGCGGGATGCCGAAGTCGCGCAGCGGGACGTCGACGCCCGCGTCGCGCAGGGCCTGGGCGATCGCCGAACCGACGCCGCCCACCCGGGAGTTGTCCTCGACCGTCACGACGACGCGGTGGCGCTCGGCGAGCGGGGCCATCGCCTCGTCGACCGGCTTGACCCAGCGGGGGTCGACGACGGTCGTGGTGATGCCCTGCTTGTCCAGCAGGTCGGCGATCTCCAGGCACATCGGCGCGAGGGCGCCGACCGAGACCAGGAGGACGTCCGGAGTGTCCGTGCCCGGCTCACGGAGCACGTCCATGCCGCCGACGGTGCCGACCGCCTCGACGGCGGGGCCGACGGCGCCCTTGGAGTAGCGGACGACGGTCGGGGCGTCGTCGACCTGCACGGCCTCGCGCAGCTGGGCGCGGACCTGGTCGGCGTCGCGCGGGGCGGCGATCCGGATGCCGGGGACGACCTGGAGGATCGACATGTCCCACATGCCGTTGTGCGAGGCGCCGTCGGTGCCGGTGACGCCGGCCCGGTCCAGGACGAAGGTGACGCCGCACTTGTGCAGGGCCACGTCCATCAGGAGCTGGTCGAAGGCGCGGTTGAGGAACGTCGCGTAGACGGCGAAGACCGGGTGCAGGCCGCCGGCGGCCAGGCCCGCGGCCGACGTGGCGCCGTGCTGCTCGGCGATGCCGACGTCGTAGACGCGCTCGGGGAAGGCGTCGGCGAACTTCTTCAGGCCGACCGGCTGCAGCATGGCCGCCGTGATGGCGACGATGTCCTCGCGCTCCTTGCCCAGCTGGACCATCTCGTCGCCGAAGACGGAGGTCCAGTCGGCGCCGGACGCCTTGATCGGCAGGCCGGTGTCGGGGTGGATCGGACCGATGCCGTGGAAGCGGTCGGCCTCGTCCTGGAGGGCCGGGGTGTAGCCGCGGCCCTTCTCGGTGAGGCAGTGCACGATGACCGGGCCGCCGAACCGCTTGGCGCGGGTCAGCGCGGACTCCAGGGCCTCGATGTCGTGGCCGTCGATCGGGCCGACGTACTTCAGGCCGAGGTCCTCGAACATGCCCTGCGGCGCGATGAAGTCCTTGAGGCCCTTCTTGGCGCCGTGCAGCGTCTCGTAGAGGGGCTTGCCGACGACCGGGGTGCGCTCCAGGAGGTCCTTGCCGCGGGCCAGGAAGCGCTCGTAGCCGTCGGTGGTGCGCAGGGTCGCCAGGTGGTTGGCGAGGCCGCCGATCGTGGGCGCGTACGAGCGCTCGTTGTCGTTGACCACGATGACCAGGGGGCGGTCCTTGGCGGCGGCGATGTTGTTCAGCGCCTCCCAGGCCATGCCGCCGGTGAGGGCGCCGTCACCGATGACCGCGACGACGTGGTCGTCCCGGTCCTGGATCTCGTTCGCCTTCGCCAGGCCGTCGGCCCAGCCGAGGACGGTGGAGGCGTGCGAGTTCTCGATCACGTCATGGTCGGACTCGGCCTGCGAGGGGTAGCCGGACAGGCCGCCCTTCATCTTCAGCCGGGAGAAGTCCTGGCGGCCGGTGAGCAGCTTGTGCACGTAGGACTGGTGGCCGGTGTCCCACAGGACCTTGTCCTTGGGCGACTCGAAGACGCGGTGCAGGGCGATCGTCAGCTCGACGACGCCCAGGTTGGGGCCGAGGTGGCCGCCGGTCTTGGAAACGGCGTCGACAAGGAAGGTCCGGATCTCTCCTGCCAGCTGGTCCAGCTGCTCCAGGCTGAGCCGGTCCAGATCGCGCGGTCCCGTGATGCGGGTCAGCAGCGGCACCCGTGCCTCCTTGCAGTAGAGCTGTGAGTAGCTGGTTGAGCTGTTCGAGCTTGCCGGGCTCGTCGAGTCTAATGTTCCGCCGCCGCGAGCGGCGGGCGGGCCGGGCGTTCGGAGCATGACTGTGCCCGGCGTCACCGTTGACGCCGGGCACAGTCAGTCCAGGTGGCCCCGGTCAGAAGCGGTCAGGTGGCGCTGGGCGCGGTCAGGCGCGGCCGGCCGACTTCTGGGTCTTGCGGGTGATCGAGTCGATGACGACCGTGGCGAGCAGCACACCGCCGGTGATCATGTACTGGATCGGGGTGGCGATGCCCTGGAGGGCGAGGCCGTACTGGATCGACGTGATGACCAGCACACCGAGCAGCGCGTTCCAGGTGCGGCCCCGGCCGCCGAAGAGGCTCGTGCCGCCGATGACGGCCGCCGCGATGACGTTCATCAGGAGGTCGCCGGCGCCGGCGCTCTGGTTGGCCGCCGCGATCTTGGAGGCCCAGAAGAGGCCGCCGACCGCCGCGAACAGACCCGCGACGGCGAAGACCGAGACGCGGACCGCGGTGACGTTGATACCGGCACGGCGGGACGCCTCGACGCTGCCGCCGAGCGCGAAGATCTTGCGGCCGTACGAGGTGCGGCGCAGCACGAAGTCGCTGCCGACCAGGACGATCGCGAAGAGCAGCACCGCGAGCGGCAGGCCCTTGTACTGGTTGAAGATGACCGCGACGCCGAAGACGGCGATGGCCAGCAGCACCGTGCGCATGACGATGTCGCTCAGCGGGCGGGACGGGATGCCGGCGGCCTCGCGGCGGCGGTTGCCGAGGAAGGTCGGCACGAAGTAGCCGAGGATCGCGACGACGGCCAGGGCGTACGCGGCGGCGACGTCGGAGAAGTAGTAGCTGGTCAGCTTGCCGACCACGCCGTCGCTGTCGATGTTGATCGTGCCGTTGGAGCCCAGGATCTGGAGCATGAAGCCGTTCCAGAACAGCAGGCCCGCCAGGGTCACGGCGAACGCGGGCGCGCCGATCCGGGCGAAGAAGAAGCCGTGCAGGGCGCCGATGACCGCGCCGGCGGCGAGCGAGGCCAGGACGGCGACCCACTCGTTGACGCCGTGCGTGACGCTGAGTACCGCGGTGATGGCGGAGGAGACGCCGGAGACGGAGCCGACCGACAGGTCGATCTCGCCGAGCAGCAGCACGAAGATGATGCCGACCGACATCATGCCCGTGGCCACCATGGCGACGAAGATGTTGTTCAGGTTCTCCGCGCCCAGGAACGCCGAGTTGAGGCTCTGGAAGATCGCGCAGATGACGATCAGGCCGATGACGACGGGGATGGCCCCGAGGTCGCCGCCCTTGATCTTGCGCTTGAACTCGCTCACGTACCCCGCGAAGCCCTGCTCGCGGACGAGGAGCCGGGGGTCGACGGCGGTCACGGACGCGCCCGCCGCGGCGGGGGCGGCGTCGACGGCGGTCTGCGGCTTGTCGGTCTTTTCGATGCTCACTTCTGAGCCTCCGCGTTGGTGCGCGCCGCACGACGGGTCACGGCGTTGTCCGTGGCACCGGTGATGGCGGAGATGATCTCTTCCTGGGAGGTCGTCTTGACCTCGAACACGCCGTTGTTGCGGCCGAGGCGCAGCACGGCGACCTTGTCGGCGACGGCCTTCACATCGGCCATGTTGTGGCTGATGAGGATGACCGCGTGCCCGCGCTCGCGCAGCCGCTCGACGAGGTCGAGGACCTGTGCGGTCTGCTCGACGCCGAGGGCCGCGGTGGGCTCGTCGAGGATGACCAGCTTGGGCTCGCCGAGCATGGAGCGGGCGATGGCCACGACCTGGCGCTGACCGCCGGAGAGCGAGGCGATCGGGATGCGCACGCTGGGGATGCGGATCGACAGGGTCTCGAGCAGCTGGC
The DNA here is from genome assembly GCF_024448165.1 of Streptomyces longispororuber. Classification (GTDB taxonomy): domain Bacteria; phylum Actinomycetota; class Actinomycetes; order Streptomycetales; family Streptomycetaceae; genus Streptomyces; species Streptomyces longispororuber_A. The sequence continues at coordinate 6,773 of NZ_JAMOLN010000066.1, forward strand.
GCGAGCGACGCTCCATCTCGACCTCGTCGAGGACGCCGCGCCGCTTGATCTCGCGGCCCAGGAACAGGTTGCCGACGACATCGATGTTGTCGCACAGCGCGAGGTCCTGGTAGACGGTCGCGATGCCCAGGTTCTGGGCGTCGTGCGGCTTGTTGACCGCGACGGCCTTGCCGTCCCACTCGATGACACCGTCATCGATGGGGTGCACGCCGGCGATCGTCTTGACGAGCGTGGACTTTCCGGCGCCGTTGTCGCCGACCAGGGCGACCACCTCACCAGCGTGGACTTCAAGCTCTACGTCGGTGAGCGCCTGCACGGCACCGAATCGCTTGGAGACCCCGCGCAACGCCAGCACGGGCGTAGCGGACACGTGAACCATCTCCTTCGCCGCCAAAGGCCTGACCCGGCGGGAGGTTGAACAGAGAGAAGACTGAGGGGGGTGTTCCGTCCGGCGCCCCGCCGTTGAGCTTGCGGGGCTGTCGGCGGCGGGGCGCCGGACGTGCTTACACAGGAGCGCTACCGGAGGCGGTGCGCAAGTCCCGTGCGGGAGAGGGGAGTTGCCCCTGGAGGTGTTACTTCAGACCGATCTTGTCGCAGGCCGCCTTGTACTTGCCGGCGCAGATCTCGTCGAGGGTGTAGTAACCCTCCTTGACGACCGTGTCCTTGATGTTGTCCTGGGTCAGGGAGACGACCGGGACGATGACCGCGGGGATGGCCTTGTCGGTGTCGCTGTCGACGGTGCCCGTGGCGATGGAGCTGTCGAGCTTGCCGGTCTTGGCGATCGAGACGGCCATCTTGGCGACGGTCTCGGCCTCCTGCGGGTACGACTTGAACACGCTCATGTTCTGGTCGCCGGTGACGATGCGCTGCACGCCGGCGAGCTCGGCGTCCTGGCCGGTGACCGGCGGGATCTTGCTCAGGCCCGCGCTCTTGAGCGCGGTGATGATGCCGCCCGCCATGCCGTCGTTGGCGGAGTAGACGCCCTTGATCTTGTCCTTGCCGATCGCCGAGATCGCGGCCTCCATGTTGGAGTTGGCGTTCTCCGGCTTCCACTCCTTGGTGTCGTAGGACTTGGCGATGTCCACCTTGCCCTTGAGGACGGAGAGGGCGCCCTTCTTGAAGTCGGCGGCGTTCGGGTCGGTGATCGCGCCGTTCATCATGACGATCTTGCTGCTGGCCTTGGCGTCCGAGCCCATGGCCTTCAGCAGGGCCTCACCCTGCGTCTTGCCGACCTCCTGGTTGTCGAAGGAGGTGTAGGCGGCGATCGGGCCCTGCGCGAGGCGGTCGTACGCGACGACCGGGATGCCCGCGTCCTTGGCCTTCTTCACACCGCTGGCGACGGCCTTGTAGTCGACCGCGTCCAGGATCAGCACGTCGACCTTCTTGGTGATCATCGTGTCGATCTGCTGCGACTGGAGGGTCGCGTCCTGCTTGGCGTTGAGGTACTCGACCTTGCCCTTGCCGTTGGTCAGCGTGGATATCTGCTTCGAGATGATCGGCTTGTCGAACTTCTCGTAGCGGGCGGTCTGGTTCTCCGGCAGCAGCAGGCCGACGGTGATCGCGTCGCCCTTCTTCGCGGAGCTCTCCTTGTCGCCGCCCTTGTCGCCGGACTCCTTGGCGGAGCCGCAGGCGGCGAGCGAGACAGCCATACCGGTGGCACAGAACGCAATGGCGGCACGACGCATACGCGTGTTCACTTCACAAACCTCCCTGACGAGGCCGCGTCGTTGCGGCCGAGGTGGCTGGAAGTCAACTCGGCCGCAACCCCAGCGTCAAGGAGTAAATCCTTAACGAGATGGCAACGGTGTCATGCGTTCTCTAAGTGAAGGCAGGTGTAGGAGCGGGAACAGATCCGTCCAAAAGGGTCGAATCGCCCATCTCGCTGAGGGCCAGGGCGAGCGCCCCGAGCACCTCGGCGCGGCCGCCCAACGCCCCTGGAAGGACGGAGAGTTGACGGGCGGCACTGGGGATCGCGTAACGGCTCACGGACTCCCTGATGGGCCCCAGGACCAGCTCTCCGGCCTCCGCCAGATCACCCCCGAGGACGACCCGGCTGGGGTTCAGCAAGTTGCACAGGTTCGCGACGCCGGAGCCGATGTGCCGGCCCACGTCCGCGATCACCCTGCGGCAGCCCGGATCGCCGTCCCTGGCGAGCCGCACGACGCCCTCCATGGTCAGATCGGTGCCGTGGGAGGACTGGAGCAGGGGCAGGACGTACCGGGCCGCCGTGAAGGTCTCCAGGCAGCCGCGGTTGCCGCAGCGGCACACAGGGCCCGATTCGTCGAGGGTGATGTGCCCGATCTCCCCCGCCGTGCCGCCCGGGCCCCGGTAGATCTTCCCCGAGATCACCAGACCGGCGCCGACACCGCTGGCGACCTTGATGTACGCGAGGTCCTTGACGCCCCGCCCGCTGCCCCAGACGAGCTCGCCGAGCGCGCCCAGGTTCGCGTCGTTGTCGACGTGCACGGGGACGCCCAGGCGGCGGCCGAGCTCCTCGGCGGGCTTGGTGCCGGTCCAGCCCGGCAGGATCGACGTCGACCCGAGGGTGCCGCTCTCCACGTCGATGGGCCCCGGCACGCCGAGCCCCACGCCCGCGACCTTGGACCGGTCGACCCCGGTGGCCGCGACGAGGCGCTCGACCAGCTCCTCCGCCCGGTCGAAGCCCTGCGCGGCGCTCGCGTCCACGTCGAGCGGCTCGGACTCCTCGGCGAGCACCTGGTGCGCCAGGTTGCCGATCGCCACCCGCAGGTGGGTGTGGCCGAAGTCGACGCCGATCACGATGCCGGCGTCGCCGCTCAGCGACACGCTGCGGGCCCGGCGGCCACCGGCCGAGGTGGGCGTGACCTCGACGGTCCCGCCGTCCTTGAGCTCCCGGACGATGTTGGAGACCGTCGCCGCGGACAGGCCCGTCGTCCTCGCGATCTCCGCCTGCGTGAGCGAACCGGCGAGCCGCACGGCGCGTACGACCCGCTCCAGATTGGCCCGGTGCAGCGACGACTGCGACCCCGGAGTCTCCATTGACCCACCCTTATCCGTGGTCCGCGTCACCCAGGGTGACCGAACCTTGTACAAGTTATGAACTCCAAACTCCGCCGAACCGCCCAGTGGCGTCAAGCCCTTGACAGAAATCGGTTCCAGGCCGTGTCCAGCCGGGACTACCGGCGGTACGCACAGGGGTCCGGCCCCGGAGAGAGTGCTCTCCGGGGCCGGACCCCTGTGCGCAACGGGTGAAGCAGCGACTACGCGCCGACGGGCGTCAGCGGAAGGTGCCCTGCGACACCGAGCCCGCGATCCGGCGCTGGAAGATGACGTAGACGACCAGCACGGGCACGACCGTGACCACGATCGCCGCGAACAGTGCGCCGTAGTCGATGTCGTAGACCTGCGAGGACGCGTAGGCGGCCATTCCCTGCGTCAGCACCCATTTGTCCTGGTCCGTGTTGAGCGCCACCGGCAGCAGGAACTGGTTCCACAGCCCCAGGAAATTGAAGATCGCCACGGCCGCCATGCCCGGCCGCGCCATCGGCAGCATCACCTGGAAGAACGCCCGCCAGTCCCCGGCGCCGTCGATCAACGCGGCCTCGTAGACGTCGTGCGGCAGTGACCGGAAGAACGAATAGAGGAAGAACATCGTGAACGGCAGCGCGAACGCGACATAGGTCAGGATCAGTCCCGGACGCGTGTTCAGCAGCCCGAAGTTCTGCAGCTGGAAGAAGAGCGGCACGATCGCCAGGAAGACGGGGAAGGTCAGCCCGGCGAGCATCACGTAGTAGATGAGCCGGCGCCCGGGGAATTCGAACCGGGCCAGGATGTAGGCGCACATCGCGCCCAGCAGCATCACCAGGAACAGCGCGGAGACAACGACGATCACCGAATTCAGGAAGTACTTCCCGATGTTCGCGTCGGTCCACGCGTTCGCGTAGTTCTCGACCCGCCAGTGATCCGGCAGCGCGAAAGGCGACGACAGGATCTCGCTGGTCGACTTGAACGACGAGACCAGCACCCACAGCATGGGCACCAGCACGATCACGGACCACAGGATCAGCATGGTGTGCGCGATCGCCGCGAACCTGCGGTCGCTGCTCGCGACGGCGCGCGTCAGCTTCCGGTCCCTCGCCGGCTTGCGGTCACTGGCCGACTCACGGTCGGCGGCTATGGCGCTCACCGGGCACCTCCCATGGCTCCGGCACGCCGAGCCTTCGCCCCGCGTGCCTTCTTCTTGCCGTCGTTCTCGCCGCCGCCCGTCAGCCGGTTGACGAGGAACACCAGCGCCGCGAACACCAGGGTGACGACGGCGAGGACGACGCCCATCGCGGTGGCGTAGCCGAACTGCTGCTTGGCGAAAGCGACGTTGAACAGCCGCTGACTGATCGTCAGGGTGCCGTTGTTCGGTCCGCCGTTCGGCAGCATCGCCTGTACGTAGACGAACGAGTCCAGTGCGGCGATGCCCAGGTAGATGTACGCCGTCTGCACGCTGTCCCGGATCGCCGGCAGGGTGATCGAGATCGTCGTCCGGAACCGGCCGGCTCCGTCGATCTTGGCCGCCTCGTACAGCTCGCCGGGAACTCCCTTGATCGCGGCGATGAAGAGCACCGCGTAGAACCCGACGAGCCCCCAGACGATGACGAACATCAAGGCGGGCATCGCGCTCGCCGACTCGCCCAGCCAGGAGTCGAGACCGAGCTTGGGGAGCAGGCTCTTGAGCAGGCCGGCGTTCGGGTCGTACATCTGCGCCCAGATCAGGCCGACGATGATCGCCGGCACGACGTAGGGGAAGAACGAGATGATCCGGTAGAACGACGCTCCCTTGATGCCCCGGACGGGGCCCTTGCTGGGCCCGCCCAGGGTGATGGCCACCGCGACCCCGAGGGCGAGCGTCAACGTCACCAGCGGCACGCAGACCGCCAGCAGCGCGACGTTGCGCAGCGCCTTCAGGAAGACGTCGTCCTGGAACATCTTGGTGAAGTTGTCGAAGCCGATGAAGTTGTAGTCCGGACTGAAGCCGCGCCAGTCGGTCATCGCCCAGAAGATCGCCTGCCCGAAGGGGATCAGGACGAAGGTCACGAAGATGGCCAGCGGAATGCCGAGGAACGCGAGGAAGAACGTCACCCGGTCGAAGGTGAGCTTGCGGCGCCGGGGCCGCCCGCCGCGAGCGGCCGGCACGGGCCGGCTGCTCGCGGTGTCGGAGATGGTGGTCGTGTCTTTCATCGCAGTGCTAGCTGACCTTGATCTTGTCGACGGAGTCGTCTTCCCGGATCTTGTCGGAGATCTTCTGCAGGGCCGAGGTCAGGGCCTTGGCGTCGATGTCACCGGCGAGGAACGAGTTCCACGGCACCAGCATGTCGGTGTTCATGCCGTAGGCGGAGACGAAGTTCCAGGTGAAGATGTTCTCGCCGGCGTCGGCGAGCATCTTCGACTGCGAGACCAGCGCGGAGGATCCGTAACCGTCGGCGGGCACGGTGTCCTTGACGATGGTCGGGGCCAGCTTCGTCTTGGAGAAGTTGGCGGCCGCGTCCTTGGACAGCATCGCCCGCAGGACTTCCTTGCCGCCGGCCGGGTTCTTGCCCTGCTTGGGCACGATGAACGGCTCGCCCGCGGCCGCGTGCACGGCCTCGTAGGGCATCTTCGGCTTGGCGCTGAGCGTCATCTCCGGGATGCCGGTCATCTGGAAGTCTTCCTTGGTGGCCTTCTTCATCTCGTTCTCGATCCAGCCACCGGTCGGGTAGAGCAGCGCCTTCTGGTCGTTGCTCCAGATCGCCTGCGCCTTCTGGAACTGGGTGCCGGAGCCACCGGGGACGAACATCTTCTCCTTGACCATGGTCTCCATGATCTTGAGGATGCCCTGGATGGCCGGGTGCGACCAGGAGTCCTTCTCCAGGTTCTCGAGGGCGATGCGGACCTCGTCGCCGCCCTCCTTGATCGCTCCGCCGATGAGCAGCGTCTGGTAGTAGGTCGCCGCTTCCTTGCCGTGGACGAAGAGGTACTTGCCCTTCTTCTTCGCCTTCTGGCCGAGGTCGAGCGCCTCGTCCCAGGTCTTCGGCGGGGTCCAGCCGTTCTTCTCGAACAGGGTCTTGGAGTACCAGACGCCGTAGACCGTCATCACGTAGTTCAGCGCGACGAACTTGTCCTTGAACGTACCGGGGTCCTTGACGCCGGCGTAGACCGTGTCGGCGATCTTCTTGCCCTCGTAGTTCTGGGCCTCGAAGACGTCGTCGAGCTCCTCGAGCTGGTCGAGAATGCCGAGGAAGCCGATCTGGTCCTCACCGGAGTTGTCGATGAGGTCCGGCGGGTTGCCGCCGACGAAGCGGGGCTGGAGCTCGGGGGCGATGTCGACGACCGGCTTGACCTTCACCGTGACGCCCTTGACCTGCTTGCCCATGACCTGGTTGGCGTAGTCGACGTAGTCGGTGCCGTAACCGCCGTCGAAGATGGCCGCGTCGACCTTGGAGTTCGCGGCGACACCGAACGGGTTCTTGGCGCTCGTCTTGCCCTTGGGGGTGTCGCTGTTGCTGTCCTTGCTGGAGGGAGAGCCACACGCAACCGCGAACGAGCCCATGGCTGCCGTTGCGATCGCCCCGCGCAGGAGCGTCCGCCTGTCAAGAGAGCCGGCACGAATGGTCATCTCTGCATCCTCACTGATCGATTGGATCTGTACGGGTGTGCTGCGTGGTCGGCTGCCGGGCCTGGCTGGCCCCGTGCGTGCCGCACTTCTCGTGGAGCGCGTCCTGGTGCGGGTCTCCGCCTGAGATGTCGGCGGAGTTGCACACCGGGGCGTTTCGCCGTCGTCTCGGTGCCGATCGGCGGCACCGAGGGTGATCAGCTGAGCGATGCAGGAAAAGCAGTCGCCGCGGCCGGAGCGCCGGTGGCGCTCCGCTTGATCGGGTCGCGATGGCCTACGCCGGGTGTGGATCCCATGCTCAAGTCCTCGCCTTCTCCAGGACTCAGGCGGTGAACCGGATCCTCCCCGGCACCGCGGTGATGTGCTGTGTCGTGCCCCGCAGAGGGGAACGAAGGTGGAGCGGTGAAGCTGAATGGAGCTGTGGTGGAGCGAGTGGAGCCGAATGACGCTGCGTGGTGCGAATGACCGGGATCGCGGAGGGGACACGGATACGGGGACGCATGCTCCGCCCCCTGCCGATTTCCCCCGTCCCCCGTGCCCGACCTCGGCTTGCGTACGTTCCGGGCCGGACGCCGACAGGTATAGTCCACTCCCTGTGAGCTGGGCAAGATCGAATGCAGGTTTGGGTGTCGGTCTTTTCCGAGTTGAGACCTCCCGGAAATAAGCCGCACCACGGGCGATGTTGATCTTCCCAACTCCAGTGCCTACAAAGGGTGGAGAGTTATACGGGGGAACCGCCCCGGATTTTCCGTTCAGTTGTTGAAGGGTTCCGGGGACTCTTCCGGACACCGGCGGCAAATCCGGCGAAGCGCGGAGAGCCGGGCGTCCCACCCCGGCAGCGTGCGCGGACCCGCGCACTCCGGGGGCTCGCGGACGCTCCTCCAACACCCTTGACACCACCGGTCACTTACAGCCCTACTGGACCCTGTAATGCGAACTGACAACGTTGTCTGATTCTTGGCCGCGGGAGGGTGCACACCCATGCAAGGCTCGATGCAGGGAAGATCCAGCCGACACAGATACGGACTCGGCACCACCGCGGCCCTGGGGGCGGCCGCGCTGGTGCTCACGGCGGCGGGCCAGGGACCCGCGGTCGCCAAGACCGACCGGAAGGCGGGCGCGGAAAGGGAGTTCAGCTCCTCCTTCGAAGCGGGCCAGCCCGCACCGGACTGGCTCAACACCGTCGACACCGCCCCGGACGGCGGCAAGCGGTCGAGCGGCGTCGACGGCGGCTACACCGGCGGCATCCCGGGGAACGTCAACGGGCACGTCACCGACGTCCGCGCCAGCGACGAGAACACCGGCGGCGGCGAGACCAAGGAGAACCTCCTCGACGGCGAGTCCAGCACCAAGTGGCTGGCCTTCACACCGACCGCCTGGGTCGAGTACGACCTCGACGGCCCCGTCGAGATCGCCCAGTACGCGCTGACGTCGGCCAACGACCACGCCGAGCGCGACCCGAAGGACTGGACCCTCAAGGGCTCGACGGACGGCAAGGAGTGGACGACGCTCGACAGCCGCTCCGGCGAGACGTTCGGCGAGCGGTTCCAGACGAAGACGTACGAGATCAAGAGCCCGGCCGCGTACAGCCACTTCCGGATCGAGTTCACGGCGAACAACGGCGCGGACGACGCCACGCAGCTCGCCGACTTCCAGCTGTCGACCGGCGACGAGCAGGCGCCCGCGCCCGAGGACATGCTGTCGCTCGTGGACAAGGGACCGAGCGGCTCGCCGACGGCCAAGGCGGGCGCGGGCTTCACCGGCGTCCGCGCGCTGCGCTACGCCGGTACGCACAAGGCGGACGGGCGCGCCTACTCGTACAACAAGGTCTTCGACGTCGACGTGGCGGTCGCGAAGGACACCGAGCTGTCGTACAAGGTCTTCCCGCAGATGGCGGACGGCGACCGCGACTACGACGCCACGAACGTCTCCGTGGACCTCGCCTTCACCGACGGCACGTACCTGAGCGACCTGAAGGCCGTCGACTCCCACGGCGGGCTGCTGACCCCGCAGGGCCAGGGCGCCGCCAAGCGGCTGTACGTGAACCAGTGGAACGCGGTGGAGTCCGGGATCGGTTCGGTCGCGGCCGGCAAGACGGTCGACCGGATCCTCGTCGCGTACGACTCCCCGAAGGGCCCGGCGAAGTTCCGCGGCTGGCTCGACGACATCAGCCTCGCCAAGGCCGCACCGGCGCGCCCCAAGGCGCACTTGAGCGACTACGCGTCGACGACGCGCGGCACGAACTCCAGCGGCGGCTTCTCGCGCGGCAACACCTTCCCGGCGACGGCCGTCCCGCACGGCTTCAACTTCTGGACGCCGGTGACCAACGCGGGCTCGCTGAGCTGGCTGTACGACTACGCGCGCGACAACAACAAGGACAACCTGCCCACCATGGAGGCGCTGGCCGCGAGCCACGAGCCGAGTCCGTGGATGGGTGACCGCCAGACGTTCCAGATGATGCCGTCGGCGACGACGGGCGACGCGGTGGACACCTCGCGCGCCGGCCGCGCGCTGCCGTTCCGGCACGAGAACGAGACGGACCGCCCGTACTACTACGGCGTGAAGTTCGAGAACGGCGTGCGGGCCGAGATGACGCCCACCGACCACGCGGCCGCGCTGCGCTTCACCTACCCCGGTGACGACGCGAGCGTGATCTTCGACAACGTCTCCGAGCAGGGCGGTCTCACGCTCGACAAGGAGACCGGTGTCGTCACCGGCTACTCCGACGTGAAGTCGGGCCTGTCGACGGGCGCCACCCGGCTGTTCGTCTACGGCGTCTTCGACAAGCCGGTGAAGGAGGCCGAGTCCTCCGGTGTGAAGGGCCACTTCTCGTTCGACGCGGGCAAGGACCGCACGGTCACCCTGCGCCTGGCGACGTCCCTCATCGGCCTCGACCAGGCCAAGGACAACCTGGCGCAGGAGCTGCCGCGCAGCCGCTCCTTCACGGACGTCCGGGACGCGGCGCGCGCCCAGTGGGACACGCTGATGAAGAAGGTGGAGGTCGAGGGCGCGACGGAGGACCAGCGCACGACGCTGTACTCGTCGCTGTACCGCCTGTACCTGTACCCCAACTCCGGTTTCGAGAAGGTCCGTTCGGCCGACGGCAAGGGCACGTACAAGTACGCGTCGCCGTTCTCGCCGATGCCGGGTCCCGACACCCCGACGCACACCGGCGCGAAGATCGTCGAGGGCAAGCCGTACGTCAACAACGGCTTCTGGGACACGTACCGGACGACCTGGCCCGCGTACTCGCTCCTGACGCCGAAGAAGGCCGGTGAGCTGGTCGACGGGTTCGTGCAGCAGTACCGGGACGGCGGCTGGATCTCCCGCTGGTCCTCGCCGGGCTACGCGGACCTGATGACGGGCACGTCGTCGGACGTGGCGTTCGCCGACGCGTACGTGAAGGGCGTGGACGACTTCGACGTGGAGTCCGCGTACAAGGCGGCGGTCAAGAACGCGACGGTGGTCCCGCCGCAGTCGGGCGTCGGCCGCAAGGGCATGGAGACCTCGCCCTTCCTCGGCTACACGTCGACGGACACGCACGAGGGCCTGTCCTGGGCCCTTGAGGGATACCTGAACGACTACGGCATCGCGCAGATGGGCCAGGCGCTCTACAAGAAGACCGGCAAGAAGCAGTACAAGGAGGAGTCGGAGTACTTCCTCAACCGTGCCCGTGACTACGTCAACATGTTCGACGACAAGGCGGCCGGTACGGGCTTCTTCCAGGGCAAGGACGCGAAGGGCGACTGGCGCGTGAAGTCGGCCGACTTCGACCCGCGCATCTGGGGCTACGACTACACGGAGACCAACGCCTGGGGCTACGCCTTCACCGCCCCGCAGGACAGCCGTGGCCTCGCCAACCTGTACGGCGGCAAGGACGGCCTGGCCAAGAAGCTGGACACGTTCTTCTCGACGCCCGAGACGGCGACGAGCGAGGTGGCCGGTTCGTACGGTGGCGTCATCCACGAGATGACGGAGGCGCGGGACGTACGGATGGGCATGTACGGCCACTCGAACCAGGTCGCGCACCACATCACGTACATGTACGACGCGGCGGGCCAGCCGTGGAAGACGCAGGAGAAGGTCCGCGAGGTGCTGTCGCGCCTGTACACGGGCAGCGAGATCGGCCAGGGCTACCACGGCGACGAGGACAACGGCGAGCAGTCGGCCTGGTACCTGTTCTCCTCGATGGGCTTCTACCCGCTCGTCATGGGCAGCGGCGAGTACGCCATCGGCTCCCCGCAGTTCACGAAGGTGACGCTGCACCTGGAGAACGGCAAGGACCTGGTGGTCAAGGCGCCGAAGAACAGCGCCAAGAACATCTACGTCCAGGGCGTGAAGGTCAACGGCCGCACGTGGTCGAAGACGTCGCTCCCCCACTCGGTCGTCGCCAAGGGCGGGGTCATCGAGTTCGCGATGGGCGACAAGCCGTCGAAGTGGGGCACGGGCAAGGACGCGGCGCCGACGTCCATCACGAAGGACGACAAGGTGCCGTCGCCGCGCAAGGACGCGATCACGGGCTCCGGCCCGCTGTTCGACAACTCCTCGGCGACGAGCGCGAGTCCGTCGGAGCCGGTGGACCTGCCGGTCGGTGCGGACGGCGCGAAGGCCGTCCAGTACACGCTGACGTCGGCCGAGGCCGCGAAGGCGCCGACGGGCTGGAAGCTGGAGGCGTCGGACGACGGTTCGACGTGGCAGACGCTCGACGAGCGGTCCGGCGAGTCCTTCACGTGGAACCAGCAGACCAGGGCCTTCTCGGTCCCGTCCCCCGGTTCGTACCGGCACTACCGGCTGGTGTTCGCGGGCGGGGCGGCGACGGTGGCGGAGGTGGAGCTGCTGTCGTGATCCGCACCTGAGGGTGAAGTGACCGGCGGGCGTGGAGAGTTCACGCCCGCCCGTCGCGCGTCCGGGCGCGGTGGCGGGCCACTTCCGCGTCCTGCCAGGCCCGCGCTGGGGCCTGAACTTGTTGCGGCCCATGATCTGGGCGCCGATGTTCCGGTGGACTCATCGCACCGGCAGCACCCGGATCACCCCGTCGGCGTACGGGTGGGGCCAGGGGATCCCGGCACCCGACTCCAGCGCGTCGAGCCCGGCCAGCGCGTCGGACGCGGTCTTGCAGCGGGGGTGCCGCGCGGCGAAGGCCGTGACGCGGGGCCGGAGCACGGGGAGCCAGTCGGCGACCAGGTGCGGGTCGCCGTCGTACCACCAGGTGAACTCCAGCTCGCCCCGCAGCAGTTCGACGGTTCAGCCGGCCGCGAGGCGGACCAGTCCGGCGTCGGCCTCGGGGCCGGTGAGGCCCTGGAGGTGGTCGAGCCAGGGGTCCAGGGATCCCGTCACCTGGGCCATTCCCTCGATCAGTCCGGTGCACCGCCCGTGCGGGCCGCCGTCGGTCACCGCGAGGGTCAGCAGGGCACGGAAGGCCCGCTCGACCGCGCCGCGCTCGGCCACGGGCCAGTCCGCGAGGCGGGCGCCGTCGGGGCCGAGGCGGCCGATCTCGTACGAGGGGTCGGTGCCGTCCCCGTCCGGGCCCCACAGGCGCAGCGCACGGGGCACGAAGCGGCGCCACAGGACGGGGTACTGGTCGTCCTCCCAGTGGCTCGCCGGCTCGCGCATGAAGTGGCCGAGGAGGTCGTCGGAGACCCGGGCCGGGGCGCCGCCGAGCAGGACCAGCTCGGACTCGGGAGTGCAGTGCGTACAGCCGTCGACCGGGCGGTCGAGCGCGGGCGGGTCGGCGAAGGCGGCGTCGACGCCGGCGAGCGCCTGGCGCCACGTCACGTACGGGTCGAGCACGAGTGAGGCGGGCATACCGTGACCCCCGGGGACTCCGCGCGGCCGGCACCGGCGAAGAGCGCGACTCTACCGGCGGCCGGGATCCACCTCACATCCCTTGCGTCCGCGCGTCGTCGGCCTCGGGGCGCAGCAGCCACGCCACCGTGGCGCCGAGCACCAGGCACACTCCCGCGAGCCCCTGGAGCAGCCCGTGGAACGCCGTGTCGTAGGCGTGCCCCGCGCCGACCAGGCTCGCCATCACCGAGCCGTACACGGCGACCGCGACGGCTTCGCTGCCCAACCGGAGCGTGTTCACGAACCCGGCGGCCATGCCCGCCTGTCCGGGCGGGACGAGGGCGAGGGCCTGGCCGTCGACGAGGCCGGCCGACAGGCCCATCCCGGCGCCGGTGACGAGCATCGGCAGGGCGACGACGGCCACGGCCGCGTGCGGCGAGAAGAGGAGGAGGCCGAGGTCGCCGGCGACCAGACAGCCGAGGCTCGCGAGGATCAGCGCCCGGGCGGACACGCCGCGCCGGACGAGGCGCGCGGCCGCCACCGGTGCGACCAGGACCGGCAGGGTGAGCAGCAGCATGAGCCGGCCGGCCGCCGAGCTGTCGCGGCCGGTGACGGCGGTGAGGTAGCTGGGCAGGTACGTGAGGAGCGTGACGAAGCCGGCCGAGGCCGCGACCGGGACGAGGGCGAGCCCGACGAAGCGGCGCCGCCGCAGCAGGCCGAGGTCGAGGACCGGGTGCGGGCTGCGCCGCTCGACGCGGACGAACCCGACGAGTGCGGCCACGGCCCCCGCGAACAGCGCGAGCACCCCGACGCTCCCCCAGCCCCACTGGGAGCCCTGCACGATGCCCGTGGTCAGCAGCACCGCCGCCGCGACGAGGACGAGGCTGCCCGGTACGTCGATGCGCGCCGCGCCCCGTGCGGTGGCGGGCAGCGCGCGTGCGGCCGTCGGCAGCGCGAGCAGGGCGAGGACCAGGGCGGCGGCGTGCAGTGCGAACACCCAGCGCCAGCCGACCGACGCCACCAGCTGGCCCGCGAAGGTCGGGCCGAGCGAGACGCCGACGCCGGCGACGGTGCCGAAGAGCGCGAACGCCCGGGCCCGCGCGTGCCCTTCGTAGGCCGTGGAGAGGATCGCGGCGCCGGCCGAGAAGATCGCGGCGCCGCCGATCCCGGCGAGCGCGCGGGCGGCGTCGAGGACGTACGCGTTCCCCGCGAGGGCGCTCGCGGTGGCCGCCGCCGCGAACAGGGCGGCGCCCGCCGCGAAGACCCGCACCCGTCCCACGATGTCGGCGACGGAGCCCCAGACGAGGGTGCAGCAGGCGAAGGCGACGTTGAAGGCGTTCACCACCCACTGGAGCGCGGCGCCCGACGCGTGCAGATCGGCGCCGATGCCGGGCAGTGCGACGGCCGTGCCGGAGATCGACATGGGGACGACGAGGACGGCGAGGAGGACGACGGCGAGGGCGAGCCCCGGGCGCCGGCCACCTTCAACGGACTTATCAGGATGGGCAGTTGTGGTGGACATGCGTGAGGGACCCCCGATGCGGTCAGGCAGGCACGTACAGGTTCGCAATCGATCGAACCTTGGGACCCGACTGTCACACGGTCGCGAGGTACGATGCAAGTAGAACCTATGGAGAACCTGCGCAGCGGCTGCGACGAGAGGCGGAACCCCGTGCCGGACGAGGAAGGCCACCCCACACCCGAGGAGATGGACCTGCGCACGGTCCTGCACGCCCTCTCCGACCCCCACCGCTACCGGGTGATCGCCCGCTTCCTGCGCGAGCCCGACGGCACCGAACGCACCTGCGCCTCCTTCCAGTTGCCGGTGTCGAAGTCGACGACCTCGCACCACTTCAAGGTGATGCGCGAGGCGGGCCTGCTCCGCATGGTCGACCACGGCAACAGCCGCACGGCGGTACTGCGCCGCGCCGAACTGGACGCGCGCTTTCCCGGGCTCCTCGATCTGGTGAGCAAGGGCTGACCACGGCTACGATGCCCTTCCCGTGCGCGGGGAAGCACCTGGTCAGGAGTGGCCGATGTCGCCCGTACCGCCGCGCACCTGGACGTGCTGACCGGTACGGAGCAGTGCGGTTGGGCGTTCCGGGTCTCCTACGTCAACGCCGGGCAGCGGCGGACCAGGACCGTCCGCGACGACGCGTTCCACACCCCGGGGCTGCCGGCCACGCCGCAGCAGCTGATCGAGTTCCGGAGAACGTCGGCTGACGCACGAGGGCCGCATCCCCGGCACTGGGGATGCGGCCCTCGAACTGTCCTGCCCTGCCGCTTACTTGCGGATCAGGTTGCGCAGCACGTACTGCATGATGCCGCCGTTGCGGTAGTAGTCCGCCTCACCGGGGGTGTCGATGCGGACGACCGCGTCGAACTCGACGCCCGTGTCGGTGGTGACCTTCACCGTGGCCGGGGTGCGGCCCTCGTTCAGCTCGGTGACGCCGGAGATCGCGAAGGTCTCCTCACCGGTCAGGCCGAGCGAGTCGGCCGACTGGCCCGCCGGGAACTGCAGCGGCAGGACGCCCATGCCGATGAGGTTCGAGCGGTGGATGCGCTCGTACGACTCGGTGATGACGGCCTTGACGCCGAGGAGCGCGGTGCCCTTGGCGGCCCAGTCGCGGGACGAGCCGGAGCCGTACTCCTTGCCGCCGAGGATGACCAGCGGGGTGCCCTGCGCCTGGTAGTTCTGCGAGGCGTCGTAGATGAACGAGACCGGCGCGTCGGCCTGGGTGAAGTCGCGGGTGTAGCCGCCCTCGGTGCCCGGCGCGATCTGGTTGCGCAGGCGGATGTTGGCGAAGGTGCCGCGGATCATGACCTCGTGGTTGCCACGGCGCGAGCCGTAGGAGTTGAAGTCACGACGCTCGACGCCGTGCTCGCTCAGGTACTTGCCGGCCGGGGTGTCGGCCTTGATCGCACCGGCGGGCGAGATGTGGTCGGTGGTGACCGAGTCGCCGAGCTTGGCGAGCACGCGGGCGCCCTCGAAGTCGACGACCGGGGTCGTCTCCATCGTCATGCCCTCGAAGTACGGGGGCTTGCGGACGTAGGTCGACTCGCTGTCCCACTCGAAGGTGTTGCCGGTGGGGACGGAGAGGGCCTGCCACTGGGCGTCGCCGGCGAACACGTCCTCGTAGGACTTCGAGAACATGTCCTCGCCGATGGAGTTGGCGACGACGTCGTTGACCTCGGCCTCCGTCGGCCAGATGTCGGCCAGGAAGACGGGCTTGCCGTCCTGGTCGACGCCGAGGGCGTCCTTGGTGATGTCCACCTTCATCGAACCGGCGATGGCGTACGCGACGACCAGCGGCGGGGAGGCGAGGTAGTTCATCTTGACGTCGGGGTTGATGCGGCCCTCGAAGTTCCGGTTGCCGGAGAGGACCGACGTCACGGCCAGGTCGTGGTCGTTGACGGCCTTCGAGACCTCCTCGGGCAGCGGGCCCGAGTTGCCGATGCAGGTGGTGCAGCCGTAGCCGACGAGGTTGAAGCCGACCTTGTCGAGGTACGGGGTCAGACCCGACTTGTCGAAGTAGTCGGTGACGACCTTCGAGCCCGGGGCGAGGGTGGTCTTGACCCACGGCTTGCGGGTCAGGCCCTTCTCGACGGCCTTCTTCGCCACGAGGGCCGCGGCCACCATCACGTACGGGTTCGAGGTGTTGGTGCAGGAGGTGATCGCTGCGACCGTGACGGCGCCGTGGTCGATCTCGTAGGTCGAGCCGTCGGGGGCGGTCACGGTGACCGGGTTCGACGGGGTGCCGTTGGAGACGGCCGGGGCGTCGGAGGCCGGGAAGGACTCCTTGCCCGCCTCGGAGTCGTCCGAGACGTAGTTGCGCACGTCCTGGGCGAACTGCTGGGCGGCGTTCGCGAGGACGATGCGGTCCTGCGGGCGCTTCGGGCCGGCGATCGACGGGACGACCGTGGAGAGGTCGAGCTCCAGCTTCTCGGAGAAGTCGGGCTCGGCGGCCGGGTCCAGCCAGAGGCCCTGCTCCTTGGCGTACGCCTCGACGAGCGCGACCTGCTGGGCGTCACGGCCGGTCAGACGCAGGTAGTTCAGGGTCTCGTCGTCGATCGGGAAGATCGCGGCGGTGGAGCCGAACTCCGGCGACATGTTGCCGATGGTGGCGCGGTTGGCGAGCGAGGTGGCGGCGACGCCCTCGCCGTAGAACTCGACGAACTTGCCGACGACGCCGTGCTTGCGCAGCATCTCGGTGATCGTGAGGACCAGGTCGGTGGCGGTGGTGCCGGCCGGGAGCTCGCCGGTCAGCTTGAAGCCGACGACGCGCGGGATCAGCATGGAGACCGGCTGGCCGAGCATGGCGGCCTCGGCCTCGATGCCGCCGACGCCCCAGCCCAGGACGCCCAGGCCGTTGACCATCGTGGTGTGCGAGTCGGTGCCGACCAGGGTGTCCGGGTAGGCCTGGCCGTTACGGACCATGACCGTGCGGGCCAGCTTCTCGATGTTGACCTGGTGCACGATGCCGGTGCCCGGCGGGACGACCTTGAAGTCGTCGAACGCGGTCTGGCCCCAGCGCAGGAACTGGTAGCGCTCCTTGTTGCGACCGTACTCCAGGTCGACGTTCTGCTTGAACGCGTCCGAGGTGCCGAACTTGTCGGCGATGACGGAGTGGTCGATGACCATCTCGGCCGGGGACAGCGGGTTGATCTTCGCCGGGTCGCCGCCGAGGGCCTTGACGGCCTCACGCATGGTGGCGAGGTCGACGACGCAGGGCACGCCGGTGAAGTCCTGCATGATCACGCGGGCCGGCGTGAACTGGATCTCCTGCGAGGGCTGCGCCTGCGAGTCCCAGTTGCCGAGCGCACGGATGTGGTCGGCGGTGATGTTCGCGCCGTCCTCGGTGCGGAGCAGGTTCTCAAGGAGAACCTTCAGGCTGTAGGGAAGGCGCGCGGAGCCCTCGACCTTGTCCAGCTTGAAGATCTCGTAGGACTCGTCGCCCACGCTCAGCGTGCTACGGGCGTCGAAGCTGTTCGCCGACACGACAGTCTCCTTCATATATGTGCGCGTTCCACCACATCCTGCCGCCACGCCACGTTGCCGATCTGCTGAGGTAAGGCTAAGTTAGGTAACCCTTACCGCCAGATCGACGGTGCCGTGAGGCCGCGGTGCGCCTCGGCAGATATCTCGATGTCGAGATAACTCTAGTACATGGCTCGGCGCTGCCGTCGAGCCCCTCCCTGGCGTTCCCGCTCCCCCCATGGTCGTACGGTGCCCCCGGGACGGCGAGGCGACAGGCGGTCCGATAGCGTCCCGCAATGGCCAGTGACCTTCGTCTCACCGTGCTCGGCAGCGCCACCCCGTACCCCGAGGCCGGGAATCCCTGCTCCGGGTACCTCGTCAGCGGCGGCGGAACCCGGGTGTGGGTGGATGCCGGGAGCGGGACGCTCGGGGCGCTGCAGCGGCACGTCCGGCTCGACGAGATCGACGCGATCTGGGTGTCGCACCTGCACGCCGACCACACCGCCGACCTGCTCACCGCGTACTACGGACTGCTCTACGCGGACGTCCGGCTCGACGCGCCCCTCCCCCTGTACGCGCCGCCCGGCACCGCCGACCGGCTGGCCGGCTTCCTCACCAACGGGGAGCGGCGCAGTCCGGTCGAGGAGGCGTTCGCCGTGCGGGAGCTCGACGACGGGCACCGGGTACGGGTCGGGGCGCTGGACCTGACCTCGCGCGAGGTGGCCCACGGCATGCCCGCGTTCGCGCTGCGCGTCGAGCACGGGGGCCGCTCCCTCGTGTACTCCGGGGACACCGCGCCCTGCGCCGGCCTCACCGAACTCGCCGCCGGGTGCGGCACGTTGCTGTGCGAGGCGGACGGCGACGCCGGGGACGGCGTGCACCACTCGCCGGAGGACGCCGGGGACACCGCCGCCGCGGCGGACGTGCGGCGCCTCGTCGTGACCCACGTGGGGCGTGCGGTGGCGCCCGGGGACGCCGTGACGCGGGCGGCCGCACGGTTCGCGGGGCCGGTGGCGTACGCGGCGCCGGGCGCCGTGTTCCCGGTGGACGAGGGCGCGGCGCGCGACTGATCGGGGCGGGCCGGGGTACGCGTACGGCACCGAACGGAAGGGAGCCCCCATGCCGCTCACGTTCCGCAAGAGCTTCCGGATCCTGCCGGGAGTCCGCCTCAACATCAACCGGCGGTCCTGGTCCGTCACGACGGGCGGTCGGCACGGCCCGCGCCGGACGCACAGCAGCACCGGACGCCGCACGACCTCGATGGACCTGCCGGGCCCCTTCGGCTGGCGGCGCACCCGCAGCACCCGGCGTCACTGAAACCCCGTCAAGGTCCGTCACCCGTACGGACCCCACGGAATGCGTCATCTCATATCTGAGATAGCCTGCCGCTATGGCAGACGACTACCTCGTACGCATCGGCAAGCTCATCCGCGACGCCCGCCAGCACCGGGGCTGGACGCAGACGCAGCTTGCCGAGGCGCTCGGCACCAGCCAGAGCGCCGTCAACCGCATCGAGCGCGGCAACCAAAACATCAGCCTTGAGATGATCGCCCGAATTGGCGAAGCCCTGGACAGTGAGATCGTGTCGCTCGGGTACGCGGGTCCGATGCATCTGCGGGTGGTCGGCGGACGCCGGCTGTCCGGCTCGATCGACGTCAAGACGAGCAAGAACGCGTGTGTGGCGCTGCTGTGCGCGTCGCTGCTCAACAAGGGCCGTACGGTGCTCCGCCGGGTGGCCCGCATCGAGGAGGTCTACCGCCTTCTGGAGGTACTGAACTCCATCGGCGTGCGCACCCGCTGGGTGAACGACGGGGTGGACCTGGAGATCGTCCCGCCCGCCAAGCTGGACATGGGCGCCATCGACGCGGACGCGGCCCGCCGCACCCGCTCGATCATCATGTTCCTCGGCCCGCTGCTGCACCGCATGGACCGCTTCAAGCTGCCGTACGCGGGCGGCTGCGACCTCGGCACGCGCACGATCGAGCCGCACATGATCGCGCTGCGCCGCTTCGGTCTCGACATCACGGCGACCGAGGGGCTCTACCACGCCGAGGTGCAGCCGGACATCGCGCCGGACCGCCCGATCGTACTGACCGAGCGCGGCGACACCGTGACGGAGAACGCGCTGCTCGCGGCCGCCCGGCACGACGGCACGACGATCATCCGCAACGCGTCGTCGAACTACATGGTCCAGGACCTGTGCTTCTTCCTGGAGGCGCTCGGTGTCCGGGTCGACGGCATCGGCACCACGACGCTGACCGTGCACGGCGTGCCACACATCGACGTCGACGTGGACTACTCGCCGTCCGAGGACCCGGTCGAGGCGATGAGCCTGCTGGCCGCGGCCGTCGTCACGGAGTCCGAACTCACCGTCAAGCGCGTGCCGATCGAGTTCCTGGAGATCGAGCTGGCCGTGCTGGAGGAGATGGGGCTCGACCACGACCGTTCGGCGGAGTACTTCGCCGACAACGGCCGCACCCGGCTCATCGACCTCACCGTGCGCCCCTCCAAGCTGGAGGCGCCGATCGACAAGATCCACCCGATGCCGTTCCCGGGCCTGAACATCGACAACGTCCCGTTCTTCGCGGCGATCGCGGCGGCGGCCCAGGGCAAGACCCTCATCCACGACTGGGTCTACGACAACCGGGCGATCTACCTGACCGACCTCAACCGCCTCGGCGGCCGCCTCCAGCTCCTCGACCCGCACCGGGTGCTGGTCGAGGGGCCGACCCGCTGGCGGGCCGCCGAGATGATGTGCCCGCCCGCGCTGCGGCCCGCCGTGGTCGTGCTCCTCGCGATGATGGCCGCCGAGGGCACCTCGGTGCTGCGCAACGTGTACGTCATCAACCGCGGTTACGAGGACCTGGCGGAGCGGCTCAACTCCGTGGGCGCACAGATCGAGACGTTCCGGGACATCTGACCGGGCCGATACCGCAGGCGCCGCCGGGCCCCGGCGGCGCCTGCGGTCACTTGATGTCGCGCTGCTTCGGGACGACGACGCCGAACCGGTCCTGGATCGTGGCGAGCGCCGCCTCGTGGACCTGGCGTGCCGGGATGCCGCGCGGATTGCCGTTCACCGGCAGCGGCCGGGTCGCGGAGGCGTCGCCGACCACGGTCGGCCGGTAGCCCGCGTAGACCGCGCCCTCGGTGGTGAACAGGGTGCACATGTGGGTCATGAAGCCGGCGATGATGACGTTCTTGCGGCCGGTCTTCTTGAGTTCCGCGTCGAGGTCCGTCTCGTGGAACCCGTTCGGGACGGCCTTCTCGACGACGGCCTCGCCCTTGGCGGGCTTGAGGTCCGGAATGATCTGTCCGGCCTTCGACGTGAGGTCGTAGCCCTTCTCGACGATGTGCACGACCGGCGTGTGCGCCTTGCGGGCCCGGTCGAGGAGCGTCTTCGTCTCCTTCACCGCGGCGCGCCAGCCGGTGAGTTCCATCGGGCCGCCGGTGTAGACGTTCTGGTAGTCGACGAGGACCAGCGTCGCGTCGGACAGCTTCGCCGGGGTCTCGTCCAGCTTCATGAGCTGACGCAGCGTCGTCGTGTCCTTCGCGTGGTTCTTCGCCCCGCCCTTCGCGTGGCTCCCGGTGCGCGTGGCCGCCTGGGAGTCGCCGCCGCAGCCCGCGACCGTGGCGGCGAGCAGGGCGGCCGTGCCGAGCGCGACAGCCGAGCGGGTCAGCTTCCCCATCAGACGATCTCCTTCTGCGACGCGACGACGACCCCGTACAGATCGGCGACGGTGGCCAGGGCGCTGCGGTGCACCTGGTCGGCGGGGACGTCGTCGCCCGCGACCGGGAGCGAGCGGGTCGCGCAGGCGTCGGCGACGACGGTCGGGCGGTTGCCGTTCAGGAACGCGCCCTGCGCCGTGAACGCCACGCACATGTGGGTCATCCAGCCCGCGACGACGACGTCCTGGCCCTCCGTGAGGTGCGTCGCCAGGTCGGTGCCGACGAACGCGTTGGGGACCTGCTTCACGACGACCGGTTCGCCGTCGAGGGGCGCGACCTTCGGATGGATCGCGCCGATCTCCGCGCGGATGTCGTACGGGGTGCCCTCGCCGCCGTCGTTGACGACGTGCACGACCTTCGTGCCCTGCGCACGGGCCCGCTCCAGGAGCAGCGCCGCGGCGTCGAGGGACTCCGCCCAGCCGTCGAGTTCCATGACGCCGCGCGTGTAGGTGTTCTGGAAGTCGATCAGGATCAGCGTCGAGCCGGCCAGCTTCGCGGGCGTCGGGTCGAAGCCGTTGAGCTCGCGCAGCGTGGTCCTGGACATGGGTGTACCTGCCTTCGGGAGAGGTGGGAGAGGCGCGGCCCGCGCCGTCCGCCGGGCCACGTCCACCACGCTAGGACCGCACCCGGATGTCGGCAATGACGTCTAACATGCAGATACCGACATGCCGCCGACAGGGCGGTCCGACCGACCGGAGGGCCCGTGCAGAGCGCGAAGGACACCGTGAAGGACACCGCGAAGGGCACCGCCGGGCGCCTCATCGTGATCGTGCTCTTCGACGGCGTCGACCTGCTGGACGTGACCGGGCCGCCGGAGGTGTTCTCGCTGGCCCTGCGCGAGACCGAGGAGGCGGCGGGCTATCAGGTGGCGCTCGCCGCGCGGTCCATGGACCCGGTCACCACCGGCGCGGGCGTCCGCATCCTGCCGGACATGACGTTCGAGGAGGCCGCGGCCCGGTCCATCGACACGCTCCTGGTGCCGGGCGCCGTGGAGATCGACGCGGAGCGCCGGGTGCATCCGCTCGTCGACCCCGCGCTCGTGGCGTGGGTGAAGGTGCTCGCCGGCCGCTCGCACCGGATCACCTCCGTGTGCGTGGGCGCCCATCTGCTGGCCGCGGCGGGCCTGCTCGACGGCAAGCGCGCCACCACGCACTGGTCCACCGCGCAGCAGCTCGCCGCGGACCACCCGGCCGTACGGGTGGACGCCGACCCGATCTTCATCCGCGAAGGCGACGTGTGGACGGGCGCGGGGATCAGCGCCTGCCTGGACCTGTCGCTCGCCCTGATCGCGGACGACCTCGGCGAGGCGGTCGCCCTGCGCGTCGCCCGGCAGCTCGTGATGTACCTCAAACGCCCCAGCGGCCAGAGCCAGTTCAGCGTCCCGCTGGAGCAGGTCTCCACGACGCGGCGGATCGAGGACCTGCGCCATCACATCCTGCGGCACGTCGACGAACCGCTGACCGTCGCCGACCTCGCCGCGTACGCGCACGTCAGCGACCGGCACCTGACGCGGCTCTTCAAGACGGAGCTGGGCACGACCCCGTACGCGTACATCGAGTCCGTGCGGGTCGAGAAGGCCCGGCACGAGCTGGAGTCCTCCGACGCGACCCTCGAACGGATCGCGTCGCTCTGCGGGTTCGGCACGACGGACACGCTGGTACGGGCGTTCCGCCGCCGCCTGAGCACGACGCCGACGGAGTACCGGCGCCGGTTCAGGACCACGGCCCACTAGGGCCGGGGTCAGGCGCTGTCGCGGGTGAAGTCGCCGATCGCCGAGGCCAGTGCCTTGGGCCGGTCCAGCGGGATGAGCGTGCCGCACTCGTCGAGCTCCACCAGCCGTCCCTGCGGCAGCAGTTCGGCGAGCCGGCGGCCGTGGGCCGGGGGCATCATCCGGTCCTGCCTGCCCCAGACGACCAGCGCGGGCCGGTCGTACGTGCGCAGTGCGTCCGCCGCCTCCATCATCTCCGTGCGCACGGTCGACCTGAGGTAGTGGTGGAGGAGGGCGCGGGCCGTCGGGTCCGTGCGCAGCGGCTCGACCCAGCGGTCGATCAGGTCGTGCGGGACGGGACGGTGCGACATCACCGCGTACCCGGTGCCGGGCACCCGGCGCAGCGGCCGTACGGACAGCACGTGCGCGAGGAACGCGAGGCCGCCGGGGACCCGGGAGGCCACGTCGAGGAGCTTGCCGCCGGGGCCCGGCGGATAGTTGTCGAAGGCCTCGCAGCCCGCGACGACCATCCGGCCGACCCGGTCGGGCCGCAGTGCGGCGAGCTGCTGGATGCGGCCGGCGTCGTTCTCCACGAAGACCGTGTCGCCGCCGAGCTCCAGCGCGTCGGCGAACTCGCCGATGAGCAACGCCATGGTGTGCGGCGAGAGTTGGGCCCCGGGCCGCAGGGGTGTGCGGTGGCTGCCGTACGGCAGGGTGGGGACGATGCACCGGACGGACGTGCCCAGTTCGTCCACGACATGCCGCCACACCGTGCCGTCCTGGGCGAGCCCGTGGAGGAGGACGACGGGGGTCCCGTCACCCCCTGTGTCGTCGTACGCGATCGGACCTACGGAGAGTTCGGCCTGCTGCGTCGTCGTCATGGGACGAGCCTAAGCCGCCCCCCGTCAGCCGCTACCGCAGGACCGCCGTGCCGTCCAGTTCCACGAGGGCCTGCTCGTCCCAGAGCCGGGTCACTCCGATCACCGCCATCGCCGGGTAGTCGCGTCCGGCCAACTCCTTCCAGATGCGGCCCAGTTCGCGGGCGTGGGTGCGGTAGTCGGCGATGTCCGTGGCGTAGACGGTGACGCGGGCCAGGTCCGCGGGGGTGCCGCCCGCGTGCCGCAGGGCGGTGAGCAGGTTCGTGAGGGCCCGGGTGAACTGCTCGGGCAGGGTGCTGCCGGCGATCTTGCCGTCGCCGTCCAGGGACGTCTGGCCGGCCAGCATCACGAGCCGGCTGCCGGTGGCGACCACGGCGTGCGAGAAGCCGGTGGGCGGGGAGAGTTCGGGCGGGTTGATCCGGTCCAGGTCACTGCTCACCGGGGATCTCCTTGTACAACTCGCGGGCGATGATGGTGCGTTGGACCTCGCTGGCGCCCTCGTAGATCCGGGGCGCCCGGACCTCGCGGTACAGGTGCTCCAGGAGGTGGCCGCGGCGCAGGGCCCGTGCGCCGTGCAGCTGCACGGCGGCGTCGACGACCTGCTGGGCGGTCTCCGTGGCGAGGAGCTTGGCCATGGCCGCGCGCCGGGGCACCCCGTCGGCCCCCGCGTCGTACGCGGAGGCCGCCGCATGGACCATGAGGCGGGCGGACTCCACGCGCAGCGCCATGTCGGCCACCGCGTGGTTCACCGCCTGGAGGTCCTTCAGCTTGCCGCCGAACGCGTCGCGCCGGGCGGTGTGCGCGAGGGTCGCGTCGAGTGCGGCCTGTGCCATGCCGACGGCGAAGGCGCCGACGCTCGGCCGGAACAGGTTCAGGGTGTTCATGGCGACCCGGAACCCGCCACCGGTCTCCCCCAGCACGTCGGCGGCGGTCACCGGCACGTCGTCGAAGGCGAGGGCGCCGATGGGGTGCGGCGAGAGCATGTCGAGGGCGGAGCCGGTGAGGCCGGGGCGGTCCGCGGGCACCAGGAAGGCGGTCACGCCGCGGGCTCCCGCGTCGGGTCCCGTGCGGGCGAAGACGGTGTAGAAGTCGGCCTCCGGCGCGTTCGAGATCCAGCACTTCTCGCCGGTCAGCCGCCAGCCGGCCCCGTCGGGGCGGGCCGCGAGGGCGAGGGCGGCGGCGTCGGACCCGGCGCCCGGCTCGCTCAGCGCGAACGCGGCCACGGCCCGGCCCGCACCCACCTCGGGCAGCCAGCGCGCCCGCTGCTCCGCGGTGCCGTACGCGTGCACGGGATGCGCGCCGAGCCCCTGGAGGGCGAGCGCGGTCTCGGCCTCGGTGCAGACCCGGGCGAGGGACTCCCGCATCAGGCAGAGGTCGAGCGCACCGGACGTGAACAGGCGCTCCAGCAGCCCGAGTTGACCGAGTTCGGCGACAAGCGGGCGGTTGACGTGACCCGGCTCGCCCTTCTCGGCGAGGGGGGCGAGCCGGGTCCGCGCCTGCTCGCGCAGCTCGGCACACCAGGCGAGTTGTTCGGGTTCGAGGGAGAATGTGCCCATATGCCGATGCCCCTCTCGGATCGTCGGGCGAGGACCGGGCGGCCCGCCCTCAGGAACCGTATCGCGCCCCGTTGACTGTCGTCACCATCACGATACGCTCGATGCGCGACGACCTCGCGACCATGCGAAGGCAAGGGGGCATCCGGTCATGACCCACCCGCTCAGCCCGTCCGCCCATGTCGACACGTTCGCGCGCGACCATCTGCCGCCCGCGGAGCTGTGGCCCGGCCTGGTCCTCGACCCGGCGGGGCCCGAGGTGCTCAACTGCGGCGCCGAGCTGCTCGACACGACGATCGAGCGGTTCGGCGCGGACCGGCCCGCCTTCCACTCCCCCGGCGAACCACCCTGGTCGTACGGGGAGTTGCGGGCGAGAGTGGACCGGATCGCGCATGTCCTGGCCGACGACCTCGGTGTGGTGCCCGGCAACCGGGTGCTGCTGCGCGGCCCCACCACCCGTCATCTCGCGGCCTGCTGGCTGGCCGTGATGAAGGTGGGCGCGGTCGCGGTGACGGTGCTCGCGCAGCAGCGGGCGGCCGAGCTGGCGACGATGTGCGAGATCGGCCGGGTCGGGCACGCCCTGTGCGACGTGCGGTCGGTCGACGACCTGGCGAAGGCGGAGGTGCCGGGGCTGCGGATCACCACGTTCGGCGGCGACGGCTCCGACGACCTGCTGCACCGGGCCGCCGCGAAGCCGTCGTCGTACGAGGCCGTGCCGACCGCCGCCGACGACGTCGCCCTGATCGCGTTCACCTCGGGGACGACCGGGCGGCCCAAGGGGTGCATGCACTTCCACCGGGACGTGCTCGCGATCGCCGACACGTTCTCGCGGCACGTGCTGCGGCCGGCGCCGGACGACGTGTTCGCGGGGAGTCCGCCGCTGGGCTTCACGTTCGGCCTCGGCGGCCTCGTGATCTTCCCGCTGCGGGCCGGGGCCAGCGCGCTGCTGCTCGAACAGGCGGGCCCGCGGCAGCTGCTGCCCGCGCTCGCCGAGCACCGGGTGTCGGTCCTCTTCACCGCGCCGACGGCGTACCGCGCGATGCTCGCGGACCCGGACCGGGACGCGTACGACCTGTCGGCCCTGCGCCGCTGCGTCTCCGCGGGCGAGAACCTGCCCGCCGCCACCTGGCAGGCCTGGTACGACGCGACGGGGCTGCGGATCATCAACGGGATCGGTGCGACCGAGCTGCTGCACATCTTCGTCTCGGCGGCCGACGACGCGATCCGGCCGGGGACGACGGGCGTGCCCGTGCCCGGCTGGCAGGCCCGGATCGTCGACGACGCGGGGGCCGAACTCCCGGACGGGGAGCCCGGGTTGCTCGCCGTGCGCGGCCCGGTGGGCTGCCGGTACCTGGCCGACGAGCGGCAGACGGTGTACGTCCGGCACGGCTGGAACATCACGGGCGACACCTACGTCCGCGAGCCCGACGGCTACTTCCGGTACGTCGCCCGCGCCGACGACATGATCATCTCCGCCGGGTACAACATCGCGGGCCCCGAGGTCGAGGACGCGCTGCTGCGCCACCCGGACGTGACCGAGGCGGCCGTCGTGGGCCGGCCGGACGCCTCGCGCGGCCAGATCGCGGTCGCGTACGTGGTGCTGCGGGCGGGCGCGCGCCAACAGCCGGACGCGCTGCGGGAGTTCGTGAAGGCGGAGCTCGTGCCGTACAAGTGCCCGCGCGAGATCGTGTTCCTGGACGCGCTGCCGCGTACGGCGACGGGAAAGCTCCAGCGGTTCCGGCTGCGCGAGCCCGGAACCGTAAAGTGATCACGTGTCCGAGCACTCCACCCACACGCCCCGCTCCCTCATCGTCACGCTGTACGGCGCGTACGGGCGCGGTTTTCCCGGCCCCGTCCCGGTCGCCGAGCTGATCCGGCTCCTCGGCGCGGCCGGGGTCGACGCGCCGTCCGTGCGCTCGGCCGTGTCCCGGCTCAAGCGGCGCGGCCTGCTCGTCCCGGCCCGCACGGCGGCCGGGGCCGCCGGGTACGCGCTGTCGGACGACGCCCGCCAGCTCCTCGACGACGGCGACCGCCGCGTGTACGGGACCCGGGGCGCGCAGGACGGCTGGGTGCTCGCGGTCTTCTCGGTCCCGGAGTCCGAGCGCGCCCGGCGGCACGTCCTGCGCTCGACGCTCGCCGGACTGGGCTTCGGCACGGCCGCCCCCGGGGTCTGGCTGGCACCCGCGGGACTCTACGAGGAGACCCGGCACACCCTGGAGCGGATCGGCTGCGCGGCGTACGTGGACCTGTTCCGCGGCGACCACCTCGGCTTCGCGGCGACGGCCGACGCGGTGGCCCGCTGGTGGGACCTGGCGTCCCTGGCCAAGCTCCACGAGGCGTTCCTCGACGAGCACGAGCCGGTGCTGCGCGGCTGGGAGGGGCGCACGGACACCCCGCCGCGCGACGCCTACCGGGACTACCTGCTCGCCCTCGACTCCTGGCGCCACCTGCCCTACGCCGACCCGGGCCTGCCCGCCGCGCTGCTGCCGCGGGACTGGCCGGGGGCGCGGTCGGCCGCGGTGTTCCGGGGTCTGCACGAGCGGCTGCGGGACGCGGGTCTCGGGTTCGTGAACGCTCCGTGACACGAGTGGTGGGAGCGGCGGGAGTGATGCCCGTCACCTGAAGAGGTGCTAAGGGAACCCTCAGCTTTCTCCGGCCCTCTTCTCAGAATGCGCGCTTAGCGTCGGGACGCATGAGCCTCAAGCGCAATCTGAACCGGGCCCTGTCCGCGGCCACGGGACTGGAGGTCCGCCGGGCCGGGAGCGCACCGCGGGTGACGCCGGCGCCGGTCACGACCCCGAAACCCGTGAAGCGGCCGGCCCCCGAGTACCGATGTACCGACGACCCGGCGACCGACCGGCTGCTGCGCGGGCCCGTCTTCATCATGTCCCCGGTGCGCTCGGGCTCGACGCTGCTGCGGATGCTGCTGAACGCGCACTCCCGGCTGCACGCGCCGCACGAGCTGCACATCCGCCGCCTTGAGGTCGGCTACGGCAGCAAGCTGTCGGAGCGGGCCATGGACGCCCTCGACCTGAGCCGCGGCGATCTGGAGCACCTGCTGTGGGACCGGGTCCTGCACCGGGAGCTGGTGCGGTCCGGCAAGGACGTCGTCGTCGAGAAGACGCCCAGCAACGCCTTCGTCTACCGGCGCATCCGGGACTGCTGGCCGGACGCCCGGTTCGTCTTCCTGCTGCGGCACCCCGTCTCCATCGCCCGGTCCTGGCACGAGGGCGATCCGGAGAAGCGGACCTACGAGGAGGCGTGCGCCGACGCGCTGCGCTACATGACGGCCGTGGACCACGCCCGCAAGGGGATCACCGGCGGCCACACCCTGCGCTACGAGGAGCTCACCACCGACCCCCAGGGGCGGCTGCGCGCGCTGTGCGCCTTCCTCGGCGTCGACTTCGAACCGTCGATGCTCGCGTACGGCGAGCGGGACGCGACGCAGCTCCAGAAGGGTCTCGGCGACTGGCGCGACAAGATCCGCACGGGCAGCGTGCAGGCGGGCCGCCCGCTGCCGGAGGACGACGAGGTGCCCGAGGTCCTGCGGCCCATCAGCAAGGCTTGGGGGTACCTCAAGTGAAGCCGCAGGCCGAGGTCGAGCAGGTGTGGCCGCGGGACGGGCGGATCCGGGTCGTCGGACGGCTGCACGGCGTGCCGCCGGACGCCGGGTCGCGCTGGCGGCTCCAGCTCACCCGCCGCTCGCGCACGGACCACGTCCTGCGGTACGACGCGGACCTGGACGGCGCGCGGTTCGCGTGCGGCTGGGACGTGGGCGGTCTCGCCGCGTACGACGGGTTCGGCGCGGCCGACCAGTGGGACCTCCATCTCACGGACGGGGCACGGACGTTGCGGGTCGGGCGCAAGCTCGACGACATCCGCGGCAAGAAGGCCGTCATGGTCTACCCGGAACAGCGGGTGCCGGGCGCGGACTTCGGCGTACGGCCGTACTTCACGGTCGAGGACAACCTGTCGCTGGAGTGCCGCTCGTGAACCACCCCAGGATCAGGTATCTGCTGCTGCACGCCTACGGGCGCGGCGGCACCATCCGCACCGTCTTCAACCAGGCCAACTCCCTCGCCGCCGCGGGCTGGGACGTCGAGATCGTCAGTGCCGTGCGGCGCCGTGACGACGTGCAGTTCCCGCTGGACGACCGGGTGCCCGTGACGACCGTCGTCGACCTGCGCGAGGGCGTCGCCGCGCCCCGCGAGCGCGGGCTCGCCGGCCGGTGGCGGGCCCGGCGCCGGGACCGGCTGAGCGAGGCGCCCGCGCGGGAGGTACCGCGCGGCGAGTTCGGCCACCGGTACTTCGACCGGCGCCTCGAACTGGCCCTCGGCGCGTACCTGCGGTCGCTCACGGACGGGGTGCTCGTCACCACCCGGCCCGCCCTGAACTTCCTCGCCGCCGCGCACGCCACGCACGGCGTGGTGCGGGTGGCGCAGGAGCACATGAACCACGGGACGCACCGCCCCGACGTGCAGCGGCGCATCGTCGAGACGTACCCGCGCTTCGACGCGGTCGCCGTGCTGACCGAGCGGGACCGCGTCGAGTACGCGCGGCTGCTGCCCGGCACGCGCGTCGTGCGCATCCCCAACGCCGTGCACTCGCTCGACCAGGTTCCCGCGCACCACGACGCGAAGATCGTGGTCGCGGCCGGCCGGCTGTTCCCGCAGAAGGGCTTCGACCTGCTGATCCCGGCGTGGGCGAAGCTCGTCGAGGCGTACCCCGACTGGCAGTTGCGGATCTACGGCAGCGGCGAGAAGAAGGCCCAGCTGCGTGCCCTCATCGAGGAGCACCACCTCTACAACCATGTGCTCCTGATGGGCCACACCGACCGGCTCGACGACGAGCTCGCCAAGTCCTCGGTGTACGTGCTGAGTTCACGCTTCGAGGGGCTGCCGATGGTGATGATCGAGGCGATGAGCCACGCACTGCCGGTGGTCTCCTTCGACTGTCCCACGGGCCCCGCCGACGTGCTCACGCACGGCGTGGACGGGCTGCTCGTGCCGGAGCAGGACCCGGACGCCCTCGCCGACGCGCTCGGCCGCCTCATGGGCGACCGCGACCTGCGCGCACAGATGGGCACGGCGGCCCTGCTCACGGCCGCGGCCTACGGCCCCGACGCGGTGCACCCGCGCTGGGAGGCCCTCTTCTCCGATCTGACGACCCCCGATGGCACACGGCGCGGCACCGGCGCCCCGGAAGGACTTCACGTATGACTACGGCCAACCCGGCCCGCACCCCAGGAGCCCGCGCCCAGGGAGCCACGATCTGGCTCACCGGTCTGCCGAGCTCCGGCAAGACCACCGTGGCGCGCGCCCTCGCCGGACGCCTGCGCACGGAGGGGCACCGCGTCGAGGTGCTCGACGGCGACGAGATCCGCCGCTTCCTGTCGGCGGGCCTCGGCTTCAGCCGCGCGGACCGCCACACGAACGTGCAGCGCATCGGCCTGGTCGCGGAGATCCTCGCGCGCAACGGCATCCTCGCCGTCGTGCCCGTCATCGCGCCGTACGCCGACAGCCGCGAGGCCGTCCGCAAACGGCACGCGGCGAGCGGCACCCCGTACCTGGAGGTGCACGTGGCGACGCCGGTCGAGGTGTGCAGCGAGCGCGACGTGAAGGGTCTGTACGCCCGGCAGGCCGCCGGTCAGCTCAAGGGGCTCACCGGGGTCGACGACCCGTACGAGCCGCCGGCCGACCCGGACCTGTTCCTGGAGACGCAGCACCAGACGCCGGCCGAGTCGGCGGGCTCGGTGCACGCGGTGCTGACGGCGAGGGGGCTGCTGTGACGACGACCGCCGAAACCCCTTACGGACTGGGCCACCTGGACGCCCTGGAGTCGGAGGCGGTGCACATCTTCCGCGAGGTGGCGGGCGAGTTCGAGCGGCCGGTGATCCTGTTCTCCGGCGGCAAGGACTCGATCCTCATGCTGCACCTGGCGCTGAAGGCGTTCACGCCGGCGCCGGTGCCGTTCCCGCTGCTGCACGTCGACACCGGGCACAACTTCCCCGAAGTCATCGCGTACCGGGACCGTGCGGTGGCGGCCCATGGGCTCACGCTCCATGTGGCCTCCGTACAGGAGTACATCGACCGGGGTGTGCTGCGCGAACGTCCGGACGGGACCCGCAATCCGCTCCAGACCGTGCCGCTGACGGAGGCCATCCAGCACGAGCGCTTCGACGCCGTGTTCGGCGGCGGGCGCCGCGACGAGGAGAAGGCCCGCGCCAAGGAACGCGTCTTCTCCCTGCGCGACGAGTTCTCCCAGTGGGACCCGCGCCGCCAGCGCCCCGAACTGTGGCAGCTCTACAACGGCCGCCACGCGCCCGGCGAGCACGTCCGCGTCTTCCCGCTCTCCAACTGGACCGAGCTGGACGTCTGGCAGTACATCGCCCGCGAGAACATCGAGCTGCCCGAGATCTACTTCGCCCACCGGCGCGAGGTGTTCGACCGGGGCGGCATGTGGCTGACCGCCGGCGACTGGGGCGGGCCGAAGGACGACGAGACGGTCGAGAAGCGGCAGGTCCGCTACCGCACCGTCGGCGACATGTCCTGCACCGGCGCCGTCGACTCCGACGCCGGGACGCTCGACCAGGTCATCGCCGAGATCACCGCGTCCCGCCTCACCGAACGCGGCGCCACCCGCGCCGACGACAAGCTGTCCGAGGCGGCGATGGAAGACCGCAAGCGCGAAGGGTACTTCTAGTCATGTCTGCTGTTGCCACGGAAGTCGGCACGCTGCGCCTGGCCACGGCCGGTTCGGTCGACGACGGCAAGTCCACGCTGGTGGGCCGTCTGCTGCACGACTCCAAGTCGGTCCTCGCCGACCAGCTGGAGTCGATCTCCCGCACCGGCACGCCCGACCTCGCGCTCCTCACGGACGGGCTGCGGGCCGAACGCGAGCAGGGCATCACCATCGACGTCGCCCACCGCTACTTCGCCACGCCCCGGCGCCGGTTCATCCTCGCGGACACCCCGGGCCACGTGCAGTACACCCGCAACATGGTCACCGGCGCGTCCACCGCCGAACTCACGATCATCCTGGTCGACGCGCGCAACGGCGTCGTCGAGCAGACCCGCCGGCACGCGGCCATCGCGGCGCTGCTGCGGGTGCCGCATGTGGTGCTGGCCGTGAACAAGATGGATCTCGTCGGCTACGAGGAGTCCGCCTTCGCGGCGATCGCCGCGCAATTCGACGCCCTGGCCGCCGAGTTGGGCATCACCCGGGTCACGGCGGTGCCGGTCTCGGCGCTCGCCGGAGACAACGTCGTCGAGCCGTCGGCGCGCATGGACTGGTACGGCGGGCCGACGGTCCTGGAGCACCTGGAGACGGTCGAGGTGGCGGCCGAGTCGCCGGACGCGCCCGCCCGCCTCCCCGTCCAGTACGTCATCCGGCACGACGGAATCCGCTACTACGCGGGCCAGTTGGTGTCCGGGACGCTCCGGGTCGGCGACGCCGTCACCGTGCACCCGTCGGGGCGTACGTCGACGGTGACGGCGCTCGACGTCCTGGGTGCGGCCGTCGACGTGGCGCCCGCCGGGGCGTCGCTCACGGTACGGCTCGCCGACGAACTCGACGTAGCGCGCGGCGACTTGATCGCCCCGGACGAGCGGGCGCCCACGGCCACGCGGGATCTGCGGGGCGCCGTGTGCCACCTCGCCGACCGGCCGCTGGTGGTCGGGCAGCGGGTTCTGGTGCGGCACACCACGCGTACGGTGCGGGCGGTCGTCCGGTCGCTGGGCCCCGCGGAGCGGCTGACCGCGAACGATCTCGGGGAGGCCGTGCTGCGCACGGCTGAGCCGGTTGTCGTCGACGACTATGCGGCGATTCGGCGGACCGGGGCGTTCCTGCTGGTCGACCCGGTCGACGGGATGACGCTGACGGCCGGGATGGCGGTCTGTTAGGCGCGACGGCGTGGGGGCGGCTCGCGCAGTTCCCCGCGCC
Source organism: Streptomyces longispororuber (assembly GCF_024448165.1). Classification (GTDB taxonomy): domain Bacteria; phylum Actinomycetota; class Actinomycetes; order Streptomycetales; family Streptomycetaceae; genus Streptomyces; species Streptomyces longispororuber_A. The sequence goes on from NZ_JAMOLN010000066.1 coordinate 39,960, forward strand.
CCGTCAGGGGCGCGGGGAACTGCGCGACCAGCCCCCGCCGGACCCGCAGACGCCCACGCCCCCTCAACCCGGCAGGACCAACCTCGGCTTCGGTGCGTCCAGGCGGCCGGTCTGGGGGCGGCGGCTGCCGGCCAGATACGGATCCGGCCACACCACACCCGGCCCCGAATACCCTTGCTCCGCCGCCGCGTGCAACGTCCAGTGCGGGTCGTACAGATGCGGCCGCGCCAACGCACACAGATCCGTACGCCCCGCCAGGACGAGCGAGTTGACGTCGTCCCACGACGAGATCGCGCCGACCGAGATGACCGGAACCCCGGCCTCGTGCCGGATCCGGTCCGCGTACGGCACCTGGTAGGAGCGCCCGTACGCGGGCCTCTCCTCCGCCACCACCTGCCCGGTCGACACATCGATCGCGTCCGCACCGTGCGCGGCGAAGGCACGCGCGACGACCACCGCGTCCTCCGCGGTCGTCCCGCCCTCGGCCCAGTCGGTCGCGGAGATGCGGACGGTCATGGGCCGGTCGTCCGGCCACACACCGCGCACCGCGTCGAAGACCTCCAGCGGGAACCGCAGCCGGTTCTCCAGCGACCCTCCGTAGGCGTCCGTCCGCCGGTTCGTCAGCGGCGAGAGGAAGCCGGACAGCAAATAGCCGTGCGCGCAGTGCAGTTCGAGCAGGTCGAAGCCGGAGCGCGCCGCCCGCCACGCGGCGGACGTGAACTGTTCCTTGATCTCCTCCAGTTGAGCGGGCGTCAGCTCGGCCGGTGTCTGGCTGTCCGCCTTGTACGGGAGCGGGGAGGCGGCCACCAGTGGCCAGTTGGCCTCGGGGTCGGGCAGCGGTTCGTCGATGCCCTCCCACATCAGCCGGGTCGAGCCCTTGCGGCCCGAGTGGCCGAGCTGCAGCCCGATCGCCGCACCGGGTGCGCGGGTGTGCACGAACTCGGTGATCCGGCGCCAGGCGGCGGCCTGTTCGGGGGTGTAGAGACCGGCGCAGCCCGGGGTGATGCGCCCCTCGGGGCTGACGCAGACCATCTCCGTCATGACCAGCCCGGCGCCGCCCATGGCCCGCGCCCCGAGATGGACCAGGTGGAAGTCGCCCGGCACCCCGTCCACCGCCGAGTACATGTCCATCGGCGAGACGACGACCCGGTTGCGCAGCCGCAGCCCGCCCAGTCGGAACGGCGTGAACATGGGCGGCGTGCCCTCCGGGCAGCCGAACTCCCGCTCCACCGACTCCGTGAACCGCGCGTCGCGCAGCCGCAGGTTGTCGTGCGTGACCCGGCGCGAGCGCGTCAGCAGGTTGAACGCGAACTGCCGCGGCGGCTGGTCCAGGTAGCGGCCGAGCTCCTCGAACCAGGCGAGGCTGGCCCGTGCGGCGCGCTGCGTGGAGGCGACGACGGGCCGTCGCTCGGCCTCGTACGCCTTCAGCGCCGCGCCGGTCGTGGGGTTCTCGTGCAGGCAGGCGGCGAGCGCGAGCGCGTCCTCCACGGCGAGTTTGGTGCCGGAGCCGATGGAGAAGTGCGCGGTGTGCGCGGCGTCCCCGATGAGCACGCAGTTTCCGTGCGACCAGCGGTCGTTGACGACGGTGCGGAAGGTGAGCCAGGAGGAGTTGTTGGACTTCAGGGCGCGGCCGCCGAGCGCCTCCGCGAAGACCTTGGCGCTGTGCTCGACCGACTCGCGCACGTCCATGTCGGCGAAGCCCGCCGCCTGCCACACCTCCTCGCGCATCTCGACGATGACGGTCGACTCGTGGTCGCTGAACGGGTAGCCGTGCAGCTGCATCACGCCGTGCTCGGTCTCGGCGATCTCGAAGCGGAACGCGTCGAAGGCGAAGTCGGCGGCGAGCCAGATGTAGCGGTTGCGGTGCTCCTCGACGCGCGGGCGGAACGCGTCGGCGTACGCCTCGCGGGTGCGGCTGCGCACGCCGTCGGCGGCGACCACCAGGTCGTACGCCGCGCAGAGCTCGGCGGCCGGGGGCGCCTCCGTGCGGAACCGGAGCTCGACACCGAGCTGGCGGCAGCGGCCCTGCAGTATCTCCAGGAGGCGGCGGCGGCCGAGGGCGGCGAAGCCGTGGCCGCCGGAGGTGTGCCGGGTGCCGCGGTGCACGATGTCGATGTCGTCCCAGCGCACGAACTCGTCCTGCAACGCCGCGTACACGACCGGGTCCGCGTGCTCGATGCCGCCGAGCGTCTCGTCGGAGAGGACGACGCCGAAGCCGAAGGTGTCGTGCGGGGCGTTCCGCTCCCACACGGTGATCTCGCGCTCCGGGTCGAGCCGCTTGAGCAGGGCGGCCGCGTACAGGCCGCCGGGGCCACCGCCGATGACGGCGATCCGCTGCGGGCGCACCGCGGTCACCTCCCCTGCCACTTGGGCGGGCGCTTCTCGGTGAAGGCCGCGTGGAACTCGGCGTAGTCCTCGCCGTTCATGAGCAGCGCCTGGGTGGCCGCGTCCATCTCGACGGCCGCGGCGAGGGGCATGTCGAGCTCGGCGGTGAGCAGGGCCTTCGTCTGCGCGTACGCGAGGGCGGGGCCCTCGGCGAGGCGGTGGGCGAGGGCGAGCGCGGCCTCGTCGGCGCTGTCCTCGTCCGTCAACTGGCTGATCAGGCCGATCCGTTCGGCCTCGGGTGCGCGGACGGGGTCGCCGAGCATCAGCAGCCGGGTGGCGTGACCGAGGCCGACGACGCGCGGCAGCAGATAGGCGGCGCCCATGTCGCCGCCGGACAGGCCGACCTTCGTGAACAGGAACGCGAAGCGGGCGCTGGGATCGGCGACCCGGAAGTCGGCGGCGAGCGCGAGGACGGCGCCGGCGCCCGCGGCGACCCCGTGCACCGCCGCGATCACCGGGAACGGGGCCTCGCGCACCGCTCGTACGACCTGCCCGGTCATCCGGTTGAAGTCGAGCAGCTGGGCCGTGTCCATGCCGAGGGTGGCGCCGATGATCTCGTCGACGTCACCGCCGGAGCAGAAGCCGCGCCCCTCCCCGGTCAGGACGAGGGCGCGGACGGACTTCTCCCGGGACAGCTCGGCGAGCAGGTCACGCAGATCGGCGTACGCGCCGAAGGTGAGCGCGTTGAGCTTCTCGGGCCGGGCGAGCGTGACGGTCGCGACGCCGTGCGCGTCCACGGCGTACGCGAGGTGGTGCCAGGTGTCGGTGCGGGGGGCGGAGCCGGTGAAGGGACTCATGCGCGTGCGGCCTCCTACGGACGGGGCGTGCTCCTACGGACAGGCGGTTCCCGGCGGCTACTCCCCGAAGTTATCACTGCTTTGTGACTGCCGTCAGCAGGGCGCGATAAACCGTTCGACAGGATGTGACGAAAGACTGACGGAACCGGCATAAGCGCCGGGTCGTGTCATAGAGCCCAATGTCCCGAGGAACACCACCGGGAGCCTCTATCGGCACACGCCGTACCATTCATAAGGTTG
>NZ_JAMOLN010000067.1 GCF_024448165.1 Streptomyces longispororuber
CCTCGTCGCCGACCCGCCGCTGCTGAACACCCAGGGCGTCCATCAGCCGTACACGCCCCGGCTCATCGTCGAGGTCGTCACGGCGGACGGCGTCACGGGCGTCGGCGAGACGTACGGCGACGCCAAGTACCTGGAGCTGGCGCGGCCCTTCGCCGAGAAGCTGATAGGCCGTCAGGTGTCGGACCTGAACGGCCTGTTCGTGGTCGCCGACGAGGTGGCCGTGGACGACGCCCGGGTCGACGACCAGGTCGACGTCGGCGGCCTGCGCGGCGTGCAGACCGCCGACAAGCTGCGGCTCTCGGTCGTCTCCGGGTTCGAGGTCGCCTGCCTCGACGCGCTCGGCAAGGCGCTGGGTCTTCCGGTGCACGCCCTGCTGGGCGGCAAGCTGCGCGACTCCGTGGAGTACAGCGCGTACCTCTTCTACAAGTACGCCGACCACCCCGAGGGCGTCGCGAGCGAGAAGGACGACTGGGGCGCCGCCCTCGACCCGGCCGGCGTCGTCGCGCAGGCCCGCCTCTTCAACGAGCGGTACGGCTTCGAGTCCTTCAAGCTCAAAGGCGGCTGCTTCGCCCCCGACGAGGAGATCGCCGCGATCCGCGCCCTCGCCGAGGCCTTCCCCGGCAAGCCGCTGCGCCTCGACCCGAACGGCGCCTGGTCCGTGGAGACCTCGCTGAAGGTCGCCGACGAGCTCCGTGACGTACTGGAGTACCTGGAGGACCCCGCGCTCGGCACGCCCGCCATGGCCGAGGTCGCCGCCCGCGCCGGGGTGCCCCTCGCCACCAACATGTGCGTGACGACGTTCGCGGAGATCGAGGAGGCCTTCACCAGCGGGGCGGTACAGGTCGTGCTCTCCGACCACCACTACTGGGGCGGCCTGCGCAACACCCAGCAACTGGCCGCCATCTGCCGCACGTTCGGCGTCGGCGTCTCCATGCACTCCAACACCCACCTCGGGATCAGCCTCGCCGCCATGACGCACGTCGCGGCCACCGTGCCGAACCTGCACCACGCCTGCGACTCCCACTACCCGTGGCAGTCCGAGGACGTCCTCACCGAGCGCCTCACCTTCCAGGACGGCCGCGTCACCGTCTCCGACGCGCCCGGCCTCGGCGTCGAACTCGACCGCGACCGCCTCGCCGAACTGCACCAGCGGTGGCTCGACGACTCCTACGCCGCGATGCGCGACCGCGACGACGCGGCCGCGATGCGGGTCCTCGACCCGGAGTGGGTGACACCGCCCGTGCCCCGCTGGTAGCCCGCCGCCCCCGGTCCGGCCGGTCCAGCGGGTCCGGCCGGTTCAGCCGCACGAAGGAGTGCCGCTCGTGTCCCCAGCAGTCCCCGCTTCCGTCGAACATCCCCCCGCCGTGCAGTCGGCCGTCCACAAGATCTTCCGGCGGGTCGTCCCGCTCTTCTTCGTCATGTTCGTCGCCAACTACATGGACCGGGTCAACCTGGGCTTCGCCCAGGACCAGCTCCGGGCCGACGTAGGGCTCTCCGCCGCCGCCTTCGGACTCGGCGCCGGCATCTTCTTCATCGCGTACGCGCTCTTCGAAGTGCCCAGCAACATGCTGATGGAGCGCTTCGGGGCGAAGGTCTGGCTCACCCGCATCATGATCAGCTGGGGCGTCGTCGCCACCGCCATGGCCTTCGTGGACAGCGCCGGCATGTTCTACGCGCTGCGCTTCCTGCTGGGCGTGGCGGAGGCCGGGTTCTTCCCCGCCGTCATCTACTACTTCTCCCGCTGGCTGCCCGACTCGCACCGCGGCCGCGCGACCTCGGTCTTCCTCATGGGATCGGGCACCGCGACCGTCATCGTCGGACCGATCTCCGGCGCGCTCCTGGAGATGCACGGCATCTGGGGCCACTCCGGCTGGCAGTGGATGTTCTTCATCGAGGGCGTCGTGTCCGTGGTGCTCGGCTTCGTCGTGTACCGGTTCCTCGACTCCAGTGTCGAGAGCGCCACCTGGCTCACCCAGGACGAGAAGGACGGCCTCGTCGCCGTCATCGACGCCGAGCAGCAGGAGCGGCAGTCCGGCCGCGGGACCGCGCGCGTCTCCCGGTGGAAACTGCTCGCCGACCCGCAGATGCTGCTGTTCCTGTGGATCTACTTCGCGATCAACGTGGCCCTGTACGCGGTGACGTTCTGGCTGCCCTCGATCGTCGACGACATCGGCGGCCTCAGCGAGTTCCAGGTGGGGCTGCTCACCGCCGTGCCGTGGCTGTTCGCCATCGCCGCCGTCTACGTGTCCGGGCGGCTGTCCGACCGGCTCGGCAAGCGGCGGCCCGTCCTGGTGGCGCTGCTGCTCGTCGGCGGCACCGGGACCCTGCTCGCCGTGCTGGTGTCGCCGTGGGCCGGACTCGGGGCGCTGTGCGTCGCCGCGGTCGGGTTCAAGCCCGCGTCGCCGATCTTCTGGACCATCCCGCAGAGCTACCTCGACGCGCGGGCCGCGGCGCCCGGCATCGCCCTCATCAACTCCATCGGGAACCTGGGCGGGTTCGTCGCCCCGACCGCGTTCGGGATCATCGAGGACGCGACCGGGTCGACGAAGGGCGGACTCCTCGGGCTCACCGTGATCGGGTTCCTCGCCGCGCTGAGCGTGCTCCTCGTCCGGGGCGGCGGCCGCAACGACACCGTTCGCGGGGCGCGGCGCCGGGCGGCACGCCCCGCGCGCGGCGCGACCGGCACCGTCGCGCGGACCGCCGCGGGACCGGAGGGCGCCGGCGCGTGACGGGCTGATGTCACCTGCCGTGGTACGGGCCCCCTTCGTGCACACTGTCCGGACCCGTACCACTGCAGGGAGCGTGATGTGACTTCCCCGGAACCGGCCCACACGGACCCCCTCGCGGCGCTGCGCACGCCCGACGACCCGGCCTGCGACGTGTACCTCACCGGCACCGTCTTCCTCGACATCGTCTTCACGGGCCTGGACAGCGCGCCGGTGCGCGGCACGGAGTCCTGGGCGCGGGGCATGGGATCGAGCCCCGGCGGCGTGGCGAACATGGCCACCGCGCTGGCCCGGCTCGGGCTGCGGACGTCGCTGGCCGCCGCGTTCGGCGACGACCACTACGGGGAGTACTGCTGGGACACGCTGGAGCGGGGCGAGGGCATCGACCTGGGCTACTCGCGGACCGTGGCCGGCTGGCACTCGCCGGTCACCGTCTCCATGGCGTACGAGGGCGAGCGCACCATGGTCAGCCACGGCCACGAGCCGCCGCCCGCCGAAACCGCCCCGAAGTGCCCGCCGAGAGCCCGGGCGGCCGTCGCCTCCCTGACGCCGGGCATCGCGGCGCCGTGGGTCGGCGAGGCCGCGCGGAAGGGCACCAGGATCTTCGCCGACGTCGGCTGGGACGAGACCGGCCGCTGGGACCTGGCCGCGCTCGGCGACCTCGGGCAGTGCGAGGCGTTCCTGCCGAACGCGGAGGAGGCGATGCGCTACACCGGCACGTCCTGTCCGCGGGCCGCCGCGCACGCGCTGACCGACCACGTGCCGGTGGCCGTGGTGACGCTCGGCGCCGACGGGGCGTACGCGGTGGACGGCAGGACCGGGGAGACCGCGTCGGTCCCGGCCATCGAGGTGGCGGCGCTCGACCCGACCGGGGCCGGTGACGTGTTCGTGGCGGGCTTCGTCACGGGCACCCTCGCGGGCTGGCCGCTGGCGGACCGGCTTGCGTTCGCCGGACTCACGGCGGCGCTCTCCGTCCAGGAGTTCGGCGGCTCGCTGTCGGCGCCCGGCTGGTCGGAGGTCGCCGCGTGGTGGCGGCAGATCCAGGCGTACGAGGAGCGCGGGGCGCAGGACCCGGCGGCCCTGGAGCGGTACGCGTTCCTCGGCCCCCTGCTGCCGGAGACGTCCCGGCCGTGGCCGCTGCGCAGGGCCGTGCCGACGATCGGGTTCGGCGGCGCCGCCTGAGGCGCGCGCCCGGCCCGGGGCATGGTGGAATCTCCGTTCGGGTACGGGCGGGCCGGGCCTTGGGCGAGGGGTGCGATGCGTGATGGCCGGATCGGGTGACGTGGACGCGGTGGTGCGGGAGCTGCTCCTGCTCATGCCGCGGATGGCCGGGCGCGTGAAGCGGATCCCCGTACCGGAGGCGCTGCGCTCGCAGGCGCTGGCGCCCCGCCACCTGTCCCTGCTGGCCTGCCTGCTGTTCGACGGCCCCATGACCGTCAACGAGCTGGCCGCGCGCCTGGAGGTGGCGCCCACCACCGTGAGCCTGATGGCCGGCGACCTGAGCGGCAAGGGAATCCTGGAGCGCCGCGAGGACCCGGCCGACCGGCGGCGCAGGATCGTCGCCATCGCCCCGGACCAGCACGAGGCGATCGCGGCGTGGCTGGCGCCCGGCGCGACGGCCTGGCAGCGCGTCCTGACGCCCCTGACGCCCGAACAGCGCCGGTTCTTCGTGGACACCCTGCGGGCGTACGAGGAGGCCGTGACGCAGGAGGGCACGGGCTGACGGCCCCGGTCGGACCGCGTCCGGAAAAGCCTTCGGACCTGTCAGTGGCGCGACGTAGGCTGGAACGCATCAGACCACGGCTGTCACAAGGAGACTGCGGCCCTCAGAGCCCGCCCATGACGCAGACACCATCCAGCGCCCGCGCACGGTTCACGGTTCCGGCGAAGCACCCCATGGTCGAGGTGCTCGGATCGGGTGACGCGCTGCTGCAAGTGATCGAGAAGGCCTTCCCGGAAGCCGACATCCACGTCCGGGGCAATGAGATCAGTGCGACCGGAGAGCCCGCCGAAGTGGCCCTCATCCAGCGCCTGTTCGACGAGATGATGCTGGTCCTGAGGACAGGGGCACCGATGACAGAGGACGCCGTGGAGCGCTCCATCGCCATGCTGAAGGCGACGCAGAACGGGGAGGGCGCGGGTCAGGAGACCCCCGCCGAGGTGCTCACACAGAACATCCTGTCGTCGCGCGGCCGCACCATCCGCCCCAAGACGCTGAACCAGAAGCGGTACGTCGACGCGATCGACAAGCACACGATCGTCTTCGGCATCGGCCCGGCCGGCACCGGCAAGACCTATCTGGCCATGGCCAAGGCGGTCCAGGCCCTGCAGTCCAAGCAGGTCAACCGGATCATCCTGACCCGGCCGGCCGTGGAGGCGGGCGAGCGCCTCGGGTTCCTGCCCGGCACGCTGTACGAGAAGATCGACCCGTACCTGCGCCCGTTGTACGACGCGCTGCACGACATGCTCGACCCCGACTCGATCCCGCGGCTGATGGCGGCGGGCACCATCGAGGTCGCCCCGCTGGCGTACATGCGCGGCCGCACGCTCAACGACGCGTTCATCATCCTGGACGAGGCGCAGAACACGAGCCCCGAGCAGATGAAGATGTTCCTGACCCGGCTCGGCTTCGAGTCGAAGATCGTGATCACGGGCGACGTGACGCAGGTCGACCTGCCGAACGGCACGAAGTCCGGTCTGCGCCAGGTGCAGGACATCCTGGAGGGCCTCGACGACGTGCACTTCTCGCGCCTGTCGTCCCAGGATGTCGTCCGGCACAAGCTGGTCGGCCGTATCGTCGACGCGTACGAGAAGTACGACACCGAGCACGGTACGGAGAACGGCTCGCACAAGGGCCGCCCCAGAGGGAAGTAGAGAACCAACAGCGCCATGTCGATCGACGTCAACAACGAGTCAGGAACCGAGGTCGACGAGCAGGCGATCCTCGACATCGCCCGCTACGCCCTCGCGCGGATGCGCATCCACCCGCTCTCCGAGCTCTCGGTGATCGTCGTGGACGCCGACGCCATGGAGCAGCTGCACGTCCAGTGGATGGACCTGCCGGGGCCCACCGACGTCATGTCCTTCCCGATGGACGAGCTGCGGCCGCCCACGAAGGACGACGAGGAGCCCGTCCAGGGGCTCCTCGGCGACATCGTCCTGTGCCCCGAGGTCGCCAAGAAGCAGGGCGAGGACGCGCCCACGCAGCACTCCATGGACGAGGAGCTCCAGCTCCTCACCGTCCACGGCGTGCTGCACCTGCTCGGGTACGACCACGAGGAGCCCGACGAGAAGGCCGAGATGTTCGGGCTCCAGGCCGCCATCGTGGACGGCTGGCGTGCGGAGCAGGGACACACGGGGCCGTCGCCGGCGCCGACCGTGTCATGAGCCTCTCGCTGATCGCGGGCGCCGTCGCGCTGGTCGTGGTGGCATGGCTCGCCGCGTGCGCCGAGGCCGGCATCGCCCGCACGTCCAGCTTCCGCGCCGAGGAGGCCGTCCGGTCCGGGCGGCGCGGCAGCGCCAAGCTCGCGCAGGTCGCCGCCGACCCGACGCGCTATCTGAACGTCGCGCTCCTGGTGCGCGTGGCCTGCGAGATGGCGGCCGCCGCGCTCGTCACGTACGCCTGCCTGGAGGAGTTCACCGCGACCTGGCAGGCGCTGCTCGTCGCCATCGGCGTGATGGTCCTCGTCTCGTACGTGGCCGTCGGCGTCTCGCCGCGCACCATCGGCCGGCAGCACCCGCTGAACACGGCCACCGCCGCCGCGTACGTGCTGCTGCCGCTGGCCCGCATCATGGGGCCGATCCCGCCGCTGCTGATCCTCATCGGCAACGCGCTGACGCCGGGCAAGGGCTTCCGGCGCGGCCCGTTCGCCTCCGAGGCCGAGCTGCGCGCCATGGTCGACCTCGCCGAGAAGGAGTCCCTGATCGAGGACGAGGAGCGCCGCATGGTGCACTCCGTCTTCGAGCTCGGCGACACGCTGGTGCGCGAGGTCATGGTGCCGCGCACCGACCTGATCGTCATCGAGCGGTCAAAGACCATCCGGCAGGCGCTCACGCTCGCGCTGCGCTCCGGGTTCTCGCGGATCCCCGTGGTGGGGGAGAGCGAGGACGACGTCGTCGGCATCGTGTACCTGAAGGACCTGGTCCGCAAGACGCACATCAACCGCGACTCCGAGGCCGAGCTGGTGTCGACCGCCATGCGCCCCGCGGCCTTCGTGCCCGACACGAAGAACGCCGGGGACCTGCTGCGCGAGATGCAGCAGCTGCGCAACCACGTCGCCGTCGTCATCGACGAGTACGGCGGCACGGCGGGCATCGTCACCATCGAGGACATCCTGGAGGAGATCGTCGGTGAGATCACCGACGAGTACGACCGGGAGCTGCCGCCCGTGGAGGAGCTCGGCGACGACCGGTTCCGGGTCACCGCGCGCCTCGACATCGGCGACCTCGGCGAGCTGTACGGCATCGAGGAGTTCGACGACGAGGACGTGGAGACCGTCGGCGGACTGCTCGCCAAGGCGCTCGGCCGGGTCCCCATCGCCGGGGCCTCGTCGGTGGTGACCCTGCCCGACGGGCGGGTGCTGCGGCTGACCGCGGAGGCCGCGGCCGGCCGGCGGAACAAGATCGTGACGGTGCTCGTGGAACCCGAGGGGGAGGAGCCGGCGGCATGACACCGCAGGAGCTGCGCACGCTGTGCCTGTCGTTCAACGCGGCGGTGGAGGAGTTCCCGTTCACCCCGGAGGCGTCGGTCTTCAAGGTGCTGGGGAAGATGTTCGCCCTCAGCCACCTGGACGGGCGGCCCCTGACGGTCAACCTGAAGTGCGACCCCGAGGACGCGGTGCGGCTGCGCGCCGAGTACGAGGGCGTCATCGTGCCCGGCTGGCACATGAACAAGCGGCACTGGAACACGGTGACCGTGGGCGGACTCCCCGCGTCCGTCGTCCGTGAGCTGGTCGAGGACTCGTACGACCTGGTGGTGGCGGGGTTGCCGCGGGCGGAGCGGTTGCGGCTCGACCGGCCGTGAGTGGGCCTCCGGCGGGGGGCGGGTCCCGTCTGCGGGCCGGTGGGGCTTCTCGCGCGGTTCCCCGCGCCCCTGGAGCATGCGGCTCCGCCGCGGGGCCGTGCCCCGCCGAGCCGGAGGCCGGTGGGGCTTCCTTATGCTCAGCCCATGACTGAGAGCACCGACCTCGGCCCCGAGGACCGCAAGATCGTCACCCTGGCCCGCTCCGCGCGGGCCCGCAACGGTGTGCCCGAGGGGGCGGCCGTGCGGGACGAGACGGGGCGTACCTACGTCGCGGGGACCGTCGCCCTCGACTCCCTCAAGCTGAGCGCGCTGCAGACGGCCGTCGCGATGGCCGTGGCCTCCGGTGCGCAGTCCCTGGAGGCGGCCGCCGTCGTCTCGGCCGCGGACGCCCTGGCGGGCGAGGACGTCGCCGCCGTGCGTGATCTGGGCGGGGCCGGGACGCCGGTGTTCCTCGCGGCGCCGGACGGCACCGTCCGGGCCGCCGTCGAGGCGGGCTGAGCCGGGAGGCGTGCGTCACAGGGAACCCCGCTTGCCCAGTAATGAGGCGGTTCATGCCTGAACGGCGTGAAGACGGTCACGTCGGCGTCGGGCCGGGACTTTGGTCCCGGCCCGACGTGTCTCGCGAGGGAGGCGTCCTGGCCTTGTGGGGCAAGGGGTGAGGGACCTTCGGCCCGAGTCTTTGGTCCCGCCGCCGCGACGGGCGAAAGAAGGACCAAAGTCCCGTCGGTGGGACTTAGGACCCATGGGGCAAACCCGGACAGGCCGGTCATGGTGGATCCGTTGCCAGGCGCCGAAGCGCTCACAGCGTCCCGTCACCGGGAGGCGCCGGGCACCCCCCGTCCCCGAACGAAGGCTTTCTACGTGTTCACCTCTGCCCGCAAGACCTCGTCCCGCGTCCGTCGTCTCGCCGTCGCCGGTGTGCTCACCGGCGCCGCCGGCGCGATGGTGATCGTCGGCACCGGCTCCGCCTCCGCCGCGACCGCCGCCGCCCCGACCGGCTCCTGGGACTCCGTCGCGCAGTGCGAGGCCGGCGGCAACTGGTCCGCCAACACCGGCAACGGCTTCTACGGCGGCCTGCAGTTCACGCAGTCCACCTGGGCCGCCTACGGCGGCACCCAGTACGCCCCCAGCGCGCACCTCGCCAGCAAGGCCGAGCAGATCACCGTCGGCAACAAGGTCCTCGCCAGCCAGGGCGCCGGCGCCTGGCCGAACTGCGGCGTCAGCCTCTGACCGGGCTGACTCAGACGGCGTCGGGGCCCCGCTCGCCCGTCCGCACCCGCACCACGGTGTCGACGGGCACGGCCCAGACCTTGCCGTCACCGATCTTGCCGGTCCGGGCGGCCCGCACGATCGCCTCCATCGCGGCCTCGGCGTCGTCGTCCCCGACGACGACCTCGATCCGCACCTTGGGCACCAGGTCGACCTGGTACTCCGCGCCCCGGTACACCTCGGTGTGCCCGCGCTGCCGCCCGTAACCGCTGGCCTCGGTCACCGTCAGGCCCTGCACGCCCAGCTCCTGCAGCGCCGTCTTGACCTCGTCGAGACGGAACGGCTTGACGACCGCGGTGATCAGCTTCATGACTGCTTGGCCTTTCCGGCGACGGAGACGGGAGCGTGGGCGGGGTGCGCCGAGGCGCTCAGGACGCCGTGATCGTACGCACTCTCCGCGTGCACCGTCTGGTCCAGGCCCGTCAGCTCCTCCTCGGCCGCGGCCCGGAACCCCAGGAACCGGTCGACGGCCCTGCCGAGCCCGTACGTCACCGCGAACGTGTACGCCGCCACGACCAGCACGGCGACCAGCTGCTTGCCGAGCTGCCCGAACCCGCCGCCGTAGAAGAGGCCCTCCTTCGCGCCCGACCCGGTCATCGCCGACGTCGCGAACAGGCCGATCAGGACCGTGCCCACGACACCGCCGACGAAGTGCACGCCGACCACGTCCAGTGAGTCGTCGTAGTCGAAGCGGAACTTCCAGGCGACGGCGTACGAGCACACGACACCGGCCGCGAGCCCGACGACGGCCGCGCCGGGCACCCCCACGACGCCGCAGGCCGGGGTGATCGCGACCAGCCCCGCCACCGCACCGGACGCCGCGCCGAACGTCGTCGGGTGCCCGTCCCGCCGCTGCTCCACGAACAGCCAGCCCAGCAGTCCCGTGCAGCCCGCGATCAGGGTGTTGAACAGGGAGGCCGCGGCGAGGCCGTTCGCGCCGAGCGCCGAACCGCCGTTGAAGCCGAGCCAGCCGAACCAGAGCAGGCCCGCGCCCATGATCACCATCGGCAGGTTGTGCGGGCGCATCGCGTCCTTCTTGAAGCCGAGGCGCGGCCCGAGCACCAGGCACAGGGCGAGACCCGACGCGCCCGAGGCGATCTCGACGACGAGGCCGCCCGCGAAGTCGAGGGCCCCCAGGTGCTGCGCGATCCAGCCGCCAGGACCCCACACCCAGTGCGCGACGGGAACGTATACGAGCAGCGCCCACAGCGGTACGAAGACCAGCCACGCCCCGAACCTCGTGCGGTCCGCGACGGCTCCGCTGATCAGCGCGGTGGTCAGGATCGCGAAGGTCAGCTGGAACGTCGTGAAGAGGAAGGTGGGGACCGTGCCGGTCACCGAGTCCGGGCCGATCCCCGCCATGCCCGCGTGCTCCAGACCGCCGATCAGGCCCGCGAACGCGTCGTCGCCGAACGCGAGCGAGTACCCCGCGACCAGCCACACCACCGTCACGAGCGCGATGGACACGAAGCTCATCATCAGCATGTTGAGGACGCTCTTCGTGCGGACCATGCCGCCGTAGAACAGGGCGAGGCCCGGCGTCATGAGGAGGACGAGGGCCGTGGCGGCGAGCAGCCAGGCGGTGTCACCGGTGTCGAGGGCGGCTTGCGCGGCGAGGGGCACGGTCGTGGCAGGCATGCGGGCCAGCGTCACCGGCCCGCGTTTCGGAATCCGCACCCCGGCGTTTCCGCCGTGTTTCGTGTTGCCGAGGGGTTACCGGGACCTCACGGTGCTGCGGCGCTTTCCGGATCAGGGACAATGGGCGCCATGAGCGTTCACACCCCCGCACCCGGATCCGCGCACCGCGCCGGCTTCGCCTGCTTCGTCGGCCGCCCCAACGCGGGCAAGTCCACCCTCACGAACGCTCTGGTCGGCAAGAAGGTGGCCATCACCGCCGACCAGCCGCAGACCACGCGGCACACCGTGCGCGGCATCGTCCACCGCGACGACGCGCAGCTGATCCTGGTGGACACCCCCGGTCTGCACAAGCCGCGCACCCTGCTCGGCGAGCGGCTGAACGACGTCGTGCGCACCACGTGGGCCGAGGTCGACGTCATCGGCTTCTGCCTGCCCGCGAACGAGAAGCTCGGCCCCGGCGACCGGTTCATCGCCAAGGAACTCGCGTCCATCAAGAAGACGCCGAAGATCGCCATCGTCACCAAGACCGACCTCGTCGACAGCAAGCAGCTCGCCGAGCAGCTCATCGCCATCGACCAGCTCGGCAAGGAGCTCGGCTTCGAGTGGGCCGAGATCATCCCGGTCTCCGCCGTCGGCGACAAGCAGGTCGACCTGCTGGCCGACCTCATCGTCCCGCTGCTCCCCGAGGGCCCCGCGCTCTACCCGGAGGGCGACCTCACCGACGAGCCCGAGCAGGTCATGGTCGCCGAGCTGATCCGCGAGGCCGCGCTCGAAGGCGTCCGGGACGAGCTGCCGCACTCCATCGCCGTCGTCGTCGAGGAGATGCTGCCGCGCGAGGACCGCCCCGCCGACAAGCCGCTCCTCGACATCCACGCCTTCGTCTACATCGAGCGGCCCAGCCAGAAGGGCATCATCATCGGCCCCAAGGGCAAGCGCCTCAAGGACGTCGGCATCAAGTCCCGCAAGCAGATCGAGGCGCTGCTCGGTACGCCCGTCTACCTCGACCTGCACGTCAAGGTCGCCAAGGACTGGCAGCGCGACCCGCGCCAGCTGCGCAAGCTCGGCTTCTAGGCGCTGTCGCTGGGGGACAGGTCCTGGACGCCGATCACCCGCAGCAGTTCGAGGCGCTCGTACGTCTCCGTGCCCGGCCGTGCCGAGTGCACGACGAGCATCTGGCCGTGCCCGTCGCCGGTCAGCACCTCGCAGTCGAGGTCGAGGACGCCGACCACCGGGTGCACGAAACGCTTCGTCGCCGCGCGCCGCACCAGCACCTCGTGCTCCTGCCAGAGCGCCTCGAACTCGCCCGATCCCGCCCGCAGTTCGGCCACCAGGGCGGCCGGGCCCGGATCGTCCGGGCGGGCGCCGGTGACCGCCCGCAGCGTCGCCACGTGGGTGCGGGCGTGCTGCTCGTGGCTCTCGGCCGGGAGCAGGGTGCGGCTCGCCGGTTCCAGGAAGAACCGGCGGATCATGTTCACCCCGGCGTTGTCGCCGGACAGGGCCACCGCCATGGCGTTCTGCGCGAGCACCTCGCCCCAGTCGCTCAGCACCTGGGCCGGCAGATCGTGCAGCCGGTCCAGGATCATCAGCAGGCCCGGCCGCACATGGCCCGACGACGTGCCGGGCCGCGGCGGCTCCTCGCCCGCCAGATGGAACAGGTGGTCCCGCTCGTCCGCCGTCAGCCGCAGCGCGCGGGCCAGGGCGGTCAGCATCTGGCGCGACGGATGCGAGCCGCGGCGCTGCTCGAGCCGCGTGTAGTAGTCCGTGGACATCCCGGCCAGCTGCGCCACCTCCTCACGGCGCAGGCCCGGCGTACGGCGGCGCAGTCCCTCGGCGAGGCCCACGTCCGCGGGGGACAGGCGGGTGCGGGAGCGGCGCAGGAAGTCGGCGAGTTCGGCTCGGTTCACGCTTCCAGCATCACGCGGATCCCGGGCCGTATCCAGGGAGTGCCGCTCCCTGGATAACCGCGTCTCTCCCGCCGCGACCGCAGAGCATCCAGGCTCTGAGCATGGCTACGACGACGAGGAGGCGGCCATGCTGATTCTGGTGACCGGAGCGACAGGGCAGGTCGGACGGCGCTTCGTGCCGAGGCTGCTGCAGAACACGGCGCCCGGCGACGAGGTGCGGGTGCTCGTACGGGACGCGGCGCGCGGTGAACGGTTCGCCGAGCTCGGCGCGCAGGTGCAGGTCGGCGATCTGCGCGACACGGATGTGCTCGGCAAGGCGACGGCCGGGGTGGAAGCGGTGGTGAACGTCGCGGCGGCGTTCCGCGGGGTGCCCGACGAGGAGGCGCAGGCCGTCAACCGGGACGCCGCGATCGAGCTCGGCCGGGCCGCGGTGGCCTCCGGCGTGCGGCGGTTCGTGCAGGTCAGTACGGGGCTCGTGTACGGGGCGGGGCGGGGCCGGCCGCTGGTCGAGGGTGACGAGACGGTGCCCGGTGGTCATCTCTGGGGCGCCTACCCGCAGTCGAAGTGGGAGGCGGAGCGTGCGCTGGGCGCCATGGACGGGCTCGACGACCTGCGTATCGGGCGGCTCCCGTTCGTGTACGGCGACGGGGATCCGCATCTGGACAACGTGATGGACTGGGCGCCGAACTGGCCCGCCATGCAGCGGTTGCACATGGGTCACCACGCGGATGTCGCGCAGGGTCTGCAGCGCCTTCTCTACGCGCCGGGCGCGACCGGCGTCTACAACATCGCCGACGACGCGCCCGTCACCACGGTCGATCTCTTCCAGCTCAATGGGGTGCCGGTGCCGCGGGAGGCGTACGACAAGGATGCGGCGGACCCGTGGCACAGCGTGATGTCGACGACTCGCATCCGCCACGAGCTGGGCTACCGCCCGCTGTTCCCGTCCGTGTGGACGGCCCGGGATGCGGGTGCCCTTTAGGGGTGCGGGGAACTGCGCGACCAGCCCCCACCGGCGGCCACCCGGGGAACGGCCTCGGGGCGCCGCCCCGGACCCCGCTCCTCAAGCGCCAGCGGGGCTTGATCCGGCTCGCCCAGGGGCGCGGGGAACTGCGCGACCAGCCCCCACCGGCGGCCACCCGGGGAACGGCCTCGGGGCGCTGCCCCGGACCCCGCTCCTCAAGCGCCGGAGGGGCTTGATCCGGCTCGCCCAGGGGCGCGGGGAACTGCGCGACCAGCCCCCACCGGCGCTCAGCCGGGGAACGGCCTTCATGGGCCGGAGGCGATCAGCGCCGTGCCCACCGGGCGGAAACCCAAGCGGGCGTACAGGCGCGCCACATCGTCATCCCCGGCCGAGAGGAACACCGTCCCCACGCCGGAGGCCACCGCGTGAGCGACCAGCGCCGACGTCACCGCGAGACCCAGCCCCCGCCGCCTCGCCGCGGGCAACGTACCGACGCCCGCCACCTCGGTGACGTCACCGACGGGCAGGTGCAGGCCGGAGCTGAGCACCACCCCGTTCTCCACCGCCGCCGCGACGACGACCTGCCCTGCCCGGATCCGGTCCTGGTATCCGGGCAGGGCGCCGTCCGTCGCCCGCGCCGCGATCTCCGCGGTCAGTTCGGCGGCCCCCGCCGTGCCGACCGCGGTCCCGGGATGCGCGAAGGCCACATGGGGCAGGGCCAACGCCCCGGCCAGGAAAGGGTCCTGGGCGGACAGGATCCGGACCAGCGGGTGCGGTTCACCCAGGGCCCCGCCCTCCCGCGCCATCAGTGGATGCGCGTGCACCACGAGTCCCGAGGCCTCCACGGCCTCCCGCAGCCCCGGCGTCGTCTCCGCCACCCACTCGAACGCCTCGGGAGCCCCCAGCTCCCGCTGCCGGGCCCGGACGGCGAGCACGTCGGAGACGGTGGGCGGCGGAGCGTCCGCACGGAGCGCGGGCCGGGCGTAGTAGGGCCAGCCGGCGCCCTCCCGGACGAACAGGGTGAGGGAGCCGAAGTCCTCCACCCGGGCGGCGGCCCGCGGCACCGTGTCGTAGTACCGCTCCAGCTGGTCCAGAAGATGTTCCGCAGACATGGCGCGGACCCTATGCGACGCCCTTGATCCGCCGCACCAGAATTGCCCCGGCGAGCCCGATCCCCGCCGCCACCAGGTACAGCACCCGGTATCCGCCGAGGTGGTTGACGAGCGGGGCGGCCAGCACCGGGGCCGCCACCTGCGGCAGCGAGTTGGCGATGTTGATGACGCCGAGGTCCTTGCCGCGGTCGAGGGCCTTCGGCAGGACGTCCGTCATCAGCGCGAAGTCGACCGAGGTGAAGACGCCGAAGCCGACCCCGAGGACGGCCGCCGCGACGAGCGCCCCGGTCCAGGTCTGCCAGCCGGACAGCACACCCGTGGCCACCGCCATGAGCACGCCCGACCAGAGCACGAACGGTTTGCGGCGGCCGATCCGGTCCGACCAGGCCCCGCCCACCACCACCGTGGCGAGCAGCGTCACCCCGTTCACCGCGGTCAGGATCAGCACCCCGGTGTCGGGGTCGTCGTAGTGCAGCCGGTCGCGCAGGTAGTAGAAGAGGTAGAGAAGGACCAGGGCGTTGCCGAGGTTGATGAGGAAGCGGGTCAGCCACGCCCACGCCAGGTCCGGATGCCTGCGCGGGCTCAGCCAGAAGCCCGCCGCGAACCGGCGCCAGGACCAGGCCGGACGGGCGGCCGGGTCGAGCCGCAGGTCCGGGTGGCGCAGTACGTACGGGGCCACGCCCAGCAGGGTGAAGGCCGCGCACGCCACGTACCCGGCCCCGATCCCGCCCGCCGCCGTCGCCAGCCCGGTCCCGGCGACCACGCCGAGGATCTGCGCGACCCCCAACCAGCCGCCCACGGCGCCCCGTTGGAGCCGTGGCACCCGGTCGGGCACGGCCGCGGTGACCGCCGCGAACGATGCGTTCAGGGTCAGCTGCGCCAGGCACCAGCCCGCGAAGAGCACCCACAGGGTGTCGGCGCCCGCCAGCACCAGCAGGGACAGCGCGCCGCCCGCCGCGCCCGCCACGATCCACGGCGTCCGCCGCCCGTACCGGGACACCGTGCGGTCGGAGAGCGCGCCGAACAGCGGGTTGGCGGCGAGCGAGACCACCGCCCCGACGCCCGTCACCCAGGCGAGCAGCGACTCCTTCGACAGGCCGGTGCCGGGCGCGAACTGCTCGGCCTGCTTCGCGAGGAGGATCTGCAGCGGGCCGTACCAGCCCACCCAGATCGCCCCGTTGGCCAGCGCGAGGGCCGCCGTCCAGCCCCGCCCGACCCGGTCGACGGGCTCGTCGAGGGCGAGGGCCGTCATGCCCGCTGCGCCCGCAGCGCGTCGCGCAGCCAGCCGTACGACGCCTTCGGCGTGCGCACCTGCGTCGCGTAGTCGACGTGGACGAGCCCGAAGCGTTTCGTGTAGCCCTCCGCCCACTCGAAGTTGTCCATCAGTGACCAGACGAAGTAGCCCCGCACGTCGACGCCCGCCGCCAACGCCCGGTGCAGCGCCCGCAGATGGCCGTCCAGGTACGCGATCCGCTCCTGGTCGTCGACCCCCTCGTACGCGCAGCCGTTCTCGGTCACGACGAGCGGCGGCAGCCGGTCGCCGTAGCGGTCGCGGAAGCCGGTGAGGAGTTCGGTGAGTGCGTCCGGCACCACCGGCCAGTCGAAGTCCGTCACCGGATGCCCCTCGATCCTCCTGACGGAGAAGGGGAGTTCGGCGGGGAGGGTGAGGCCGGAGAACTCCACGTCGGCGGCGCCGGGCGCGCCCACCTTCGTCGGCTGGTAGAAGTTGATCCCGTACCAGTCGAGGGTCCCGTCGGAGATCAGCTTCAGATCGGCCGCGACGTCGTCGCCCGGCATCAGCTCGGCGAATCCGTCGGGGTACCGGCCGAGCAGCAGCGGGTCGGCGAAGAGCCGGTTCAGGATCACGTCGTACAGGTCCGCCGCGGCCACGTCGGCCGGGTCCTGCGACGCGGCCCAGGTCGGGCCGTGGGAGTTGGCGATCCCGATGTCGGTCGCGCCGGCCGCGCGCAGCGCCCGCGCCGCCAGACCGTGCGCGAGGAGCTGGTGGTGGGCCACCGGCAGCGCGTCGAACAGCAGCTTCTTGCCGGGCGCGTGCTCACCGAGGGCGTGGCCCAGCACGGTGTGCTCGGCCGGTTCGTTGAGGGTGATCCACTTGTCGACCCGGTCGCCGATGCGCCCGGCGACCGTCGCCGTGTACTCGGCGAGGCGCGACGCGGTGTCCCGGTCGAGCCAGTCGAGCCCGGCGGGCAGGTCCCAGTGGAAGAGCGTCGGCACCGGGCGGACGCCCTGCGCGCACAGCTCGTCGACGAGCCGGTCGTAGAAGTCGAGGCCACCGGGGGCGAGCACCCGTGGCCAGGAGACCGAGAAGCGGTACGCGTCCACGCCCAGGTCGCGGACGAGCGCCACGTCCTCGCGGTAGCGGGCCACGTGGTCGCAGGCCACCGCCGCCGTCGAGCCGTCCCTGACCCGGCCGGGCTCCGCGGTGAAGGCGTCCCAGATCGAAGGCGTCCGTCCGTCGACGGCGCCCTCGATCTGGTGGGCCGATGTGGCGACGCCCCACAGAAAACCGGGCGGGAACGTCGGAAGCGCGTCCTGGGTGGCTGTCATGGGCGCGATCATCCGTACCGGTCAGTACGAAGTCAACGCCCATGCAGCGAACAGGAGTTGTGCCCTCGTTTCCCTCAGGGCTTCCCTCAGGCCCCTTCCTTCAGGACCCGGCTGATCAGCTTGCGCTGTTCGTCGGTGAGCCGGGGGTCCGCGCAGTACACGGTCCGCCCGTCCACGGTGATGGTGTAGCTGAATCCGTCCGGCACCCCTATGGGGGGCGTGCCCCGGCCCGCGGCCAGCGCCTTCTCGGCCAGGACCTGCCACTCGTGGGCGTCGGCCCGGCCCGCCGTGTCGACCTCGGCGTGCCGGTCGATGCCGGCGAATCCGCCCGTGCGCGTGACGTGGATACGCATGGGTCCCTGTCTACCCCGAAAACGGCGTGCCGGTCAGTGCGTGGGCACCCCGACCTGTTCCCACGCCTTCAGGACGGCCTGGTGCTCCTCGGCGCCGCCGTAGCGGGCCTGCGCGGCCTTGACCGTCGCCTTGGCGAAGTCCGCGAACGAGCAGTCCTGCTTCAGCTCGCCGCCGGTCAGCGTGTCGTACCAGATCTGCCCGGCCCGCTCCCACGCGTGCCCGCCGAGCGACTCGGCCAGGATGTAGAACGCGTGGTTGGGGATGCCGGAGTTGATGTGCACGCCGCCGTTGTCCCGGCCGGTGCGCACGTAGTGGTCCATGTCGGCGGGCTGCGGGTCCTTGCCGAGCACGTCGTCGTCGAACGCCGTCCCCGGGGCCTTCATGGAGCGCAGGGCCACGCCTGTGACGCGCGGCGCGAGCAGCCCGGCGCCGATCAGCCAGTCGGCCTCGGCGGCGGTCTGGCCCAGCGTGTACTGCTTGATGAGCGAGCCGAAGACGTCGGACATCGACTCGTTCAGGGCACCCGGCTGGCCGAAGTACGTCAGGTTCGCCGTGTACTGGGTGACGCCGTGGGTGAGCTCGTGGCCGATGACGTCGACGGGGATGGTGAAGTCGAGGAAGATCTCGCCGTCACCGTCGCCGAACACCATCTGCTCGCCGTTCCAGAAGGCGTTGTTGTAGTCCTCGGAGTAGTGCACCGTCGCGTTCAGCGGCAGGCCGTTGCCGTCGATCGAGTAGCGGGCGAACTTCTCCAGGTACAGCTCGAAGGTGGCGCCGAGACCGGCGTACGCGCGGTTGACGGTCGCGTCCTTGCCGGGCTTGTCGCCCTCGCCGCGCACCTTGCGGCCGGGCAGGTTGGTGCCGTGCTTGGCGTCGTAGACGGTGCGGTGCGGCTTCTGCGCGGCGGCTTCGGGCGGCGGCGCCACGGAGGGTGCGCCGATGACGGTCGTCATACGGCGGTGGGTGCGCTCGAACGCGTCGCGCTCCAGGGTCCTGCGGGCGCGGGCGGCGATCGCGGAGTCCTCGGCCTGGGCGGCCTTGTCGAGGACGTGAGGCGGCACGATGGTGCAGAACACGGGCTCGAACCCCGTCGGGTTCCCCGTTGGGTTGGCGGTCATGCGAGGCAATGTGGCACTGGGTCATGCCGCTGTCACTACCTGCAACCATGATTACTGAAATAGAGGTATTGATCACCTCTTACCCGTTACCTGTCGGCGGTCCCGCATACTGATACGGGCCTCCGCATCCGGAGCGGCTGGGCTAAGGTGCTGAGCATCATGCGATTCGGGCTGCTTCTCCTTAGCTGCCGCGGCGAGGGCCTGTAGTCGAGGCCGACCCCCTCCCCGCGGAGTTTGGCGTTGCGCCGTCGGCCGCCTTACCGGCCACCTCTGAGGAGCCCCCGCATCATGCCGAACCGCCAGCAGCCCAGCAGCATGCCGATCCGCAAGTACGGCCAGTACGACCAGGTCGACATCGCCGACCGCACCTGGCCGAACCGCCGGATCACCACCGCTCCCCGCTGGCTCTCCACCGACCTGCGTGACGGCAACCAGGCCCTGATCGACCCGATGTCGCCCGAGCGCAAGCGCCGGATGTTCGACCAGCTGGTCAAGATGGGCTACAAGGAGATCGAGGTCGGTTTCCCCGCCTCCGGCCAGACCGACTTCGACTTCGTACGTTCGATCATCGAAGACCCGGCCGCCATCCCGGACGACGTCACGATCTCCGTACTGACCCAGGCCCGCGAGGACCTGATCGAGCGGACCGTCGAGTCCCTGAAGGGCGCGAAGCGCGCGACGGTCCACCTGTACAACGCGACGGCGCCGGTCTTCCGCCGGGTCGTCTTCCGCGGCTCCAAGGACGACATCAAGCAGATCGCCGTCGACGGCACGCGGCTGGTCATGGAGTACGCGGAGAAGCTGCTGGGCCCCGAGACGGAGTTCGGCTACCAGTACTCCCCGGAGATCTTCACCGACACCGAGCTGGACTTCGCCCTGGAGGTCTGCGAGGCCGTCATGGACGTCTACCAGCCGGGTCCGGGCCGCGAGATCATCCTCAACCTGCCCGCCACGGTGGAGCGTTCGACGCCCTCCACGCACGCGGACCGCTTCGAGTGGATGCACCGCAACCTGACCCGCCGCGAGCACGTGGTCCTCTCCGTCCACCCGCACAACGACCGGGGCACCGCCGTCGCCGCCGCCGAGCTGGCCGTGATGGCCGGCGCCGACCGCGTCGAGGGCTGCCTGTTCGGCCAGGGCGAGCGGACCGGCAACGTCGACCTGGTGACGCTGGGCATGAACCTGTTCTCGCAGGGCGTCGACCCGCAGATCGACTTCTCCGACATCGACGAGATCCGTCGCACGTGGGAGTACTGCAACCAGATGGAGGTCCACCCGCGCCACCCGTACGTGGGCGACCTGGTCTACACGTCCTTCTCCGGCTCCCACCAGGACGCCATCAAGAAGGGCTTCGACGCGATGGAGGCCGACGCGGCCGCCAAGGGCGTCACGGTGGACGACATCGAGTGGGCCGTCCCGTACCTGCCGATCGACCCGAAGGACGTCGGCCGCTCCTACGAGGCCGTCATCCGCGTCAACTCGCAGTCCGGCAAGGGCGGCATCGCGTACGTCCTGAAGAACGACCACAGCCTGGACCTGCCGCGCCGGATGCAGGTCGAGTTCTCCAAGGTCATCCAGGCGAAGACGGACGCCGAGGGCGGCGAGGTCACGCCCAAGGAGATCTGGAGCACCTTCCAGGACGAGTACCTGCCCAACCCGGACAACCCGTGGGGCCGCATCCAGGTCAAGACCGGCCAGACCACGACCGACACGGACGGCGTCGACACGCTGACCGTCGAGGCCGAGGTGGACGGCGCCGAGCAGGTCCTGGTGGGCACCGGCAACGGTCCGATCTCCGCGTTCTTCCACGCGCTGCAGGGCATCGGCGTCGACGCCCGGCTGCTGGACTACCAGGAGCACACGATGAGCGAGGGCGCCTCCGCGGTCGCCGCCTCGTACATCGAGGTCGCCATCGAGGACAAGGTTCTCTGGGGCATCGGCATCGACGCGAATACGACACGTGCGTCGCTGAAGGCCGTCGTCTCCGCGGTCAACCGCGCGGCCCGCTGACCCTGGTGAGCTGGTAGTTCCCGGCCCCGTACACCTTTTGTGGGTGTGCGGGGCCGTGTCGTTTCTCGGCCAGCGGGCAGGGGTCCCGTGACCTTGGCGTGACCAAGGTACTGACGTCGCATCAACAATGTGGCTAACATCACGCCAACGCCGCGATGTTGCGGTGCCGTTACGGAGGTGTGCGACGTGCTGCCGATCTGGGGACGTATGCGACGAAACGGGCTCTCGCGGGTTCTGGGCGTGCACACCGCATGGACCACCGTCGGCGACGGGGAGTTCTTCTGCCCCGGCTGCGGTGGCGACCGCAACTACCAGCGCCGTACCGGCCGTCGGCGTTTCACCGTGCTCGGGGTGCCCGTCGTGCCGCGCGGTGAGGCGGGGCCCGTCGTCCAATGCGCGGCGTGCGAGGGGCGGTTCGGGATGGACGCGCTCGACCACCCGACCACGCACCGGTTCTCCGCGATGCTCAGGGACGCCGTCCACACGGTGGTCCTCGCCGTCCTCTCGGTGGGCGGCTCCGCCACCCGGCCGTCCCTCGAATGTGCGGTGGGTACGCTGCGGGGGGCCGGGTTCGAGGACTGTTCCGAGGCCCAACTCGCGGCGCTCGTCGAGGCGTTGGTGAACGATGCGGGGCGGATGCCGGAGCACGTCGGGCCGGGGGCCGGGCTCGCGATCGAGCTCCACGAGGCGCTCGATCCGCTCGCGCCTCATCTTGCGCCGGCCGGGCGGGAGTCGTTGCTGCTGCAAGGGGCGCGGATCGCGTTGGCGGACGGGCCGTACTCGGCGGGGGAGCGGGATGTTCTCGGCACGGTGGGCGCTGCGCTGACCATGTGTGTCGACGAGGTCAACCAGTTGCTGGTCGCCGCGGCGCGTACGCCCAGCTAGGCGCTGCCGCGTCGCCGTCGGTCCGTTGCCGGGCGCCGGTTGCGTCTGCCGTGCGGGGCTGTCGTTGCGGGCTGCGGCCCGGTGGGGCTTCTCGCGCAGTTCCCCGCGCCCCTGGAAGGCATGCGCTGCGCGCAGCCTTCCCCTCCTGAGCGAGCGGAGCTCGCTTCAGGGGCGCGGGGAACTGCGCGACCAGCCCCCGCCGGGTCGCAGATCGTGATGAGAGGGGACCCCCGCGGCGGTATCGGCCGCTACTCCCGGGGGAGTAGTCGGGCGGGCGGGTCGCCCTGCGCAGTAGCTCTCAACTCGATCCGTCGGGCGACGAAGCACGGGGCTTCCGGTCGGAGTCTGGTCGTAGCCGATTCCGATCGAGAGAGGGAGGCCCACCCATGGGGGGACCGCCTGGAACAACCGCGCGGCGCCGCAGGCACGCCGTGCCCTGGACGTTGCTGGCGCTGTGGGTCGCCGTGCTCGCCCTCGCGGGACCGTTCGCCGGCAAACTCGGCGACGTACAGAAGGACCGGGCCGTCGACTACCTGCCGGCGAGCGCCGACTCGACGCAGGTCGCGAAGATCCAGGACCGGCTGCCGGGCGGGGAGACGACCGAGCTGGTGCTCGTGTACCACCGGGACGGTGGGCTGACCGCGGCGGACCGGGAGGCGGCCGGTGGTCAAGTTGCCTCCATTGAGAGGGAGTTCGAGCTCGCCGCGGCGCCGGAGGGAGTGCCGTCGAAGAGTGGTGACACCCTCATGTACCCCGTCGCCAGCAACGCGCCCGGCCAGGACGAGAAGCTCCGCGACGCCTTCGTGAACGACGTGCGGGACATCGCCCACGACACCGACGCCGGGATGAGCGTGGAGGTCGGCGGGCCGGGGGCGCTGGCCACCGACGCCAGTGAGGTCTACCAGTCCCTCGACGGGCCGCTGCTCTACACGACCGTCGCCGTCGTCGCCCTGCTGCTGATCCTGATCTACCGCAGCCCGTTCCTGTGGCTCGTCCCGCTCGCCGTCGCCGGGGTCGCCGACTTCCTGTCGATGGGCGTCTCGTACGGGCTGCACCAGGCCTTCGGCACCACCATCAGCGGCCAGAGCTCCGGCGTCATGACCATCCTCGTGTTCGGGGCCGGTACCGACTACGCGCTGCTCATCGTGTCCCGGTACCGGGAGGAGCTGCGCCGCGTCGAGCGCCCGTACGACGCCATGCGCGCCGCCCTGCGCGGCTGCGGGCCCGCCGTGCTCGCCTCGTCGGGAACGGTCGCCGCGGGCCTGCTGTGCCTGCTCGCCGCCGACCTCAACTCCTCGCGCGGCATGGGCCCGCTGGGCGCCGTGGGCGTGCTGTGCGCGCTCGTCGCCATGCTGACCCTGCTGCCGGCCGTCCTCGTGCTGCTCGGCCGGCGCGTGTTCTGGCCGCTCGTCCCGGCGTTCGGCTCGCAGCCGAAGGAACGCAAGTCGCTGTTCTCCGCGATGGGCTCGTCGGCGGGCCGCAGGCCGCTCACCGTCCTCGGCGTCGGGGCCGTGCTGCTGGGCGCCCTGGCCCTGGGCGCGCTCAACCTGCCCGGCGCCGTCAAGCAGGAGGACTCCTTCACCAACACCCCGGACTCCGTCGCCGCGATGAAGACCCTCGCCGCCGCCTACCCGGAGACCGGCACCCAGCCGATCACCGTCATCGCCCCGACCGGCGGCGCCGACGAGGCGGTGCGGACCGCACGCGACACCGCGGGCGTCACCGACGCCCGGCGCGGCCGCAGCGGCGACGGCTGGACCGAGATCAGCGTCGTCGCCGAGGCCGCGCCGCAGAGCGCCGCCGAGACCGCCACCATCGAGGCGCTGCGCGACGGCCTCGACGGACAGGGCGCCTACGTCGGCGGGCCCAGCGCCGAACAGCTCGACCTGAAGGACACCAACGCCCGCGACCGGCTCGTCGTCGTGCCGATCGTGCTCGCCGCCGTGCTGCTGGTCCTGGTCGCCCTGCTGCGCAGTCTGGTCGCGCCGCTGCTACTGCTCGTCGCCGTGGTCGCCGTGTGGGGCGCCGCGCTCGGCATCGGCGGGCTCGTCTTCGGGCCGGTGTTCGGCTTCGAGGGGACGGACCCCGGACTCGGGCTGCTCTCCTTCGTCTTCCTCGTCGCCCTGGGCGTCGACTACGGGATCTTCCTGATGCACCGGATGCGGGAGGAGGTGAAGGCGGGCGCCGAGACGGGGGCCGCGGCCCTCACGGCGCTGCGCACCACCGGAGGGGTGATCGCCTCCGCCGGACTCGTGCTGGCCGCGACGTTCGCCGTGCTCACCAACATGCCGCTGGTCCAACTCGTCGAGCTGGGCTTCGTCATCGCGGTCGGCGTCCTCCTGGACACCTTCCTCGTACGGACCTATCTGGTGACGTCGGCGAGTCTCGCGCTCGGCCGCACGGTGTGGTGGCCGGGACCGCTGGCCCGGCGACGGCCGCAGACGCCCGCCGCTCCGCCCGCCGAGGAACCCGCCCTCACCCCTGCCCCCTGAACGGAACCCGGGCGCCCCTCCCTGCCGGAGGGGCGCCCTCCTGACGGAAGATGAACCGGTGGACGTCAAACGACTGCTCCTGATGCCCGGAGCCACTCCAGGGCCCGCACGTCGCGCCGGGCCGCCGGACCCGGGCCGGGTACTGCGCGGTGACGCGACACTGACCGCCGTGCTGGCGTCCGCCGCCGTACTGATCGCCCTGTTCCTGCACAACAACGGGAGCCGGCCGACCGCTCTGGGCTGGGTGCTGCTGCTCACCGCGCACATCCCCGCGCTGTGGCGGCGGCGCGCCCCGCTCCCCGTGTTCCTCTGTGTGTTCGCCGTCACCGTGCCGTACCACACGATGGAGTTCAACCACACGGCCCCGCTGCCCGTCGCCGGCCTCTGCCTGTTCACGGTCACCATGACCGAACGGCCGCGCCGTTCCCTCGTCGTGGGCGCGGTCGTCATCGGACTGGAACTCGTCGTCAAGTTCAGCCAGGGAGTGGCCGAGGGCGCGCAGGCGCTCCGGATCTCCGGCTGGATCGTCGCCATCATCCTGCTCGGCCTGTACGCGCGCATCCAGCGCCAGTACGTCGACTCCGTCATCGAGCGCGCCGAACGCGCCGAACGCACCCGCGAGGAGGAGGCCAGGCGCCGCGTCGCCGAGGAACGCCTGCGCGTCGCCCGCGACCTGCACGACCTCCTCGCCCACAGCATCACCCTGGTCGGCGTCCAGACGGCCGTCGCCGCCCACGTCCTGAACGCCACGCCCGACCGCCTGGACCGGGCCGCCGTCGCCAAAGCCCTCGACGACATCGCCGACACGTGCCGGTCGGCGCGCGGCGAACTCCGCGCCACGCTGGAGGTGCTGCGCTCCATGCCGGACGAGACGCGGGGGCCGCTGCCGGACCTCGACGGCCTGCCGGAACTGGTCTCGGCGGCCCGCACGGCCGGCGCCGAGGTGGTCGCGGACCTCGACACGGCGGACGTACCGCCCGCCGTCGGCGCGGCCGCGTACCGGATCGTGCAGGAGGCACTGACCAACGCCGTGCGGCACGGCGGGTCCGGGCTCACGGTGCGGGTGACCGTCCGGGCGGCGCCCGCCGGACTGAGCGTCTCGGTGGTGGACGACGGGCGCGGGGCGGCATCGCAGCCTTCCGAGGCCCCGGGGTTCGGGCTGATCGGCATGCGGGAGCGGGCGCGCAGTGTGCTGGGCGTGCTGGAGGCCGGGCCCCGGGAGGCCGGCGGATGGGAGGTGGCGGCGACGCTGCCCTTCCCCGGGGCGCCGGATGCACGGGACGCGCAGGGTGCGCGGGACGCAGGGGATGAACGGGACGGCGCCGATCAGCAGCCCTGCGGCGCGACGCCCGCGGCCACGACGACCGCGCAGCCGCCGACGGAACCACCACCACACCTGACGACGGTGCGGCGGCCGTCCCCCGAGGAGGCGTCATGACGCGCATCCGCGTCCTCCTCGCCGACGACCAGACCCTGGTCCGCGCGGCCTTCGCCATGCTCGTGGACTCCGCCGACGACATGGAGGTCGTCGGCCAGGCGGCCACCGGCCGCGAAGCCGTCGAGCTGGCCAGGTCGGCCCGCGCCGACCTGGTCGTCATGGACATCCGCATGCCCGACCTCGACGGCATCGAGGCCACCCGGCTGCTCGCCGCCGACGAGGACCTCGCCGGGGTGAAGGTCCTGATGCTGACCACGTACGACACCGACGAGCACGTCGTCGACGCACTGCGCGCGGGCGCCTCGGGCTTCCTCGTGAAGGACACCAGACCGGCCGAACTCCTCGACGCCGTCCGCACGGTGGCGGCCGGCGACGCGCTTCTGTCGCCCGGCCCCACGGCCCGCCTCATCGCCCGCGTGCTGCGCGCCCCGGCGGTCCCCGAACCGCCGGACGGCACCCTCGACCACCTCTCCGACCGCGAACGCCAGGTGCTCACGCTCGTCGCGCGCGGCCTCACCAACACGGAGATCGCCGACACGCTGGGGCTCAGCCCGCTCACCGCGAAGACCCATGTCAGCCGGATCATCGGCAAGTTGGCGGTGCGGGACCGCGCGCAGCTGGTCATCACGGCCTACGAGTCCGGTCTCGTGACGCCGCTCAACTCCCCGTAGCCGCACGGGTATTGCCCCGTCCCACGGCGCCCCCTTACGGTCACAGGACGTCCTACGTCCCATGTCCGGATCTGGGGGAGCGATGCCAGCTGTCAAGCACCGTGCGAGTCGAGAGGGCCGTCCGGACCGCAGGGGGTGCCTGGCCGGGGCCGCCCTCACCGCCGCCGTCGCCGCCGCGGCCCTCACCCTGCCCGGCACCGCGGCCGCGGCACCGGTGACCGGGCCCGCCCGCTGCACCTCCTCGGTCCCGTTCACCGCGGGCGCCGGCGGCTACGACACCTACCGCATCCCGGCCGTCGTCCGCACCGCCCGCGGCACGCTCCTCGCCTTCGCCGAGGGCAGACACAGCAGCGCCGCCGACACCGGGAACATCGACGTCGTCCTCAGACGCTCGGCCGACGGCGGCTGCACCTGGGGCCCGCAGACCGTCGTCGCCGCAGGCAACGGCGACACCCGCGGCAACCCGGCCCCCGTCGTGGACCCGAGAACCGGCCGGATCACCCTCCTCACCTCCTACAACAGCGGCCAGGCCACCGAGGCCCAGATCATGCGCGGCGAGGTGACGCCCGAGCAGAGCCGCCGGGTCTTCGTGCAGTCCAGCCGCGACGACGGCCGCACCTTCACGCCGCCCCGCGACCTCACGGACACCGTCAAACGCCCCGGCTGGCGCTGGTACGCGACCGGCCCCGGCCACGCCGTCGCGCTCACCCGCGGCCCGCACGCCGGCCGCCTCGTCGTCCCCGCCAACCACTCGGCCGCCCCGCCCGCGGGCTCAGCCGACACCGGCCAGGAGGCCAAGTACTACGGCGCGCACGCCCTCTACAGCGACGACGGCGGCCGCACCTGGCGGATCGGCTTCGTCGACGACTCCTACGACGGCGAGAACAACTCCAACGAGTCCACGGCCGCCCAACTCCCCGACGGACGCCTCTACTTCAGTGCCCGCGACCAGAACGGCAGCAACGCGGGGAACCGCCTCGACAGCTACTCGGGCGACGGCGCCGAGACCCTCGACCGCCCCTACGCGGTGCAGCCCGCGCTGTCCGACGTCCCGGTCGTCCAGGGCAGCGTCCTGCAGACGGCGGGAGGCAAGGGCAAGCCCCTGCTGTTCTCCGGCCCGTCCGTGCCGACCGCCCGCCAGGCCATGGCGATATGGCGCAGCGACGACGCGGGCGCGACCTTCACCAGGTCCGTCACCCTCTCCCCGCTCAAGGCCGCCTACTCGGACCTGGTCCAGCCCGACCGGCGAACCGTCGGCATCCTGTACGAGACCGGCGCGACGGGCACGTACGAGACGATCGAGTTCCGCCGCATCCCCCTGGGCGATCTCTAGGGCCTGTCGTCACACTCCCGTCTGCCCCGCGGCGTCTGGCACGCACGCTCGCGGCGGCTACGGTGGGCCCATGCCGCCACGCCCGCCGCACCGCCCCGCGCTCCTCGTCATCGACATGCAGGCCGCCCTGGTGCCGATCATGCACCGCCCGGGGCCGACCGTCGGGGCCATCGCGGGACTGCGCTCCCGGGCCCGGGCGGCGGGCGTCCCCGTCGTCACGGTGAGCCAGCGCGGCGGCGGCCCCGTGGTTCCCGAACTCGCCCCGGGTGAGGAGGAGTCGGCGGTGGAGAAGAGCACCGCCGACGCCTTCCTGCACACCCCGCTCGACACGGTGCTGCACGACCTCGGCGCGACCGAGCTCCTGGTCACCGGGTTCGCCACGGAGAACTGTGTGGAGACCACGGCGCGCCAGGCCCTCAGCCGCGGCTACGACCTGGTGCTCGTGGCGGACGGCCACACGACGTCCGTCCGCCCCGACACGACGGATTTCGCTCCACCGGCCCAGTCGATCGCCCACCACAACGAGATCTACCGCCACATCGACTTCCCCGACCGCAGCGTCCGGGTGCTGCCGGCGGCCGCCGTGGACTTCTCGGCGCCCTGAGCCGTGCCTAGCCGTGCGCCAGGGGGTGCAGTGGCTCGTACAGGCCGACCTCGCCGCCGCCCGGCAGTCGCAATGCCGTGAGCCGGCCCCACCGCAGCTCCTCCACCGGCTTCGTGAACTCGACGCCCTTCGCGGTCAGTTCGGCGACCGTCGCCGTCACGTCGTCGCACATCAGCATCAGCTCGTGCGAGGGCGCGCCGTCGGCCGGATGGACGGCGACCTCGGCGGGCGGCGCCGCGAAGATCAGCCATCCGCCCCCGGCGTCGACGTGCGGCCAGCCCAGCACGTCCCGGAAGAAGGCCCGGTCGGCGTCGGCGTCGGCGGAGTACAGGATGGTGTGGGTACCGGTGATCATGCGGGGAGGGTAGCGCCGGACTGCTCCCGCACCAGGTCGCGCGTCGACTGGTCGCCGCGCACGGGATGGTGGCACCGGAACCGGTGCCCGGCCTCCCCCTCCGGCTCCGGCATCGCCGAGGCGCACACGTCGTCCGCCCGCCAGCACCGCGTGCGGAACGGGCAGCCGGACGGCGGATGCGTCGCCGACGGCACCGGGCCGATCAGCGGGATCGGGTCGATCGGGGCGAGCAGACCGGGCGTCGCCGAGAACAGCGCGCGGGTGTACGGGTGCCGGGACCGGTCGAGGACGTCGGCGGCCGGGGACTCCTCCACGATCCGGCCCAGGTACATGGTGATGACCCGGTCGCTCATCCGGCGCACCGTCTGGATGTCGTGCGAGACGAAGACCAGGGCGAGGCCGAGGCGTTCCTTCAGGTCCAGGAGGAGATTGAGGATCTGGGCGCGGACCGACACGTCGAGCGCGCTCGTCGGCTCGTCCGCCACGACCAGATCGGGTTCGAGGGCCAGCGCCCTGGCGATCGCCACGCGCTGGCGCTGGCCGCCGGAGAGCTGCCCGGGCAGCACGTCGGCGAGCGCCTTCGGCAGCCCGACCAGACTCATCAACTCCCGGACCCGGTCGTCCCGTTCGGCGGGCCGCCCGCGCCCGTGCACGTCCATGGGGTCGCGCACGATCTGCCGTACGGGCAGCCGCCGGTTCAGGGCCGTCGACGGGTCCTGGAAGATCATGCCGACGCCGGTGCCGAGCGCCGCGCGGCGCTGCGCCGGGGGCGTGGTCCACAGGTCGGCGCCCCGGTAGGTCACCGTGCCCGACGTGGGGCGCTGCACGCCCACGAGGACCTTGGCCAGGGTCGACTTGCCGCAGCCCGACTCGCCGACGACGCCGACGGTCTCGCCGGGGGCGACGGTCAGATCGGCGGCGGTGAGGGCGTGCACCTGGTCCCGGCTGAACAGGCCGCCTGAGCGGGCCTTGTGCACGACGTGCACATCGGTCAACTCCACGATGGGGGTGGTCATTTCGGCTCCCTGTCGAGGGTGGAGCTCCGCGCGGTGGGGACCTTCGCGGGCTGCGCGGGCACGGGTGCGTCGCCGCCCGCGCCCCTGGCGGCAGCGGGATGGTGGCAGGCCGTCGCGTGCGCCCGGTCGCCCAGCAGGGCCGGCGCCTCCCGCTCGCAGACCTCCGACGCCAGCGGGCAGCGGTCCGCGAAGCGGCAGCCCGCGGGGAAGTCGGCCGGGGACGGGACCACGCCCTTGATCTGCGTGAGCCGCTCGGCCGCCGCCTCCAGCGACAGCACGGAACCGAGCAGACCGCGCGTGTAGTGGTGGGCGGGCGCCTCCACCAGGTCGGCCGTCACGCCCGTCTCCACGATCTGGCCGCCGTACATGACGACGACCCGGTCGGTGACGTCGGCGACGAGCGCCAGGTCGTGCGAGACGAGGACGAGCGCGAAGCCCAGCTCCGCGCGCAGCCGCAGCAGCAACTCGATGACCTGCGCCTGGACCGTCACGTCGAGCGCCGTCGTCGGCTCGTCGGCGACGATCAGCTTCGGCTCGCGGGACAGCGCCATGGCGATGAGGACGCGCTGACGCTGGCCGCCGGAGAGTTCGTGCGGGTAGCTGCTCAGGGTGCGGGCCGGGTCGAGGCCGACCAGGTCGAGGAGTTCGGCCGGTGATCTGCGCCCGCCCCGCCGCACGACCTGCTTGAGCTGGGCGCGGACGGTCATCGCCGGGTTCAGCGACGACAGCGCGTCCTGGTAGATCATCGCCATGTCGTGCCCGAGGAGGCGGCGGCGCGCGCCCATCGGCAGGCCGGTCAGCTCCCGCCCGTCGAAGGTGACCTCGCCCTTGATCCGGGCGCCCTTCGGGTGCAGTCCCATCACCGTCAGCGCGGTCAGCGACTTGCCGCAGCCGGACTCGCCGACCAGGCCGAGGACTTCACCGGGGCGCACGTCGAAGCTGATGCCGTCCACGATGTCGACGCCGCCGTGCCGTTCGTCGAAGCCGATGGCCAGGTCCCGTACGGACAGGACCGGCGGCGCGTCCGGCAGGGGCCTGGCGCGGGCCCGCAGCCGGGCCGCCGCCTCGGTGAGGCCGGGGAGTTCGAGGACCTGGCCGCTGCCGGGGGCCGGCGCCTCCAGGCGGTCCTTCTCCTGCGTGGTCACCTCGCGGGCGGTGGGCGCGGCCCACGCGTCGGAGACGCCCTCGCTGAGGATGTTCAGGGAGAGGACCGTGAGCAGCATCAGCAGGCCGGGGAAGACCGTCGCCCACCAGCCGCCGATGAGCACCATGTTCTTGCCGTCGGCGATGACGCTGCCCCAGGACGGGTCCGGCGGCCGGACGCCCGCGCCGATGAAGGACAGCGACGCCTCGAAGACGATGGCCTCGGCGACCTGCACCGTGCAGAAGACGAGGATCGGCGCCGCGCAGTTGATGGCGACGTGCTTCAGCACGATGTGCGGGGTGCGGGCCCCGATGACGTGTTCCGCCGTGACGTAGTCCTCGCCGTACTGGGCGAGGACGTTGGCCCGCACGACGCGGGCGATCGGAGGAGTGAACAGGAACGCGATCGCGCAGATCAGGACCGGGATGCCGCCGCCGAAGACCGCGACGAGGACCGCCGCGAGGGCGATGCCGGGGAACGCCATGACGACGTCGAGGCAGCGCATCAGCGTCTCGTCGACGGCCTTGCGGGACGTCGCAGCGACCGCGCCGATGACCGCGCCCACGACGAGCGCGAGCAGGGTCGCGCCGAGGCCGATGGCCAGGGACCAGCGGGCGCCGTACATCAGCCGGCTCAGGATGTCCCGGCCGAGGCTGTCCTGGCCCATCCAGTGGCTGCCGGAGGGATGGCCGGTGCCGTCCGTCTGCGGCTGCTGGTCCAGGGGGTCGTGGGGAGCGAGGAGCGGGGCGAGGACGGCGGTGAGGACGACGACCGTGATGATGCCGAGGGCGATCCGGGAGAGGAGCGGGAGGCGGCGGAGGCCGCGCAGGCGGATGCCGGGGCGGGCGAGGGTCTCGGTGAGCTGCTTGCGGGTCGTGATCACGGGTGGCCCCCTGTCGCGGTGCGCGCGTCCGGTGTGGCTGAGGTCGTGGGGGCCGCCCCGGTGCGGCCCTGGCGGGGCGGGCGTCTCACGAGGCACCCCGCAGCCTCGGGTTCACCAGCAGGTACAGGACGTCGATCACCAGGTTCACCACCACGAATCCGACCGCCGTCGTGAGCACCACGCCCTGGACCACCGCCGGGTCGCCGTTCTTGACCGCGTCGATCATCAGCTTGCCCATGCCCGGCAGCGAGAAGATGGTCTCCACCACGACGGCCCCGCCCAGCAGGTACCCGACCCGGAGCCCGAGCACGGTCAGCGGGTTGATGAGGGCGTTGCGCAGCACGTTGCGGCCGACCACGACCACCGGCGGGAGCCCGCTGCCGACGGCCGTCCGCACGTAGTCCTTGTCCAGCTCCTCCACCACGGCCGTCCGCACGATCCGGGTGAGCTGGGCGGCGACGGGCAGGGAGAGGGCGAGGGCCGGCAGCGTCATCGACTTCAGCCAGCCGGTCAGCGAGTCGGCCGGGTTGACGTATCCGCCGGTCGGGAACCAGCCCTGGTCCACCGCCAGGTACTGGATCATCAGGAGCGCCAGCCAGAACCCGGGCGCCGCCACCCCGGTCAGCGACACGACCCGGACGGCCTGGTCCCAAACCCGGTCCCGGTAGATCGCCGCGCTGATGCCGAGCACCAGCGAGACGACGACCGCGATGCCGAGCCCCAGGAACGTCAGCTGCATGGTCAGCGGCAGCGCCGTGGTGACCTGCTCCACCACGGGCTGCCGGGTCAGCACGCTGATGCCCATGTCGCCCCGGACCAGCTCCCCGACGAAGTGGACGTAGCGCAGCGGCAGCGGGTCGAGCAGTCCGTTGCTCTCGCGGAAGTCGTGCAGCTGCTGCGGCGTCGGGTTGGCCCCCTGGAAGTAGGCGGAGGCCGGGTCGATGTCCGCGAACCGCATCACGAGGAACACGAACAGGACGATGCCGAGCAGCAGCGGCACGAGCAGCACGAGCCGCCGGGCGAGGATTCTGGCGATCACGGCCACGGGCGTGAACTCCCTTACGTAGCGCGGGTGGTGCGGGACTTACGCCGGTTCGGCCTTCAGGACGTTGATGCCGGGGTACGGCTGCGCCTGGATGCCCGTGATCTTCTTCGGGTCCCACGCCGTCATCAGCTCGTTGTGCACGACGGGGTAGATGACCGCCTGTTCGGCGACGAGGTCGAGGTAGTCCTGGATCATCGTCTTCTTGCGGGCGGCGTCCGGCTCCCGGGTGGCCTGGTCCATCTGCTTGAAGAGCTGCTTGGCCGTGGAGTTGTCGGCCCACCGGGCGTAGCCCATCCAGAGATTGGTGGGCCCGTAGTTGTAGTGCATGATCAGGTCGGCGTCGAGGCCGAACTGGTTCGGGTTCGAGGCGGCCGCCACCACCTGGTAGTCCTTCTTCTGGTCCATCTTCGTGAAGACGGCGGTGGTCTCCTGCACGTCGAGCGTGGTCTTCACGCCGATCGCGTCCCACGATGCCTTGATGGTGGGCAGGCAGTCCGCGATCCAGGACACGTTCACGGCCATCAGGCTGATGCTGAGGCCGCTCACGCCCGCCTCCTTCAGCAGCTTCTTCGCCTTGGCCGGGTCGTAGTCGTAGACCGTCTTCGCGGCGCGGTGCGTCGGGTTGTCCTCGTTGAGGAACGAACTCGCCGCCTTCCCGTGGCCCTTGAGCGCGACGTCGATCATCTTCTTCTTGTCGATCGCGTAGTGCAGGGCCTGGCGCACCCGGACGTCGTCGAACGGCTTGTGCGCGGTGTTGAACATCAGGAACAGGTTGTTCATCCCGGCGCCGCCCTCGACGGTGAGCCCGCCCTTCTCCAGGGTCTGGATGTTGGCGTACGGGATGTTGTCGGCGATCTGCGCGTCGGCGCTGCCGCCGGAGATCTTCGCGACGCGGGGCGCCGCGTCGACGATGGTCAGCCAGTTCATCTTCCGGAAGGCGGGCTTGCGCGGGCCGTTGTAGTCGTCGAACGCCTCGAAGGTGGTGTTCGTCTTCGGCTGGTGCGAGGTCTGCCGGTACGGGCCCGAGCCGACCGCCTTGCCCTTCATCGCCTCGTCCCACGCGCCCGGCTTCGAGAAGACGTGCTTCGGCATGATCTTGGCGAGGGTGAGGCGGGCGACGCCGTCCGGGAAGGGGAACTTCAGGACCAGCTCGACCGAGGAGGCGTCGACCTTCCTGACCTCCTTCAGCCAGCTCTCGAAGAAGCCCTTGGCCAGCGACGGGGTCTTCGGGTCGAGGATCCGGTCGAAGACGAACACCACGTCGTCGGCGGTGACCGGCTTGCCGTCGTGCCACTTCGCGCCCGAGCGCAGCGTGAACTTCCAGGACGTGGACTTGAGCTGGGCCGCGTCCGGGGCCGCCGTCGCGAGCGCCGGGTAGGGGGCGCGGGTGATCGGGTCGGTGTCGACCAGCCCCTCGTAGATGTGGTGGTTGCCGGCCATCGCGAACGCGGACGCGGTCTGCGTGGGGTCCCAGCTGCCGTCGTTCCCGTAGCCGATCACGGCGGTCAGGGAGGCGGACCCGCCCTTGCCCCCGTCGTCGCCCGTGTCGTTCGTGGACTTGGGTCCCGACGAACAGGCCGACAGGGACGTGGAGATGGCGGCGGCCGCGCCGAGGGCGCCGGTGTACCTGAGGAAGGAGCGGCGGCCGGTGTCGTGGTCGCTCATGGTGCCTCCAGTAAGGGAGAGCCCCCGTAAGGGAGTTCCAGAGATCCAACGTCCTACGTCTTGGTAGCGACGTGACCATAAGAGGGGGCGCGGGGCCGGTCAAGAGATCGCGCAGCAACCCGCACACAAGTCCTCCGGCAGATCTTTCTGCCCGAGGTGGGACGTGGGACGTCCACAGCCCTTACGATGCGGCGCATGTCAGACGAGCCCAGCAGCCGCCCGGCCGTGCGGCACCCCCGCGTCGGCCACCAGGTCCAGCGTGCGGTGATGCAACTGATCCTGGACACGGGACTGCGTCCAGGTGAACTGCTCCCCACCGAAGCCGAGTTGATGGAATCGCTCGGCGTGAGCAGAAACTCCGTGCGCGAGGCGCTCAAGGCGCTGCAGGCGCTCGACATCGTGGAGATCAGACACGGCTACGGCACCTACGTCGGCCAGGCCTCGCTGACCCCGCTCGCCGACGGCCTCACCTTCCGCACCCTGCTGCGCCCCGCCGACGACGCGCACGCGCTCGCCGAGATCCTCCAGGTCCGCGAGGTGCTGGAGGAGGGGCTGATCCGGCGGCTCGCCGCGCGTCCGCTGCCCGTCGAGGTGCTCGACCAACTCGACGTCATCGTCGGCAAGATGGGCGCGGCGGGCGAGGCGGACGAGCCCTTCGCCGATCTCGACCGGGAGTTCCACGAGACGCTCTACAGCCCGCTCGGCAACGAGCTGATCCCGCAACTGCTCGGCGCCTTCTGGAACGTCTTCGACCGGGTCGCCGGCGTCCGCCAGTGGTCCAGCGACCCCGCCCCCGAAGTCACCGTCGACCGGCACCGCGCCATCGTCACGGCGCTGCGCGCGCAGGACGCGGCCCGCGCGCAGGAGGCCATGGCCACCCACTTCCGCGGCATCGAGAAACGCGCGGAGCAGGAGACGAGGGGGGTGCAGTGACCCCACGGGACGAGGCGGGGGACCGGCTGCGGCACTTCTACGACCGGCTCGGCTCGCTCGGCTTCGGCGGCGACTACAACCCCGAGCAGTGGGGCCCCGAAGTCCACGCGGAGGACCGCGAGTTGATGGCGCGGGCGGGCGTCAATCTCGTCACCCTGGGCATCTTCGGCTGGGCCACGGCCGAGCCGTCCCCCGGTGCGTACGACTTCGGCTGGCTCGACCCGCACCTGGACCGGCTCGCCGACGCCGGCATCGCCGTCAGCCTCGCCACGATGACCGCCTCGCCGCCGCCGTGGCTGGCGAGGCTGCATCCCGAGACGCTCCCCGTGCTCGCCGACGGCACGCGGCTGCACCCCGGCTCGCGCCAGCACTGGTGCCCCTCCAGCCCCGTCTTCCGTACGTACGCGACGCGCCTGGTCGAGCAGGTGGCGACGCGGTACGCCGGCCACCCGGCCCTCGCTCTGTGGCACGTCGGGAACGAGTTCGGCTGCCACGTCTCCCGGCACTGCCACTGCGAGGTGTCCGCTGCGGCGTTCCGCACCTGGCTGCGCGCCCGCTACGACGGATCGCTCGACGCCCTCAACTCGGCCTGGTCCACCGACTTCTGGTCGCAGCGCTACGGCGACTGGGAGGAGATCGGGACACCGCGCACGGCGCCCTCCTTCCGCAACCCGGGACAGCGCCTGGACTACCTGCGCTTCTCCTCCGACGAACTCCTCGACTGCTACCGGGCGGAGAAGGCCGTCCTCGACCGGATCACCCCCGACGTACCGGTCACGACGAACTTCGTGCCGATCGCGCCGACCCTCGACCTGTTCGGGTGGGCCGCCGAGATGGACGTCGTGTCGTACGACTCCTATCCCGACCCGCACGATCCGGACTCCTTCCACCGCACCGCGTTCTCCTACGACGTGATCCGCGGCCTGCGCGGCGGGCAGCCGTGGCTGTTGCTGGAGCAGGCGCCGGGCGCGGTCAACTGGCGCGAGCGCAACGGCCGCAAGCCGGCCGGGCGGATGGAGCTGGACAGCTGGCAGGCGGTCGCCCACGGCGCCGACTCGGTCCTCTTCTTCCAGTGGCGGGCCTCGCGCGGTGGCGCGGAGAAGTTCCACTCGGCGATGGTTCCGCACGGCGGCGGCGAGACCCGGACCTTCCGCGACGTGACCCGGCTCGGCGCCGAACTGGCCGCCACCCCCGGCCTGTTGGGCTCCCGGCCGGAGCGCGCCGACGCCGCGCTCCTGATGGACTGGCCCAACTGGTGGGCGCTGGAGCAGGAGGCCCACCCCAGCGCCGACGTCACGTTCCTGGACGCCGCGCTCGCCCATCACCGGCCGCTGTACGACGCGTCGGTGGCCTGCGACGTCGTCCCGGTGGACGCCGACCTCGCCCCGTACCGGCTGCTCCTCGTCCCCAACCTCTACTCGGTGTCGGAGGCGACCGCGGCCCGCGTCCGGGAGTACGTGCACGGCGGCGGCACCCTCGTCATGTCGTACTTCTCCGGGATCGTCGACGAGCACGACCGCGTGCACCTCGGCGGATACCCGGCGCCCTTCCGGGAGTTGCTCGGCCTGCGCGTCGAGGAGTTCGACCCGCGCCCGGACGGCGGCTGGGCCGAGGACATCGTCCTGGAGGGCGCCCAGCAGGTCCTGTCGTTCAAGGACGGCAGCCCGGCCGTCACCCGGCACGCCTATGGCGACGGCACCGCCTGGTACCTCGGCATGCGGCCCGAACCGGCCGCGATGCGGGACCTGGTGGACCGGATCCGCGCCGAGGCGGGCGTCCGCCCGGTGCTGCCCGACCTGCCGGACGGCATGCAGGCACGGCGCCGCGTCGGCGCCGACGGGACGCGCTACACGATCGTCATCGACGAAGCGGCGCGCACGGTCGACGTGCTGGTCAAGGCTCCTTAGGCGGGGGCGGCCGCCCTGATCGGGCGGCCGCATCGGCCTATTTAGTAGCCATGGCTACTATCGCCATGTACATTATTCGGTATGAGCAACTCGGCTTCCGGTCCGACGCCCGGCTACCTCGTCTGGCGCCTGTCCACGAAGGTGCGCGTCGCCATCGACCGCGAACTGGCCCCGCTGGGCCTGACCCACGCCAAGTACGCCCTGCTGTCCTCCCTGCACGGCCTGCGGCAGGCCGGCGAGACGCCCAGCCAGCGTCGACTCGCCGACCACACCGGGCTCGAGGCCCTGTACGTGTCCAAGCTCGCCCGCTCCCTGGAGCGTGACGGGCTGATCGAGCGGCCGCGCGACGTGGCGGACAGCCGCGCCGTGCGGCTCGCGCTCACGGACGAGGGGCAGGCCGTGGCGGAGCGGGCCATCGGGGTCGTACAGCGCCTGATCGCCCGGCTCTTCGAACCGCTGGGCGGCCCGGACAGCGAGCGCACCCGGGTCCTCACCGCCGAGCTGACGGCACTGCTGGACGTCCCCCTGACGACCTGAACACCCGACCAGGTGAAGGAGTACGACGTGACCACCACCGCACCCCGCCTCAACGGCCAGATCATCGGCCAGGCCTTCTACGCCACCCGCGCCCTCCTCGACCGCCGCCTCACCCGCGAAGGCGTCACCTTCAACCAGTCCCTCGTCCTCAACGTCCTCGCGCAGCACGGCGGTTCGTGGGGCCGCCAGGCGCTCGTCGAGCGGATGACCGGCACCACGAAGGTCACCGCCGAGGTGGCGCACGCCGCCTTCGCGGAGCTCGTCGCGGCCGGACTCGTCGAGACGGGCCCCGGCGACCGGCCCGACCTGCTGCTCACGGAGACCGGCCGTGCCCTCCAGGAGCGGCTCGCCGAGGCCGTCGCGGGGATCGCCGAGCAGGTCTACGCGAACATCCCCGACGACGAACTCGCCGCCGCGGCCCAGGTGTTGATCCGCCTCACCGAGCAGGCGAACGCGGCGCTGGCGGCGGACGAGGCCGCCGCCTGACGGGACACCGCCCGCCGAGGTCCGTATCCGGTCAAATCCCTGCGCGTCGGGGCGTGTCGTGGCACAGTCCGGCCGTGACGTACGAACGCGAACTCGATGCCACCGGATTCAGCGAAGTCATCGTCGAACGACGGGACGTGTCCGTCCCCGGATCGATCACCCGCATGACCGTCTGCCTGGCCCGCCCGAGCACCCCCGGAAACCATCCGGTGGTGCTCGTGGGACCGGAACTGTGGGGCGTGAACGAGGACGCGCGGACCGTCGCCCGCCGCCTCGCCGCCCACGGACACGTGGCGGTCGTCCCGAACCTCTACCACCGCGCCGACCCCGACTCGGCCCGCGGCTTCCCGCGCTCCGACGCCAACCGCACGCACGCCTTCAACCTCGTCGCACGCCTCACCCGCGACGAGGTCGAGGCGGACCTGCGGGCGGCGGCCGCCCACGCCCGCAGGCACGCGGGCGCCGCCGACCGCACCGGCATGCTCGGCTTCTCCCTCGGCGGCCACATCGCCTACTTCGCGGCGACCCGCCTCGACCTGGCCGCCGTCGCCGTCTACTACCCCGGGTGGCTGACGACGCCCGGCACCGCGCTGAGCCGCCCCGGCCCCCTGGTCGACCAGACCCACCGGATCGCCGCCGCCGGCACGGCGCTCGCCCTGTTCTACGCCGAACACGACCACGTCATCGACGCCGCGCAGGTGGCGGAGGTCCGCCGGGCGCTCGCCGACTCCGGCGTACGCCACGAGGTCACCGTCCACCCGGGCGCCGCGCACGCCTTCTTCTTCCCCGGCCACACCGGCTACGACAAGGTCGCGGCGGACGCGTCGTGGGAGCGGGTCGTCGCCCTGTTCCGCACCGAACTGCGGGGCGGCACCGGCTGACCACGCCGCGCGCTCAGCCGGGTCCTACCGGCGCCGCCCGCCCCGGTGCGCGTGAGCAGCCGGGCATCGGTCAACTCGCTCGCCGGATACGCCAGTTAGGCCTTCCGTCCGATGGATCTGGTCGTCTCCACGGGAAGGCCTACCCCGCCCCATGCCTGCGACGGCGCTCCGCCTGTCCCGCGGCTGCCTCGGTGCATGGCGCAAGGTGAGCGAGTGCACCGGCGCGTTCCCGGCAGGCCGGACGGAAACGGACGTCCGCGGATCAATAGCGGTCGACACCGGGCCTGGGCGGTCAACGGGTCGAGCCACCAGTGCCGTTGGGGTCATAGTGGCTGTTCACCATGGCGGGGCGCACAGGACGGAGGGCCCGGCATGGGCGGACGGAAGGACCGGAAGGGCGACCGGGGCCGACGGCGGGGCGGCGGCTCCGGATCCTCGAACACGGCGGGCGCACTCGGCGCCGTCCTGTGTCTGTGCACCGCGCTCGCCGCACTCGCCGACGCCTGGCGGGCCGCGGTCGCGGTGCTGCTCATCGGCCCCCTCCTGGCCTGCGCCTGGCTGGGCGTGCGCGCCACGGCCGCGGCGGTGCTGTGGAGCGTGGCCCTGGCCGGGGTGGCGGGCACTGTCAGACACCACGCGGCGTACCCGGCGCTCGCCCTCGAGTACCTCGTCCTGCTCGCCGGCGGCTGGGTCGCGATCCGGATCGCCGACCTGACCGCGACCCGCGCGGCCGCCCTGGCCCGGGCCACCGAGGTCGCCGAGGTGGCGCAGGGGGCGCTGCTGCGCCCGGTGTCCGCGCGGATCGGCGACGTCGACGTGTCCACCCGCCACCACTGCCCCCTGAGCCCCGAGACGGTGGGCGGCGACGTCTACGACATCGCCAACACGCCCTACGGGCTACGGGTGTTCATCGGCGACGTGCGCGGTCACGGCCTCGACGCGGTGCGCACGGCGGCGGCGGTCGCCGGCGGCTTCCGCGACCTCGCCTACGTCACCCCGCGCCTCACGGACCTCGCCGTGCACCTCGACGCCCGCATCGCGCCGGACCTGGGCCCCGAGGACTTCGTCACCGGGATCTTCGCCGAGTTCGCGCCCGGTGAGGTGCGCCTGGTCAACTGCGGTCATCCGGCGCCCCTGCGGGTCGGCGTGGGCCGGCCCACCCTCCTCGAACCGGTCGCCCCGGCCCGCCCGCTGGGCCTCGGCACCCGCCCGGGCCAGCGCCGCTGCTGGCTGCAGCGGGGCGACCGCGTCCTCCTCTACACGGACGGCTTGACCGAGGCCAAGGACGCCGGCGGCACCGACTTCCCGCTCCTGCGCAGCGGCGCGTCGGCCCTGGCGGAACTGAGGCTGCCCGAAGCCCTGGACGCCCTGTACGCGGCGCTCACCACCCACACGGGCGGCGGCCCGCTGCACGACGACGTGGCGCTCGTCCTGTGTGAACAGTCGGCATCCGTATCAGCGGAACACGGCACTTCGTCAATCATCCGGGCGACGGTCAACTGATGCTTACGAATTAGCTGTTCGAACCGGAAGTCACGATCGGTCCGTCCGAAACGAAAACGCCTATTCCCCGTTCGACTTGTGCGGGACCGGCCTCCGGACGGAATCGATTCAGCCCGATTCCGGAAAACTCCCGGGCCGCCCCGCCGCAGCCAACTCACCGCTACCGCACCCACCTTGTAGTGCACAGACCTCCCCCCACTCTAGAGATGTGACGCCGCCGCCGAGGTGCGAAGCGTGAAATCGAATCGGGCAGGGGAACCACGTGAGGGGCACCGAGAACCATGCCGTGCTGCGCGTGGAGAAAGCCGAGGAAATGGTGGAGAAATTGCGAGCCGCACTCGCGAGGGCGGGAATTGTGCTGCCTTCGCCCGGACCGGACCGGGAGTCAATCGCGCGGACGGCCCCGTGTCCATCGGTGGAATCCGGGCGTTGTTCGGTTGACGCGGCGGACCGGCTCGCCGCCGTACTCCTCCCAGGTCCCGACGACAGGAGCGCCACCC
Organism: Streptomyces longispororuber; assembly: GCF_024448165.1. GTDB lineage: Bacteria > Actinomycetota > Actinomycetes > Streptomycetales > Streptomycetaceae > Streptomyces > Streptomyces longispororuber_A. The sequence goes on from NZ_JAMOLN010000067.1 coordinate 40,965, forward strand.
GATGAAGCCACCGATCGGTTCGTATGCGGTCGACACGAGCACCGGTCAGGTGGGGCGGGTCATGGGGCACGAGGGCCCGTACGTGCAGCTGCGCCCCTTCGGCGGCGGCCGGGAGTGGGACTGTCCCCCCGAGGAGCTGCGCGAGGCGACGACCACGGAGCGGCTGCGCGCCGCGACGGCGTACGCCAACAGACGCAGCCGGGGCGAGGTGCCGTAGCGCCGGTGTGGCGCAGGTCATGGCCGGAGCGGGCCGCAAGCCCCGGCCGCGCCCCTGCCGCCTCCCCGGGTGAGGGAGAATGGGAGGCATGAGCCTGGACCGGGAAGACGACGACGCTGCCCCCGGGGGTGTGCGATGAGTCTCTTCAGGGACGACGGGATCGTCCTGCGGACCCAGAAGCTCGGCGAGGCCGACCGCATCATCACCCTCCTCACGCGCGGCCACGGCCGGGTCCGCGCCGTGGCCCGGGGCGTGCGCCGCACCAAGTCCAAGTTCGGGGCGAGGCTCGAACCGTTCTCCCACGTCGACGTGCAGTTCTTCGCTCGGGGCAGCGAACTGATCGGACGCGGGCTCCCGTTGTGCACGCAGAGCGAGACCATCGCCGCGTACGGCGGCGGGATCGTCACCGACTACGGCCGCTACACCGCGGGCACGGCCATGCTGGAGACGGCGGAACGGTTCACCGACCACGAGGGCGAACCGGCCGTCCAGCAGTACCTGCTGCTCGTCGGAGCCCTGCGCACACTCGCCCGCGGCGAGCACGAGCCGCACCTCATCCTCGACGCGTTCCTGCTCCGCTCCCTCGCCGTGAACGGCTACGCGCCCACCTTCGGCGACTGCGCGAAGTGCGGAATGCCCGGTCCGAACCGGTTCTTCTCGGTCGGCGCGGGCGGCTCGGTTTGCGTCGACTGCCGGGTACCGGGCAGCGTCGTACCCTCACCGCAGGCCCTCACCCTGCTCGGCGCGCTGCTGACCGGTGACTGGGAGACGGCGGACGCGTGCGAGGCACGGTTCGTCCGGGAGGGCAGTGGGCTGGTGTCGGCGTACCTGCACTGGCATCTGGAGCGCGGCCTGCGCTCGCTGCGGTACGTAGAGAAGAGCTAGCGCGAGCTGGCAGCTGAGACTGAGCTAGGGGAGAGGCCGGAACATGGCACGTCGCGGAATCCTCGGACGGAACCGCCGTGAGTACACAGCGCCCGAACCGCACCCGTCGGGCGCGCGGCCGCCGAAGATCCCGGGCGAGCTGGTGCCCGAGCACGTGGCCATCGTGATGGACGGCAACGGACGCTGGGCGAAGGAGCGCGGACTGCCGCGCACCGAGGGCCACAAGGTCGGCGCCGAGCGGGTCCTCGACGTCCTCCAGGGCGCCATCGAGATGGGCGTGGGGGCCATCTCCCTGTACGCGTTCTCGACGGAGAACTGGAAGCGCTCGCCCGACGAGGTCCGCTTCCTCATGAACTTCAACCGGGACTTCATCCGCAAGACCCGAGACCAGCTCGACGAGCTCGGTGTGCGCGTGCGCTGGGTGGGCCGGATGCCCAAGCTGTGGAAGTCGGTCGCCAAGGAGCTGGAGATCTCCCAGGAGCAGACCAAGGACAACGACAAGCTGACCCTGTACTTCTGCATGAACTACGGCGGCCGCGCCGAGATCGCCGACGCCGCGCAGGCCATCGCCGAGGACGTGAAGGCGGGCCGCCTCGACCCGTCCAAGGTCGGCGAGAAGACCTTCGCGAAGTACCTCTACTACCCGGACATGCCGGACGTGGACCTGTTCCTGCGCCCCAGCGGCGAGCAGCGCACCTCCAACTACCTGCTGTGGCAGAGCGCCTACGCGGAGATGGTCTTCCAGGACGTGCTGTGGCCGGACTTCGACCGCCGCGACCTGTGGCGCGCCTGCCTCGAGTACGCCTCCCGCGACCGGCGCTTCGGCGGCGCGATCCCGAACGAGGAGCTCCTCGCCATGCAGGGCAGGCAGGAACCCGAGGACCCGCAGGGCTAGGGCCTGTCTCCCAGGTCCCTCCGTCCGCCCGAAGGGCGGGCCCCGCGGCGTCTGGTGCGTGCTCTCGGTGTGCCGGGCTCAAGGCCTCGTACTGGATGTACTTGGCCTTGTGCCCGGTGCGGCGAGAGCGCGTGCCAGGCGTCGCGGGGCAGGAGGGATCTGGGAGACAGGCCCTAGC
>NZ_JAMOLN010000068.1 GCF_024448165.1 Streptomyces longispororuber
AGCGGGCCACCAACCAGTACGACGGGGCCCAGGAGAAGCAGAAGAAGCTGCAGAAGGAGATCGACCAACTGCAGGACAAGGTCGCCCGCGGGCAGGAAGAGCTCAACGAACTGCGCACGGGCCTCGGCGCGATGGCCAGCGAGCAGTACCGCTCCGGTGGCATCGACCCCTCCGTCCAGCTCTTCCTCTCCGCCGACCCGGACGACTACCTCGACAAGGCGTCCACCCTCGACTCGCTGTCCGCGCAGCAGTTGGAGGCGCTGAAGAAGGTGCAGGAGAAGCAGCGCACCCTCGCACAGGAGCGCGCCGAGGCATCGGAGAAGCTCAACGACCTCTCCGACACCCGCACCGAACTCGGCAAGAAGAAGAAGGAGATCCAGGGCAAGCTCAGCTCCGCACAGAAGCTGCTCAACACCCTGACCGCCGCTGAGCGCCAGAAGATGGCCGACGAGGAAGCGCGCGCCAGCCGCTCCTCCGCCGGTCGCGTCGACCTCGGCAACGAAGTGGCCGCCTCCCAGTTCGGTGCCGCCGCCCTGAACGCGGCCGCCTCCCAGATCGGCAAGCCGTACGTCCGTGGCGGCACGGGCCCCAACTCCTACGACTGCTCGGGCCTCACACAGTGGGCGTACGGGCAGGCCGGGGTCCAGATATCCCGGGTCACGTACACGCAGGTCAACGAGGGAGCCCACATCGGCATGAGCGCGCTCAAGCCCGGTGACCTGGTGTTCTTCAACAACACCGAGCATGTCGGCCTCTACGCGGGCAACGGCCAGGTGGTGCACGCGCCGTACCCGGGGGCCTCGGTGCGCTACGAGTCGATGAGCACGATCGGCAGCTTCCAGTTCGGCGTCCGCGTCACGGGCTGATCGCGCCGCGGCCCGGTCCTCGTTCCCACGCGGGACCGGGCCGCACCCTCGTCTGCTTCGCCCTGCTCGTCGCCAACCGTGTCGCTCCGCGCCTCAGCCGGGTGACGCCACGTCGTCAGGTCGAGGCCCGGAGCCGGCGCGGGGTGGCCCGCTCGACGAAGCGGGACCAGCCGTGCTCGTGCCTCTTCCTTCGTGTCCCCGGTATGAATCACCTTCGCGGCGGTATGCCGTCGAGTGTCGCCCCGCGAAGTACGCGGCTGTGCTCGGCCGGGCCGTTATGCCTCGGGGGCCAATCGTCAATGCCACTGGCGACGAGTAAGCCTCACGCGTTGTGAGGGTGAGCCTTTGAGTGCTGCTCGGGGTCGTAGGCCGACCCGGAAGCTTCGGTCTACTCGTAACTTGGGCCGACCAGCTGGAGCTGTGGAATCGTTACGGCGACAACGGGTTCGAGGGGGATCAACTCGGCGGCCGACTCAATGTGTTCGCCTCAGTGAGGGGCTGCCGGAGTCTGCTGTCCGACCTGGACGCACCTTCGCGAACGGCCCATCCCCGGGTGCAGATCTCTGTGTGGACCGGTGCTGCCGCAACGGCCCTCGCTCTCCTCCACGACGTCGAGGCCGACCTCGCTGTCTCGGCATGGGATGGTGTCAAGGCGCTCGGTTGTGTCTCATGGACCTTGTGTTCGCCGGTGAGGCGCTGCCACTCTCTGGGACTGAGGGTGAGCGGTACGACCTGGTGTTCGGGAGGGGATCCGCGCATGGATGCCGGGGACATGCTGGCCGGCCGGTACCGGCTCAAGTGGGTTCTGGGCCGGGGTGGCATGGGGGAGGTGTGGCTGGGCCGGGATGAGACGGTGCTGCGGCGTGCTGTCGCGTCAAGGTGCTGCACCAGGCGTTGACCGACTTGTCGTCGCCGCGGAGGTTTCAGAAGGAGGCGGCAATCTCGCAGGCCTGCAGCATTCGGGCATCACGGTGGTTCACGATGCCGGCGGCCGCGACGGGCACTTGTTCATCGTGATGGAGCTGCTGCACGGCAGTGACCTGGCCGAAGTGAGGGCCCGTCACCCGGGTGGCCTGTCGCTTGGAACGATGTTGGACGTGTCCAGGCAGACCGCGGAAGCACTGCATGCTGCGCACCACCAGGGCATCATCCACCGGGCTCTGAAGCCGGCGAACCTGTTCCTCCAGGGCGACGGCCGAGTCAAGATCTGCGACTTCGGCATCGCGCGTGATCCGGACGCCACCTCCGCGCTGACCCTGAGCGGCCATGTGGTCGGCACTCCCGCATACATGTCGCCTGAACAGTGCCAGGACAGGCCCATCGACGTGCGCAGCGATCTCTACCTTTGATCTTGCGCAGTGCTCCCCCGTTCACGGGGGAGGTGAAGCGCATCTCGATACTGCTCTGACCTCGGCTTTGGGCATGGATCTGCGCTGTTGGCCTCAGCCAGGTCACATGGGGCGCTGCTCGTTCTCGATGTACTGGCGTGCGACGGTCAGCGGTGCCCCGCCGCAGCTTCCGGCGAAGTACGAGCCGGACCAGAAATGTCCGCTCCACAGGTACCGGCGGACGTGCGCGTCGTACTCCTTGCGCAGGTAGCGGGAGGAGACGCCCTTGAGGGAGTTGACCAGCCTGGAGAGCTGGACCGTCGGCGGATAGCGCATCAGGAGGTGCACGTGTTCCTCTTCGCCGTTGAACTGCTTCAGCTCGGCCTCGAAGTCCTCGCAGACCTCCCGCATGATCTCCTCGCACCTGGCCAGCATGGCGTCCGTCATGGCCTTGCGCCGATACTTGGTGACAAAGACTACTGACCTGTTCGGAGTGTTGTCGTCGGATAGTGAGCCACCCTGAGTCCGGTGCCGGTGAGGCAATCGTCGATGAGTTCGGGGTGGCGTTGAATATGCCGCAGGCCGCGACGGAGGGTGTGTTCGAGATGGTCGTCGTCGGTGGAGGCGACATTTGCCAGCGGGCCGCGCCGCAGCAGCGACCAGACGCCCTCTACCGGGTTCAAGTCCGGGGCATACGAGGGCAGATGAACGATGGTGAGCCAGTCGTGGCCAGCCGCGTACTGGCGCATCCCGGCGGTCCGGTGGGTGTTGAGTCGTCGCAGATGACAACGATGGGAGCCTTGAGCTTTTCCACAGCTGGACCGCGGACTCGTCGCGTTCCACGGCCCGGCGGGTGGGTGACTGCCAGGACCAGCCATGCCGGTGCAGCAGCCGCCACACCCCCGCCTGCGAGACCTCCAGTGCGAATTGCCGGTGGATGAGTATGCGGATCCTCGCCAGGGTCCAGCGCTGGTCTTCCCAGCCGTGCACCGCCGGCCCCCGGGCCAGCTCCTGTTCCAGTCCGGTGAACCGGTCGTCACTCAGTCTGGGCAGCTTCGGCGGCCCGGCCGAGGCCAGGGCGGCCGTCCCGCCCGGGCGCCAGGCCCGCCGCCAGCGCTCCACCGAGCGCACACTGACCCGCAGTTCCTTCGCGATCAGCGCGTTCTTCTCACTCCGCTCGAACCGTTTCCCGGCTTCGAGCCGGATCCGCGCACGAACGTGCTGCCGTTCGGCGGTCAGCCCACTGCCCTGTGCGTACCGCATACCATCGGCCTACTGCAGAGATCACCGCCCGTGACTCCTCCCGACAACACCCCGAGTAGATCAGAAGTGGACACGCACGTTGTAGACGACGTGACGGCCAGTGCGTACATCGGGATTCGGATTCCACCGTGGTGACATAAACCAATTGATATCGTGATCGAGTGAACACGGAACGTGCAATGGTGAAGCGGCAGTTCGGGCACCGTGCCCGACTCGCGCTGACCCGTGCACAGATCCGGCTCATGGACGACCAGGCGCACGCGGCCCGCGCCCTGTGGAACCTGCTGCACGACTGGTGGACGATGCTGCCCAAGGGCAAACGTTCCCTGGCCGCAGCGGACACGGCGATCCGCCAGGCCCGAGGCGAGATCGACTGGCTCGCCGTCCTCCCCGCTCAGGCCGCGCAAGCGGTACTGAAGACGTACTTCCAGGCATGGAAGAACTGCTGGGACGGCCGCGCCGACGCGCCGAACTTCAAGACCCGCATCCGCACAGTGATGTCCGTGGACATCCCGCAGGGCCGGGACCTGAACATCACCCGCGTGCACCGCCGCTGGGGAACGGCCAACATCCCCAAGATCGGACGGGTCCGGTTCCGCTGGACCAAGGACCTCCCCGTGGGCAAACGTGCCAACAAGGAGAACCGGATCACCGGCGCGCGACTGGTCAAGGACGCACTCGGCTGGCACATCGCCTTCCGCGTCCAGACCCTCGAAGCCAGGCCCGAGCCTCACCAGGGAACCGAGGTCGGCATCGATGCCGGGGTGAACCTGCCCCTCGCCCTGTCCGACGGCGACCACCAGGACCACGGACGCCCGCCCCGCCTCCCCGACGGGACAGCCGACCGGGACAAGTGGCTGAACCCCCGGGAGAAGGCCAAACTGCTCGGCCTGGAACAACGCGCCGCCCAGCGTAAGCAGCACCGCAAGCGCGGGGAGAAGGCCTCCCGCCGCCTGCGGCACACCTACGACCAGATCAAGCAGCTCCGCGCAACAGCCACGCGCCGCGCCGTTGACTGGCAGCACAAGACCACCACCAACATTGCCCAGCGGTACGGCACCGTCGTGGTCGAACAGCTCACCATCAAGAACATGGTCAAGTCCGCCAGGGGCACCATCGAGGAACCCGGCAGGAACGTCGCGCAGAAGTCCGGCCTGAACCGCGCCATCAGCCAGGAGGCATGGGGCCGCACCGTGACGATGCTGACGTACAAGACCGCCCGCCACGGCGGCACCCTGCACAAGGTCCCCGCCCCCGGCACCTCCTTGCGCTGCTCAGCCTGTGATCTCACCACACCGGGCAGCCGGGAGGACCAGGCCACGTTCGTGTGCAAGAACCCCGACTGCGGATGGTCCGGCAACGCCGACTGGAACGCGGCCCGGAACATCCTGCACCTGTACCGGATGGGCCACGCGCCCATCCCGGCTGCCGGGAGGGCAGTCGTCAGGCGTCCCCGTGGCGTCAAGCCCGCCACTGCAAGGTAGGCAGGAATCTCCCTCGTTTACGACGGAGAGCACTTCAACAGTCGTTGCTCGTTGAGAGAGATCGAAGCCCTCATCGCCCACGGCGTGTACCCACCTGGTAACCCACAGGTGCATCCTCTACCCGAGGGACCGGCGGTGCTGCAGCAACTCGAAGAGGGCCTGACCCAGGGCAAGCTCGCCCTCGACCCTTGGCGCTAGGAACGCCCGTGCTTCATCGGGGCGCTCCGCTGTCCCCAGTGAGTGGAGACTTCGGCTCGTGCAGCGATGCCGGAACCACCCGATTGCCCACGTGGCAGTCGAGATGGGGATCGACCTCGCCTGCGCGTGGACCCACCTCCCCAGCGGCCGGTCCAGCCTCACCTGAGACGCCGTCATCGACGACCCCGTCTTGGCCCGCCGTCGGACCTCGGCTGCCTGAACGCGCGGCAGCAGCGACGGATCCGACACTCCGGTCCGCTGTCCTACGAGCCGACCGCGGCACGGCGGCGGCCGCGGTCCGCCCACACACGCTCGGCTTTCACCGTTTGCGCGCCACGCCGCACATCGCGACGTCCACCGCGTCATGGGGGAGAGGTGTGTCGTCCGGGCGCCAGGCCGACGTGGCGACGACGCCCGGATCCACGACGTCCAGGCCCGAGAAGTAGTCGGCTATCTCCTGCGGTGAGCGCAGGTGGTAGGTGTTCGCCGACTGCGCGTTGTACGCGGTCACGGCTGCGTTCAGCGCTTCATTGGTGTTGATGCCGTCGCTCAGTGCGATGTAGCTGCCGGACGGCAACGCCTCCAGAAGCGTGGCGACCAGTTCCGCGGGGCGGTCGGCGTCCGACAGCTGGCCCATGATGCCGAGCAGGGTCAGGCCGACCGGTCGGCTGAAGTCCAGCGTGTGCGCCGCTTCGGCCAGAATCCGCTCGGGGTTGCGCACATCCTCCGACAGGTAGGCGCACGCTCCCTCCGGGGTGCTGGTCAGCAGGGCTCGGGCGTGGGCGAGGACGAGCGGGTCGTTGTCGACGTAGACGATCCTGCTGTCCGGGGCGATGCGCTGGGCCACTCCATGGGTGTTGTCGGCGGTGGGCAGCCCGGTGCCGATGTCGAGGAACTGCCGGATGCCCGCTTCGGCCGCAAGGTAGCGCACGGCGCGCACGAGGAACCCCCGTTGGAGCCGTGCCACGGCCGCGAACTCCGGGAAGGTCGACAGAATGACGTCGCCGACCTCGCTGTCGACCTGGTAGTTGTCCTTGCCGCCCAGGAGGTAGTTCCACACGCGTGCCGAGTGCGGGCGGTCCGTCTGCAGGCTGCTCTTCAGATCAGCGTTCATGTCATCCATGGGCACAGCTTCACACGGAGCGAGAAGTCGCAAGGTCAACTCCGCGACAACGATGCCCTCTTCACGCCGCGTTGCCCTGCACCGTGAACAGCCAGGCACGGCAGCGGCGCAGGGTCCGCCGCCGCTGAATCTGCTCGGTGATCAGGGTGACGGCAGGGTGGCGGGCCTGGGGCGTGCCCCTGGGCGAGGCGTTGAACCGCAGGAGTGTGGACGTTCCTCGGCGGCGGCAAGTGCCGGCCGGCCTGCCGATGCCGCGGGCCGCCGACGGGCGCCTGGTCCTGGCGGTCGACGTCAGCAACTGTCCCCGCCCCGCCCCGTCGCGCCGACCCGGCGCGGAGCATCTGCTGTGCCACGTCTACGGCCGCAGCGGACGGTTCTCGGACCAGTTCATCCCCGGCCGGCCGTACTCCTTCGTCGCCGCCCTCGAATCGGGCCAGAATCTGGGCCCATCCTCGCGCGGAGTACAGGCGTTACGTCGCCGTGGCGGGCCGGCGCCGCACGTACTGCGGCGCGGCGGGGCGGGACGCGTCGGCAGGCCCCGGGCACCGGCGACGAGGTCAGAGCTCATCCGCTGCAACGAGCGCGCAGATACGGCACGTACGAGGCCTGAGACGGTCGACGCCAGCAGCATTTCGGTGAGGGAGACGTGTTCGGCCCGGACGGTGGTATGAGAGCGCCGTTCTATTTCCAATCTGTGTTGTTTCTAGAATGGTCGCGTGACGGATGACATTGATGCGATCGCGGTGCTCCAGGACCCCGTGCGCCGCCGACTGTACGAGTTCGTGGTGGCGCAGGGGCGTGAGGTCGGCCGCAACGAGGCCGCCGAGGCGACCGGGGTGGCGCGGACGCTCGCGGCGCACCACCTGGACAAGCTGACGGCGGCCGGGCTGCTTGAGAGCGGCAGTCGCCGCCTGACGGGCCGGTCGGGTCCTGGGGCGGGGCGCCCGGCCAAGGTGTACACGCGCACGCGCGCCGAGCGGTCGGTGTCTCTGCCCGGCCGGGACTACCGGACGGCCGCCGAACTGCTCGCAGAGGCCGCCGAGGAGGCGGGACTTGACGTCGGGCTCGGCGCGGCCGCGCGCCGCCGGGGCGAGTCCCTGCGCGGGTCGGCCGCGCCCTGTGGTGATCTGGGCGCGGCGATGGAGCTGCTCAGGGCCCGCGGCTACGAGCCGTACATCGCCGGAGCCGGAGCCGGAGCCGGAGCCGGGGGCGCCGGCGAGACGGGTGACGACGCGGGGCCGCCGGTCGTTCGGCTGCGCAACTGCCCTTTCCATGCCGTCGCCGAGCGCTTCCCGCCCCTCGTGTGCGGCATGAATCTCGCTCTTCTTGAAGGGCTGATCGGGTCGGAGGGCCCGGTCCGTGCCCGGATGGACGCGCGGCCGGGGGAGTGTTGCGTGATGCTGGAATCCTCTAAAAGCGATGAACGTTGACATAGAAATGAGGGGCGTGCTGGGATGAGGCCATGACTCAAGCCGCGCCCGCCGCACACCTCGCCGAACTCAATGTCGTCACGCTCCGCCACCCCTTCGAAGACTCGCGCATGGCGTCGTTCGTCGAGCTGCTCAACCCGGTCAACGCCGAAGCCGACGGTGCCCCCGGCTTCGTGTGGCGGCTCGTCGAGGAGGGAGCCGAGGACGCGACCGGGCTGCGCCCCGCGGGCGAGGACGTCGTCGTCAACCTGTCCGTGTGGGAGTCCCCCGAGGCACTGTGGGACTTCACCTACCGCAGCGGGCACCTGGAGGTGATGCGACGGCGCCGCGAGTGGTTCGACCGGCATCTCGAAGCGCACCTGGTCCTGTGGTGGGTCCCCGCCGGGCACATCCCGACCGTCGACGAGGCCTTGGAGAGGCTCGCGGACCTCCGGTCCCACGGCCCCTCGCCCCGCGCGTTCACCTTTGCCTCGTCCCACACCGCGGCCGAGGCGGCCCCGTACCTCGTGCGGCCGGACGTGCGGCCCTCACTCACCGGTGCCACCGACGGGTGACCGGGCGGACCGCCCCGGCTCCGGAGTCCTTGCCACGGAGCGAGACTGCCTGGGCAGCCGACCGCGCGGGCGGCCCGGGAAAGGAGTGCCGATGTGACGGAGCCCGAGACCGCGGACAGTGCCCTGGGTGAGTTCCCGGCCGACCCGCGGAGCGCGGCCCTGGATCTGACGACGACCGTGGCCCACTGCGCGAAGGTGCTGGGCCCGCACGGCGCGGTCGTCTACCTCGCCGACCTCCAGCAGTGCCAGCTGGCTCCCGGAGCCTTCGCCGGCCGTTGGCCGGCCCCCCGGCGGATGGCCTCAAGTCCGCCGCGGATGCACGTCAGTGAACCCAACAGACCCTCGCCGCCAACCCTTCACCCGCACGTCAAGGGTTGGCGTTCGGGCGCTTCTCCCGCCCGTTGTCTTGGAGGTCACCCATGTCTGCACCGTCCATCGGTCGCGAGATTCCGCCGAGGTGCCCGTGCCCGTCCCCGCCGCACGGCAACTCCTCATACGCAAGCGGCAGTTCCTCGTCTTCGCGGGACTGTGTACCCGGGTCTCCCGCCAGGGCGAGGGTTTCGCGTTCCCGCCGCTGAAGCCCGAACAGGCCTTGTTCGGCCCAGTGCTGGGCGAGGTCGTGCCCGCGGGCTCCCTGGTCACCCACGTGCTGGAATGACGGGAGTACGCGCTCGTCGAGGCGGACGCGGCGCAGGTCGTCCCGGACGGGTACCCCGACCCGGTCGCGCTGCTGTCCGCGGCGTACGGGACGTAGGGGATGCTCACCTGGCTGCGCAAGGATGAGACGGTTCTGGTGGCGGGCGCGGCGGGCGGCGTCGGTACGCCGGCGGGGTAGGTGGCCCGGTTGCTCGGCGCCGGTCCCGGCAAGGCCGACCGGCTGCGCGACCAGCTCGGCTGCGACGCTGTCGTCGTCTCCGGAACTGCACCCCGGACCGCACCGGACGGCTACGACGTGATCGTCGACAGCGTCTCGGAGGCGAACAGCTCACCGCCGCTCCGACGGTGGCAACATCCCACACCTGACCCGGTGACGGGGGAGACCTCATATGTGTATCGGAGACGCCCCGGCCGCCGCAGGCACCACGCCCCGCGCGCTGCGCTTCTACGAGGAGCGTGGTCTCCATCCGCCATCGCATCGCACGGCGACCGGCCAACGGGTCCACGCCGAGCGGGACTTGGCGGGGCCGCGGGTCGTTCGGCACCTGGTCTCCCTCGGCCTGACCGTGCAGGACGTCCGCGCCCGCGCCGACCGGATCGGCCCGCTGCTCACCGACCCCGGGCGCCGCTGCCGGACCCCGGACCCCGGACCCGGCGAGGCGCTGGGCGTGGTCCACCAGCGGATCGACGCGCTGACCGCGCAGATCGCCCGGCTTACGGCACTGCGCGACAGCCTCCGGCAGCGGATCGCGGTGCCGGAGCCGTCGCCCCCTGCCTCAGGCGAGGGCGGTGACCTTCCTGCGCACGGCCAGGAGGGCGATGTCGTCCTCGGCGTCCTCGCTGTAGTGCCGCAACAGCGCGTCGCGCAGGGACTGCGGGGTGCGGGTGAGGGTGGCGGCGCGCCGGCGAAGGTCCTCCAGGGACACGGCCAGGTCGATGCGGGGCCGTTCGATCAGTCCGTCGGTGACCATCAGCAGCAGGTCACCGTCATCGAGCCGGGCCGGTGTGGCGGGTTTGTGATCGAGGTTCAGGCCCAGCAGCGGGCCATGGACGGGTAGGTAGTCCGTGCCGCCGTCGGGTGAGATGACGAGCGGGGGCAGGTGTCCGGCGTTGGCGATGTCCATCGCGCCGCTGTGCGTGTCCAGGACCAGCAGACACATCGTGGCGGTGATCTCGGGGTGAAAGTGCACGAGCAGGCGGTCCATCAACTGCAGGATGCGATGCGGTTCATGACCCTCCAGAGCGTAGGCACGCAGGACGTGACGCAGTTCCACCATGACGGTCGCCGCGGCCAGTGAGTGCCCGGCCACGTCGCCCACGGCCAGCAGCACGCCGCGTTCGACGGCGAACGCGGCGTAGAAGTCGCCGCCCAACTGTGCGCTGTCCATGGCGGGCACGTAGCCGACCGCGAGGTCGATCCCCTCCAGCGCCGCCAGTTTCTGCGGCCGGGGGAGGAAGGCGTGCTGGAGGTCGGAAGCGAAGCGGCGTTCGTCGTGGGCGGCCTGTTCCTCGCGGCGTGCGAGAAGTACCCGCTCCACGGTGGACAAGAGTTCCTCGGGCGCGACGGGGGACGCCAGATAGGCGCTGGCGCCGCCCTCAAGACCGCGGATCCGGTCCTGGGGGCCGTTGGCCTCCGCCGAGATGTGGACGACAGGGATAGGAGGCAGCTTGGGGTCCGTGGCGATCTGCCGGGCGAGTTCGAAGCCGCTCGTCACCGGCAGCCGCACATCGATGATCGCCATCTCCGGCGGTAGTTCGGAGCGGTGCAGAGCCGCCATGGTCTCGGAGGCCGTGGCGGCTTCCATGACCCGGTAGCCGGCCCGGCGGAGCACACTTCCCAAGGCGAGCCGGTTGGGCTCATGGTCGTCGACCACCAGGATCGTGGCGTTCGGCCCTAACGTGGATCTCGCAGTCGTCACGCGCGGAAAATACGGGGCTGGACCGGGCCGCACAAGCCCCGCAGCCCTCGTGTGGGTGATCTCCGTCCCGTCTGTTCGGGGAGTCGGCGACAACGGGGCCGGCCTGGACATCGAGTCGAGGGCTCGCGGTATCTGGAACCCCCTCAGGCCTCAGGCGCTGCTTCCCGGATCACGTGCGGAATGTGATCCATCGGCTGCGGCAGTTCACCACTGCCCACTCCAACCATCCCAGTCACACGGCACAGCCCCGAGTCCTGCACGCCTACGTGCCCCCGGTGGCCGTCGGGCGGGTTTCGGCTCCCGAGGCCGGTTCCCTTCCTCGCCGGTCGGTCTCGGGTCTCATCTGTCGCAGGATCGACCGCAGATTCGTCCTGATGTCGAGGAGTCGTTGGATGCGTCCGCCGTTGAAGCCACAACCGATCATCATCCCCAAGCTGGGCCGCCCGCCCCGTCGCGGTTTCCACCTGACGCTCGACGGCCCCCGGGGCGTCGGCACGACGACGGTGGCGGAGCAGGTGTGCGACCTGCTCGGCGCCTACTCCATACCGTGCACGGCCGTCGCCGAGCCGTCCGACAGTCCGCAGGGACGGATGCTGCGCGAGAATCCGGACCGTTTCGCCGGCCTGCTACTGGCCGAGCGGCTGGCGGCAGACCGGCACGAGCAGGAGCGTGCCGTCGTGCGCCCGGCCCTGGCGCGCGGCCAGACCGTGGTGAGCGACGGTCACATCGCGTCGTGTCTGGTCTATCAGCGCATGGATGCAGCCAACTTGGGGGACCTGTGGCGGATCCATGAGCCCTGGCTCGTGCCGGATCTCTGCGTGATCCTGAAGGGCGAGCCGCCCGTGCTCGCGGTACGGCGAAGACGCGCCGGCATTGCGCAGACCTACTTGGACGTGCTGGGCAACCACACCCACATGGAGACCGTGTATTTCCACGACGCGGTCGAGTGGTTACGGCTCAAGCGGATCCCGGTCATGGTCATCGATACCTCCGTCATGACCCCGGACGGGGTGGCTGCCCGCATCGTCATGGAAGTCGCCAACACGGCAACCCGGACAGACGCCTATGCGCCCGGCCGTCTCACCCCTGCGCGGCCGCATGAGATCGGCTCACTCCAAGACCGGGGGCTTTCCTGCTGACTCCTGGGAAGGCCGGCGACGCCGCCTCGGCGCGCGCCCCGGCCGCTCTTCGTGGGTAGCTTGCAGGCAGGAGAGCGCTCATCACTCACCTCGCTGACATCGATGGTGATCACGGCGACATGCTTGCGCGGGGATGCACCGTTCTGACATCCACGAGCGACATCAACGACAGCGGACAGCGGCGACAACCAGCAGCCGTGAGCGTCACCGCCCCACGAGGCGGGTCCCTTCTGAACCAGGTGGAGATCGAACTCCTCAAGCGGGTGTCGCAGGTTCGAATCCTGTTGGGGGGACCAGTCAAAGGGCCTCGGTCCGATCATGGTTCGGGGCCCTTTGGCTGGGTTTCCGTCGGCCTGGGCCGGACGGCCTTCAGATGCCGACCGGGTCGTACGTGCCCCCGCGGAACGTAATGGTCTTGAGGTCCGTGCCGTACTCGCCACGTATGTGACCCCCGTAGCCCGGTCTGGCGACATGTGGTGCGATCAACGTCAGGAGATCATCGAGCCAGAGGGTGAAGTCGTCGACCCAATAGCAGCGTGCGAAGAGCTCCCATTCGTACCGCTCTCCCGAAGTCGTGAACTCCTGCACCGTGCGCCGAAGGGACGCTGTGTCTCCGCCAGGAAGACGACTATTGCTGTCGGGGACGAGCAGGGGGTACGGGGTGTTCTCCGCATCGAGGCCCTCCGGTTCCTCATCGTCCAGCCCCAGGTGCCAGCGCAGGGTCTCCAGGACGGAGTCAGGGGTGTCATCACGCAGGAAGCATGAGAAGACAGCTTCGAAGTGGTCACTCATGGAGCGCATTGTGCACGGCAGCACCGACACTGCTCGACGGTGAATCAAGGGGGCGTGTCACTACCGTGCCAGATCGACCGGGGGACCAGGGGGAACGACAGCGACTCAGAGGTGCTGACCAAGGGTCGCGCGCGGCCCGGTCCCCTTCCGTAGCGGCCCAGCCCTGCTCGCTCGTGCCGTCCGCCGGCCATGTGCGAGCACGGGCTGTCGCCTTCTGGCTCCTGCGTTTCCATGCCTGGCGTCACGATGAGCCGTTGTGGGCCGTCGCGAGGGCAGCGCTGGCGGGTGAACTGCACCTGAGGGACGCCCAGTGGGGCCCGGGGGACAAGGATGTTGGATCACGTTGGTAGTGATCACGCGCCACCGAGCTCAACCAGTTGGCCTGCTGGCGTGGTCAGACGACCCGCCGCGCCAGTATCTGTCCCGGCCACGCCCCGGAGAGGAATCGGTCGGTGGGGGTAAAACCGTTGCGCTCGTAGAACGCGACCAGTGCGCCTCCTCCACCCGCCCAGCAGTCGACCCGCAGTAGCGCCACGCCGGCCCGTCGGGTTTCGTCGGCGGCATGGGCAAGCAATGCCGCACCGATGCCCAGACCGGCGTGATGCCGGTCGGAGATCAGCAGTCGTACGTACCGCTCGGGTTCCTCGGCCGGAGCGATCGGCATCTGGGGACTGGGCCCAGAGTCCAAGACCAGAGCCCCCACAGACGTCCCGTTCAACTCGGCGATGTACGGGACGTTCCTGGTCATGTACCGCTCCACCCGCTCTCTCCCACCGGGTTTCTGCGAATACGGAGTCGTGCCCCACTGCTCGGTGTTGCCGCGATCGTTCATCCAGGCCACCGCGGAGTCGAGCATGTCCAAGATGGCCGGTGCGTCGGCCAGGCTGCCTGGTCTGATCCGTATCCCATGGGTCTCGTTCACGACGGAAGCCTATGACTTGCCCTGCGAGTCACGAGCGGAGCCATAGCCGGATAGCTGCCACGGTATCGGTGCCCCGCTCGTTGGTCTTGTGGGTAACTGGATCGAGGACGCCGGGCATGGTGCTGCTGGAAAGGTGTTCTCCATCGGCGGGTGCATCGTGGTGATCGGCGCAGCCGCTTGGCTGATCATCAGGAATCTGTGACCGTCAGCGGCCAGCCTCGCCGCGCGATGGTTCCCGCGCGGCGTGCTTCCCGAGGAGGTAGCGCGCGAGTTCCGGGTCGGCCGCGCGGCTGTCGAGTACGTTCGTGAGGAGGTCCATCAGCTGAGATATGTCGGCGAGGGTGGGCGCAGGGAGCAGAGCGGCTGGCAGATCCTCGGCAGTGGTTTCGGCGCTGAGATTTGCGGCTGCGCAGCGCGTTGCCTGAAGTGGAGTTCGCTCGCCGGGCCCGTGGGCTGTCTTTAGACCCTTTGTGGGACTCCATCGCACGGAACAGAACTGGCTCCAGGTGAAGTTGCTCTGGCTCCCCCCTGTGCCAGTGCCACTGCATGGGGTGTTGGACGTTGGGATACGGTCCGGTGGGAGGTGCGGGGGAATGAGTTTCCGGCTGGCGGCGTATGCCGTGTGCATCGAGGGTGGGCAGGTCCTGCTTGCCCGTCACGTGTCCCCGAAGGGGGAGAGTAACTGGACCCTTCCGGGGGGCAGGGTCGAGCATGCGGAGGATCCGTTCGACGCGGTGATCCGGGAGGTCGCGGAGGAGACCGGCTGCGACGCGGTGGTCGAGCGCCTGTTGGGTGTGGATTCCCGGGTGATCCCCGCGGCCGAACGTGCCATCCCCGGCGGGCCCGAGCATCAGAATGTCGGCGTGTTCTACCAGGTGCGGATCACCGCAGGCCAACTGCGGCCGGAGCCGAACGGCGAAGTCGCCGAGTCGCTCTGGACCCCGCTCCGCGACGTCACTCGCCTGCGCCGGTCCTCACTGGTCGACATCGGCCTCGACCTGGCCGAGACACTTCCGGCGACCGGCCACGTCGCTGCCGTCCCGGTCGGCGGCCTGATCCAGCACTGAGGCCCCATCAGCATTCGAGTTGGCTGTCACGTGGACGGCTTCGTTCGCCGCTGGATCGGACGCCAATCCACGCATTGACCTGCTTGGACCGAACAGGCCCCGCTTCCTTGACTGCTGAACGATGTGAGGAGCGTGGGGAGCGACGTCGGGGGCGTTGGAGGGCACTGGCATTCTTGCCGCATGGCAAGAGCGGGCTCGCGCACGAAGGCGACGGACACATGGCTGATGCCTGCCGATGAGGTGCTTCTGGGGCAGAGGATTCGCGAGGCGCTTCCTTCGGCAGGATGGCATTGCAGTCACCCAGGACCACCTGGTTTGCACCAGGTGCACTTGCATGCCTCGATCGAGTCCGCGCTGGATTGCGGAAGTACGCAGGTGTTTCTCGGCCTTCCCGCAGGCGCTTCCCTGCCACCATTGATCATTCCGGCAGTGGGTGTCACCGCGCCTGTCGGGCCACCGACCGCGGCAGTTGTCCAACTACTCCGCTCACCTCTCAGGAGGGACGAGCGAGGCGAGTTCTTCGAGAGCGGGCGCCTTGCGGTTCGGTGGTTCGAACCCGAAGTCGGACCGGAGATGCATCAGGCCCTCACTGAACAGACGCGCCTGATCTGGGCTGCCATGCGAGCCGTGACCCGGCCGGCTGTGATCGAGGCACCCGACGGGCGCCGCACCTCGGGACTGAGGATCGGGCCTGCTGCCCGTGAGGAGGTGGTGCGTCGACAGATGCTGCTGTCGAGACCAGGCATCCAGCGATTTCGGCTGGTGAACTGACTGCGAGGACCCGGCGGCCAAAGGATGCTGGGGGGCGGCCCAGAACGCGTACCGATGGGTCCTGCATCCCATGGCTTCCAACGGCCGGGCGGCTTCGCACCCTTCGCCGGCTGCCTGGCGGGCCGACCTCACCGGTACGTGGGCGTCGAGTCTGGCCCGGCACGAGATGTCCGTCCTCAGATCCTCAGGATCCAGTGTCTCGTGTGTTCAACATCGGGAGTCAAGGCCCCCCGAACGACTGGCTCACCTAGTGGCTCAACTCCCGCTGCGTCGCAGCCGTTTCGGCACGGCAGGGCGACCGGGTCGCATGTCGCATACGACCTAGCCACCTCGTGCCCCCGTCGTTCGTCCGAGGGGCTGGGGTTGCCGCGTCAGGCTGTACTGACCGTGTCGGGCAGTCGCCGGACCAGCTGGCCAGCACGCCTATCCGTCATTCTTGAGGAGCCGGTTCTGTGCCGCCGTAAGTGCGGCCATCACCACTGCGGCCAGCGCGAAGCAGCCGCAGACGAAGGTCACGGATAGGAACCAGTCAGCCGGTGCGGTGAACAAAGAGACGGTGAACCGGCATGCGGCAGCGCATGCGCCTGATCCGCCAGCGACAAGCCACGTGCTGGGGGTGACCGCTCGCCAGGCGTCGCCCGCGGCGGCAGAGCGTGCGAAACGCAGGGCGACGCGTGCGGCAAGGACCACGCAGACGACAGGCGCGACGATTGCTGCTCCCAGCAGGAACACCACGGGCAAGATCCAGATACCGGCGTCTTCGGACGAGAGGTTCATGAAGACAGGACCGTCCTCGTGGCTCAAAGGTTGTCCTCACGGTGGCGCAAGTGCGAGTACAACGGCGGTTCACAGATGGGATCTGAGGTCGTGACGATGCTCATCACGGAGACTGCTGCGGTCGGTGCCGTGGCAGCCCTTCTGGGCATGGCGCTCGGTGAGGCGCGCGGCGGTGGCACCGACGCTCTGCTGCGGGGCAGTGCGGACCTGGCACCGTACGTCAAGGGATGGCTACTGCTCCCGTCTGCGGGAGCCCTGTTCCTGGTGCCCGGCCTGACGGTGCTCCTGTTGACGGCGGTCTCGGTGGTCCCGGCACGTGGAGCGACACGCAAGTCCCCCACGGAGGCGATGAAGGGCTGGTGACCCGGCCCGTGCGGGACCTGTTGGCCACGGGCAGTTGGCAGGATCGTGCACGACGGGCGTCAGGAGCCTGCCAGCGGGAGACCTGTGGGACAGGAGAGATCGCTGAGATGCTTCTGGTGCGACCGAGGATCAGGCCCGGACAGCTCTCCAGAAGCGGGCCCCTGGGGGCCTGCCGCTTCCGGTCGTTGTCGCCATGTGCCGCACCGCATCGATCAGTTCGCGATGGCGGTACGCTTCGGGCCGCTCGCCCTTGCCCTCCACCCAGGCTGGCAGCGGCATCGCCGTCCGTACCTTGGTGCCAGCTCCGGCCCGCTTCTGTGTGGTGACGAGAGTGCCGGGAGCCACCGCAGGCTGCCGAAGCGGTAGGGAACCGGCGGAGCCCGCTTTGGTCATGCCCCACCGCCAACCATGCTCGAGCTCGTTAGATCCCCACCTCGTACTCCGCGACGCCCGCCGCGTGGCGCGCCGCCACATACCCGAACGTCATCGCGGGGCCGATGTTGATTCCGCCCGACGGGTAGTGCCCACCCAGGACGTTCGCCTGGTCGGTGCCGACCGCGTAGAGGCCCTCGATCGGGTCGCCCGCAGCGTCGAGGACTCGGGCGTGGGCATCCGCGCTCAGCCCGGCGAACGTACCGAACGAGCCGGGGTAGACCTTGATGGCATAGAACGGGGCGTTCTCGATGGGGCCGAGTGACGGGTTCGGACCGTGGGCGAAGTCCCCGGACTTGCGGTTGTACGCCGTCCTGCCGCGCCCGAACTCTGGGTCGATGCCCCGTATCGCGCCGGCATTGAATTCATCGACGGTGCGGCGTAGTTGGGTCGGATCGATGCCGCAGGTGACGGACAGCTCCTCCAGAGTGCGGCCGTGCCGCAGGTAGCCGTTGCGCAGATACGGGAAGCGGGGGAGCGGGAACGGGCGCGACATGCCGAACGGCATACGGCGCTGGTAGCGGTGGTCGCAGATCAGCCAGGAGGCGACCTCCTCGCCCTCCGGAGTGGCACGGATCATCGCATCGACGTACTGGTGGTAGCCGTCGGCCTCGTTGACGAAGCGACGGCCGTCGCGCAACACCCCGATCACGCCCGGCTTTCCACGGTCGATGATGTGCGGGAAACGGCCCACCCGACCGTTCGTGAACGGCACCAGGGACACCGGACACCAGGCGGCCAGCGAGGCTCCCGACGTGTCGAGGACGGCACCCGCCTCCTCGGCCATCCGGATCCCGTCCCCGGTGGTCGTTGCGGGGGACAGCGTCTTGTGGTTCTCACCGGTGCCCTTCGGGAAGAGGGCGGCGGTGCGCTCGGCGTCGTTCGGAAAGCCGCCGGTGGCCAGGACCGTACCGCGACGGGCCCACACCTCCACCCCGCCCCGCGGCGTCGCCACGACCGCGCCGCACACTGCCTTTCCCTCCAGCAGTAGCCGCTTCGCCGGAGCGTCGACGTACATGCGCACGCCCAGGTCGTCCGCGGACTTCGCCAACCGGGCGATGAGAGCGGGGCCGTTGACGAGCTGCATGCCGCGGCGGCGGACCGCCATGTCGACCGTGTGCAGGCCCACCCGCCATGCGGCGTGCGCGAAGTTCTGTGGACCCGACATGACGTGCAGGAACTTCTGCAGGTCCGGGCCGGCCATGATGCCCATGCCGAGGAACGACGTCTCGTACATCTGTCGTGTCAGCTTGCGCAGCAGCGACGGCTTGAGGCGCCAGCCGTTCACCGGCTTCGGACCGACCTGTCGCCCGCCCTGGGAGGCGCCCGGCAGATCGCCGTGGATGTCGGCGATGCCTCCACCGTCGACGAACCGCGTCGCTGTCTTCTCGTGGAAGAACCCCACCATGTGCGGCGCGGCGTGAAGGAAGGCGTCGACGCGGTCGGCGTCGTAGCGCTGGCCGAGCGCGTTCTTCAGGTACGTACGGGGCTGCTCGATGTCCTCGCGGGGGCCTTCGTGCAGGGGGTGGCGCGGGGTCCACATCCAGCCGCCGGACCAGGCGGTCGCGCCTCCCATCGCGGTGTCCTTCTCGACGAGGACGACGTCGAGCCCGTGGTGGGCGGCCGTCACCGCGGCGGACAGGCCACCCGCTCCGGAGCCGATGACCAGCAGGTCGCAGGACAGGGTGCGCATGAGGACTCTCACTTCTTTCGGTGCGGGGTGGCCAGGGTCTGGGGCGTGGGGTGTGCGGGCTCGGTGATGTCAGGCGGGTACGGGTTCGGTGCGGCCGGAGGCCGCCGCGCGGCCAGCGGCCTCGACCACGGCGAGCGTGCGGGCGGCGTCGGCGATCGAGACGAGCGGCGCGCACTCGCCGCGCGCGACGCGGACGAAGTGGCGCAGCTGGTTCGTGTACGAGTCGCCGGCCCCCTTGGGCTCGTAGCGCAGCGACAGCGGGCGCATCCAGTCGCCGGCCGCCCCGCCGTCGTGGAAGTAGTGCGCCAACTGCGGGAAGGCGAGCGAACCCGTCGTGCCTGCGATGGAGTAGCAGGACGTGTCGGGCCGGTACGGGTACGTCGGATCGTCCTCGGTCGCCTGATCCCAGCCCCACGGCGCCACCACCGCGTCCGACACCAGAAGCGAGCCGAGCGCGCCGTCGGCGAAGGTCAGCACGACGCTCGCGGTGTCCTCCACTGCGTGACCGCGTACGGCGTTGCTGGTCGCGGCCTGCACGGCGACGATCTCGCCGCACAGATGGCGCATCAGGTCGAGGTCGTGGACGAGGTTGATGAGCATGACGCCCGCGCCCTTCTTACGGCGCCACGCGGCGTCGAAGTACGTGTCGTCCTTCCTGGTCGTCCAGATGCCGCTGACCCCGACGAGGCGGCCTATCGCCCCCGCGCTGATCAGTTCCCTGGCTGCAGTGGCGGCCGGGTGGTGGCGCCGGTGGTGGCCGACGAGTACCGGGACGTTCGACGCCGCCTCCGCCGCGATCAGTCGCGCTGCCTCGGCGTGGTCCACGGCCACCGGCTTCTCCAGGAGCGTGGGCACGCCGGCCGCGATGCAGTCCAGGGCTGTGGCGACATGCGCCCCGTTCGGATTGGCGACGATCACCGCGTCGAGACCGGTGGCACCGTCGGGATCCAGTAGGGCGTTGTGGTCGGCGAAGTGCGGCACGCCCTCGGCCTCCGCGAGCGCTGAACTGAAGGGATCCGCGACACCGACGAGGACCGTTTCCTCCTCACGTGCGATGAACCCGGCGTGCGCCGTACCCATGCGACCGGCGCCGATGAGGCCGATGCGGAGAGCGGAGGGGGGCATTTGCGGGGCTCCTCGGGTGTGGGTGGGCGTGCAGGTATGGGTGCGCAGTCGCGATGAGCGTGAGTGAGGTCTGTTTGCCGCTCCGAATGGGCGGCAGTCTTCGCTCACCAAGCGGCAGGTTGAGGACTTGCCATGAATGACTGCGCAGTCATAACGTTGCGTAGAAGTTACGGACCTGGCGCGCCAGACGTCAAGAGCGCCGCACTTCCCCGGAACCCCAGGAGTCCCGCATGACAGGCACCGGCATCCCCATGGGTATCGCCCACCTCACGCTTCTCGGCTGCCCGCCGCCCGAACTGGTGGACGTGGCCGCGGCGGCCGGGTTCGACTTCGTAGGGCTTCGGGTGGTACCCGCCACGGCGGGGGAGGAGCAGTACCCGATGAGCGGGCCGGGCTCGCTGCTCGACGAGACGCTGCTGCGACTGAAGGACACCGGGCTGTACGTGCGGGACATCGAGTTCCTCACCCTCGATGAGCGGGTGAGCCGGGAGCGGTGGCTGCCGATCCTGGAGATGGCCGCCCGGCTCGGGGCCACCCACCTCAGCGTCGTCGGCGCCGATCCCGACCGGGCGCGCCTCGCCGACTCGCTGGCCGCGCTCACCCGCGACGCGGCTCCCTACGGCCTGGTGCCGACCCTCGAACCCATCACGTACCAGCCGGTGCACTCGATCCCTGAGGCCGCCGACCTCGCCCGTGCTGCGGGCTGCGCCGTCCTGCTCGACTCCCTGCATGTCCACCGGTTCGGCGGCACGGTCGACGAACTGCAGGCGCTGGAGCGGACGTTGGTGCCCCACGTCCAGTTGTGCGACGCCCCGCTCGCCGAGCCGCACGACCTGCCCCGCCCCGCCCGCCTCCCGCTCGGCCAGTCCACCGACGGCAGTGACCTCAAGCTGGAGTCACGAGCGTTGCGTGTGTTGCCGGGGGAGGGTGAACTGCCGCTCGCCGACTTCCTGGCCGCCGTGCCGGAGGGTACGCCGGTGAGTGTCGAGGCGCCGTCGGTGTTCCTCGCCGAACAGCTGGGAGCGCGGGAGTTCGCGCGGCGGGCGCGCGCCGGGGCGGACGCAGTGCTGGCCGAGGCCGGGTGCTGAGGCGGGCTCGGTAGGCTGAGGCGGTTCGGGAGGCGGTGACACGAGGTCCGCAGGCCGTGACTCCAGATCCGAATCCGAAGACGATGACACGAGGGTAGGCGCGGGTGGCGAACGGCTATGACGTGGCGAAGGCCGCGGGAGTGTCCCAGTCGACGGTCTCCCGGGTCTTCCGCGGCGATCCGCTCGTCGCGCCCCGCACCCGCGACGCGGTCCTCGACGCCGCCCGCCGCCTCGGCTACGCGCCCAATGCGGCGGCCCGCGCTCTGACCACGAGCCGCGCCCATGCCGTGGCCGTGGTCACTCCGGACGTCGTCAACCCGCTCTACCCGCAGGAGATCACCACCCTGCATGAGGAGTTCCGCTCGGCCGGGTACCGCACGGTCCTGCTGACCCGCGGCGCCGAGACCGGCGGCGCGGGGCCCAGTGACCTGGAGGCGCTGCGCGGCGGCACCGTCGACGGCGTCGTCTTCGCGGCGGCGACCGTGGAGTCCCCGGCGGTCGACGACTTCCTCGAGTCCGGGATGCCGCTCGTGCTGCTCCACCGCGATGTGGACGGCCGCGAGGTCGACCGGGTCCTCGTGGACGACGCCGCGGGCTGCCGTATCGTCGCCGAGTATCTGGCAGGTCACGGCCACCGCCGCATCGCCCTGCTCGCCGGCCATCAGGACACCTCCTCCGGGCGCGAGCGCACCCGCTTCTTCGCCGCCGCGCTCGACGCCCTCGGCCGTCCCCTCGACCCCGCGCTCACCCGCTGGGGCAGCCACACCCACGCCACCGGTCTCGCGCACGGCCTCGAACTCCTCGACGCCGCGGAGCCACCCACCGCCGTCCTGTGCGGCAGTGACATCGTGGCGTACGGCGTCCTGGAGGCGGCGCATCAGCGGGGACTCAGGGTCCCCGAGGACCTGTCCGTCATTGGCTTCGACGACATCGCCATGTCGAGCTGGTCCATGGTCGGCCTCACCACCGTCCACCAGCCGCTGGAAGCCATGGGCAAGGCCGCGGCGGAGACGCTGCTGCATCGCATCGAGCACCCCGACAGTCATGTACCGCGCCGCCAGGTCTTCGACGTACGTCTGGTGGAGCGCGCCACCGCGGGGCCCGCGCCCCGTAGCCATTGACCAGTCGCCGACCGGCGTACCAACAAGCGGTCCGACGAGAGAGGTGCGTATGGAGATCCGCTGGATCGAGGCGTTCCTCGCCGTCGCCGAGGAGCTGCACTTCGGACGGGCCGCCGAGCGGCTGCGCATGGCGCAGTCGCCGCTGAGCCAGACCATCCGCAAACTGGAACGGCAGCTGGGTACCTCGCTGTTCGAGCGCAGCACCCGCTCAGTGTCGCTGACGTCCGCGGGGCGGGCCTTGCTGCCGCACGCGCGCCGCATCGTCAGCGAACTCGACCTTGCACGCCGCGCGGCGCGCAGCGGCCAGAGCGAGGTCTACGGGCAGGTCACCATCGGGTTCTCCGGCACTCTCAACCACCGCACACTGCCGCCGCTGACCCGCCGCGTGCGCGAGCTGCACCCTGGCGTCGAACTCACTCTCGTCGGCGGAGTGGTCACCGAACAGGCCGTGCTCCAACTGAAACAGGGGCGGCTCGACCTCAGCTTCGTCGGGCTGCCCGTGCGGCACGCCGGCATCACCGCGCGGGCCATCGCCGTGGAACCCTTCGGAGCGGTCCTGCCGCTGGGGCACCCGCTCGCCGAGGCGGACCAGGTGGCCCTTGCGGACCTCGCCGACGAGCCGTTCGTCGCCGTGCCCCGGCACCCCGGGTCGGCCTATCGGGAGGTCCTGCTGGGATCCTGTCTTGCCGCCGGGTTCCGGCCGGCCGTGACCCAGGAGGTCGTCGATCCCTATCTCATCCTGTCGCTGGTGGCCGCCGGCACGGGCGTGAGCCTGGCCCCGGAGTGCCTGCGGCCCGTCATGCCTGAGGGCGCGGTCTACGTCCCGCTCGCCCCGCCTGTCCCCGAACTGCGCAGCGGCATCGCCTGGCGCGAGGACCACGACGGTGAGGCCCTGCGTGCGGTGCTCGCGGTCGCCGCCGAGGTCCTGCCCGAACCCGCCGGCTGAGCCGCTCCGAGAACCCGCTCGGCCCGCCCGACCGAGCCCAGAACCGCTCGATCCTGGCCCGTCGAAGCCGCCGCGCGCATTGAGTGCCATCGGCACACAGACCCAGTCCGATTCTGTATTGGACACGGCCGGCCAGCCGGAGGGACGCTCCTGCCACGTGACGATCGTCACCGAGCCGCAGCGGCGGGCGCCCGGACGCGGGCGCCCGCCCCCACCATCGCAAGGGACTCTCCCCATGGCTGTCTTCGCAGTGACCTACCGCTACGCCGATGACTCGGCGGATGCCCGCGACCGCCACCGCCCCGCCCACAAGAACTTCCTGGAGGCGCAGTACACGGCGGGCCTGCTGCGCGCCTCCGGGCCCTTCGGGCCCGACGACGTCCCCGGCGCGCTCCTCGTCCTCGAGGCCGACAACGCCGACGACGTGTCCATGCTCCTCGACCAGGACCCGTTCCACCGCGAGGGCCTCGTCGCGGAACGCACCGTGCGCGCCTGGAACATCTTCTTCGGTGGTCTTAAGTGAGCACACCGACGAGTAACCGAACGATGCGTGTTGCCGAGACCGTCGCCAAGGAGACCCTGGACCACCAAGAACGCCCGATCCCCGTGCCCGGCCCCGACGAAGCCCTGCTGCGGGTGCACACCGTCACCCTGTGCGGCACCGACCTGCACATCTGGGAGGACGACTACGCCACCCCACTGCCCATGGTCCAGGGCCACGAGTTCTGCGGCGTGATCGAGGCACTGCCCGAACCGCACACGTCGCGCGCCGTCGGCGACCGCGTCGCCGTCTCACCGATCCTCAACTGCGGTGCCTGCTACGCCTGTTCCATCGGTCGCACCAACGCCTGTGACCGCATGTCGGTCTACGGCTGCTACGACGTGCCGGGCGCGCTCGCCGAGTACGTGACCGTCCCCGTGCACAAGCTCTTCCCCGTGCCGGACGCCCTCCCCATGGAGCTGGCCTCGCTGTGTGAGCCGACGAGCATCGCCATGCAGGCGGTGAACCGGTCCCGGCCGCAGGCCGGTGAGCACGCCCTCGTGCTCGGCTGCGGACCCATCGGCCTGTTGGCCACCCTGTACCTGACCTCGCTCGGCGTGCGCGTCGTGGCAGCCGACACCGTACCCGAACGGGTCGCCTTCGCCCGCAGGTTCGGCGCCGCCGACACCTTCCACGTCGACCTGGGCCGGGAGTTCCCGACGGTCGAACAGGCTGCGCTGCTCGACCGGAACACCGGCGGCTTCGGTCCGGCGATCGTCGTCGAGGCGACCGGCCAACCCAGCTCCCTCGACAACGCGATCCGCCTCGTCTCCACCGCCGGACGCGTCGTCGCCGTCGGCATATCCGACCGGCCGGTGACCCTGTCGATGCGCACCCTGCCGGTGAAGGACATCGAGCTCATCGGCTCCCGCAATAGTCAGGAACTCATCGGCGAGGCGGCAGAGTTGCTCTCTCGCCACCCCGAGCAGGCGCGCGCCCTGGTCACCCACCGCTTCCCCTTGACCAAGGCCGCCGACGCCTTCGAGACGATGCGCTCGCGCACAGAACTCGTCGGCAAGGTCGCCGTCGACCTGACGGAGGCCGCGCCGTGACCGTCACCGTTCCCCTCGACGAGGTCGAGGCGTTCTACGACGTCGTGGTCGTCGGTTCCGGGGCGTCAGGCCTGGTCGCCGCGGTACGCGCCGCGCACGCCGGCCACCGGGTGCTGGTCCTGGAGAAGGCAGAGCGGCTCGGCGGCACCAGCGCTGCGGGCGGCGGTGTGATGTGGGCGCCGGACAACCACCTGATGCGCGCGGCCGGACATGCGGACAGCGCCGAGGCCGCGGCCGCGTATCTGCGCGCCGGCACCGAGGGCCGCATGCCCGAGACCGAGATCGACTGGTACTTGCGCACCTCCCGCGCCGCCGTCCGCTACCTCGACGAGCACACCCGCGTCGCCTACCGGCCTCTCGCTCGCCCCGACTACCACCCCGAGTGGCCGGGTGCCGCCACTGGACGCGGCCTGGACAACGCCGCCTTCGACACGGCCACCTGCCCCGGCCTGGCCGAGGCACTGCGCCCGCCGACGTACTTCCCGCTCCTGACGATGGCCGAGCGCGACACTCTCCAGGGTGCCCCGGCCGACCCTCAACTCCTCGCGGATCGTGTCCAGTCGGGGGTGCGGACCATGGGTGGAGCCCTCGTCGGCGCGCTGGTCGCCACCGCTTTGGAGCGCGGTGTACGGATCGTGGCAGGGGCGCCGGTGACATCCCTCGACCACGCCGAGGACGGGTGGACGGTGGGCGTCGCCGACCGCGCCGCGCGGGCTCGGCAGGTGGTCCTCGCCTCGGGCGGATTCGAGTGGAACGAGCGACTGCGCGCGGCTTACCTGCCGTTCCCCGTCCGCCCCATCAGCGCGCCCTCCAACGAGGGCGACGGGCTGCGGCTCGGCCTCGGTGCCGGGGCGTCGGTCGCCGACATGACCGCCGTCTGGGGCGTCCCGGTGATCTGCGCGCCCACTCAGGTCTACGACGGGGTCCGCTCCGGCCGCATGGGCAACGTCGAGCTGACGTTGCCCGGCTCCCTGGCGGTCAACGAGGCGGGCGAACGCTTCGTGAACGAGGCCGCCAACTACCACGACCTCAACCGGGTGTTCGGCACCACCGATCCACGAACAGGGCGTCGCGCCAACGCCGCCGCCTGGCTCGTCTTCGACCAGGCCTACCGAGACCGCTACGCCGTCGCAGGATCGCCGCCCGGCACCGTCGAACCCTGGATGACGCACGCCGACACCCTCGCCGAACTGGCCGCGTCCTGCGGCATCGACGCCGAGCAAATCGTTGTGACCGTCGGCGAGTTCAACGAGGACGCGCGCCGCGGCACCGATCACCGCTTCGGCCGCGGCTCCAGTGTCACGGACCGCCACCTCGGCGACCCGACGATCACCCCCAACCCCTGCCTGGCGCCCCTGGACAAGGGCCCGTACTACGCCGTGCCGATCCACGCCGGAGTCCTCGGTACCGCGGGTGGGCTGCGCACCGACGGCCACGGACGCGTCCTCGACCACCAGGACACACCCCTGCCCGGCCTGTACGCCGCAGGGAACTGCTCGGCGACCGTCTTCCACGACGCATACCCGGGCGGCGGCGCGACCCTCGGCTCCGCGATCACCCGGGGTTTCGCCGTCGGCGAGCACCTGGCCTCGGTCGACTGACGACGGATCCGGGGCCGTCACGGGACGGCGGCCCCACGTTCCGCTCTTCTCGCGCCTGTCGGCGCATGTGTGCACCACTGTCGTTGCCACACCTCGCGCCCGGCCCCGCACCGGCCGGGCGCTCAAGGAGCCTTCCATGACGACGTACCACCACGCGGGCCGTCGAGCCGCTGCCGCCGCGTTCCTCGGCGGCACCCTGGAGTACTACGACTTCTTCATCTACGCGTCGGCCGCAGCCCTGGTCTTCCCGCACGTGATCTTCGCCGACGCGGGCACGAGCGGCACTCTGCTGTCCTTCGCCACCTTCGGCGTCGCCTACGTCGCTCGCCCGGTCGGCGCCCTCGTCCTCGGTCACTTCGGGGACCGGGTCGGCCGCAAACGGGTGCTGGTCGCCTGCCTGGTCACCATGGGCCTGTCGACCGTACTCATCGGCTGCATCCCCTCGTACGACACCGCAGGCGCCCTGGCGCCTGCCCTCCTCGTCGTCCTGCGGCTCGCCCAAGGCGTCTCCGCGGGCGGTGAGACCGCCGGGGCCAGCGCCCTCACCGTCGAGCTGGCGCCCGACAACCGCCGTGCGACCTACGGCAGTTGGACGATGAACGGCATCGCAGCCGGATTCGTCCTTGCCGGCCTGGTCTTCCTCCCGATCAGCTCACTGCCCGACGAGGCACTGTACTCGTGGGGCTGGCGCGTACCGTTCTGGTCCAGCGTCCTGGTGCTGCTGCTCGCCTACTTCGTGCGGCGCACGCTCGCCGAGCCAGAGGTGTTTCAGGAGGCCCGGACACAGGAAGGCACGAGCGGGCTGCCGCTCGTCACGCTGGTCAAGGACCACTGGCGGGATGTGCTGCGACTGGCTGCGTGTGCCCTGTTCACCACGACCAACACCATCGTCTCGGTGTTCGTGCTCGCCTATGCCACCGACAGCGTCGGCCTGGAACGGTCCACCATGCTGTGGGCCACCATCGTCGCGAACGTGGTGGCGATGTTCACCCAGACCGGCGCGGGGATGCTCGCCGACCGGTTCGGACGGCGGCCGGTGTTCATCGTGGGCTGCCTCGGCTGCGCCGCCATGATCTACGTGTACTTCGCTGCCGTCACCACCGGGCACATCGTCCTGGTCTTCGTGGCAGGCATTGCCCTCACGAGCCTGTGCTACTCCCTTCCGAACGGCATCTATCCCGCCTTCTTCACCGAAATGTTCGATGTCCGGGTCCGCTACACGGGTATGGCCGTCGGACTCCAACTCTCGTTGCTCGTAGCGGGGTTCGCGCCAACTGTCGGTACCGCGCTGATGGGCTACGACTCCGGCAACTGGCTGCCGGTGGCCACGCTGACCGCCGTGCTCTGCCTGGTGTCCGCGGCCGCCGCGTGGAGCGCGAGGGAGACCTACCGTGTCCCGCTTCAGGACCTCGGTACCGGCCGCGACGCGGCCGCCTCGCCCGCCTCGACCGCCCCGTATCAGGAAAGGCAGACCGCATCATGACCGACGACACCGACCACACCCATCACTGGGACCACGAGGTCGATCTCCTCGTCCTCGGCTCTGGAGCGGGTGGACTCGGCGCGGCGGCCGTCGCCGCGCAGGAGGGCCTCGACGTGCTCGTCCTGGAGAAGACCGAGTGGCTCGGCGGCACCACCGCCTACTCGGCCGGTACCGCCTGGATCCCAGGCCACCGCCACCAGCCGGATCCCGCGGCCGACACTGAGGCGGCCCGCGGCTACCTCGACACCCTCGTCGGTGATCGTGCGCCGCGTGCCGTGCGCGAGAGCTACCTCGCCCACGGCCCGGAGATGCTCGACTACCTGGAGAACAAGCTCGGCGTGGGCTTCTGGCACTCCGCGACCGTCGTCGACTACCACCCGGAACTCCCCGGATACGGCATCGGCCGCGCCCTCGAACCCCGCACCTTCGACGGCCGCAGACTGGGTCGGGCCCGCTTCGGCCGCATCCGCCGCCCGGTCCCCGAGTTCGCCCTGTTCCGGGGCACGTTGATGGTGCGCCGCGCCGAGGTCAACCAACTACTCACTCTCTTCCACGGCTCGCCGCGCGGTCTGGCCGTCGCTCTGCGCCTCGGTGTCCGCTGGGCCCGTGACCGGGTCCTGGGCTGGCCACGCGGCACCCGCCTGGCCATGGGCAACGCCCTGGTCGCCCACCTCTACCACCAACTCCTGCGCCGCCGCGGCGATGTCTGGTTCACCGCGCACACCACCGAACTCGTCACCGACGACGCGGGACGTGTCACCGGCGCCGTCGTCTCGCACCGGGGCCGCACCGTCCGGGTCGCCGCGCGCAGGGGAGTGGTGCTGGCGGCGGGCGGCTTCTCGGCCAGCCCCGAACTGCGCGCCACCCATCTCCCCAGGCCCACGGCTCAGTTCACGCGCGCGGCCGAGGGCGCCACCGGCGACTCGATCACCCTCGCCCGCGCGGTCGGCGGCACCCTCAGCGACGCCGGCGACGACAACGCCCTGTGGTTCCCCAGCTCCGTGGGCCGCCGCAGGGACGGAACGACCGCCGTGTTCCCGCACATCTGGGACCGGGCCAAACCCGGCATCGTCGCGGTCGACGCGGCGGGTCGCCGGTTCGTCGACGAATCCGTCTCGTATCACCGCTTCGTGCGCGCGATGTACGACGCGCACAAGTCGGCGCCGACGATCCCGGCCTGGCTGATCACCGATGCCCGCACCCTCACGAAGTACGGACTCGGCATGATCCACCCGCACACACCGCGCTTCCGCCTCAAGCGCCACCTCGCCCCCGGCTACCTGCACACGGGCCGTACGCTGCGCGACCTGGCAGCGTCCATCGGCGTCGACGCGGACGGCCTGGAGCGCACAGTCGCCGACAGCAACCGGGCGGCACGCACGGGCGTCGATGAGGAGTTTGGAAAGGGAACCCACCCTTTCGGCCACCAGTACGGTGACCCGGCCCACACGCCGAACGTCAACCTCGGCCCGATCGAGAAGGGCCCTTTCTACGCCCTCGCTGTCGTCCCCACACCTCTGGCCACTGCACTTGGCCTGCGCACCGACGCCGAGGCCCGGGTCCTTGACGAACAGGGCTCACCAGTGTCCGGGCTCTACGCCTGTGGCAACGACGCGGGCTCCATGGCGGCTTCCGAGTACCCAGGAGCGGGCTGCCAGGTCGGTTCGGGCCTGACGTTCGGCTATCTGGCCGCGCGGCATGCGGCCCGTGCCCGGCCGTAGGGCACAGGCGTGACGTGACTGCGGCCGCCGCCTCGATGCGGTGACGCGGGGCTTCGCGGACGTGCGCGGCCTCTCAGCCGCCGACGGTCGAGGTCGAGCGGCGTGTGGGGCGGCGCCGGACAACTTCGGCGGAGGCGGAATCGGCGGAGGCAAGCGAAGTGATCACGTCATGGTCGGGAGCGAGGGAGCATGCGGGATCCGTGCGTGAGGCATCTCCGGTGAGCGCGAACGCCTGGCAGCGGCAGCCTCCGAAGTCCTCGTTCTTGTGCGCGCAGTCTCGGCAGGGGGAGGGCATCCAGTCGGTGCCCCGGTAGCGGTTGAAGGCCGGGGACTCGTTCCAGATCCAGGGCAGTGGGTGCTCCAGCACGTTGGGGGCGTCGAGGCCGGGGACGGATGCGGCGGCGGGACAGGGGAGGACCGTGCCGTCAGGTGTGACGGTGAGGGAGACCGCACCCCAGCCTCCCATGCAGGGCTTGGGCACTCCGGTGAAGTAGTCGGGCTCGACCCAGGTGATGTCGAGCTCGATGTCGGTGCGCTGTCGCCAGCGAGCGACCGTTGCGGCGGCATCTGCCAGTTGCTCGTGGGACGGCATGAGGGCGGCGCGATTGAGGAGGCCCCATCCGTAGAACTGAGTGTTCGCCAGTTCGATCCGGTCGGCTTGCCAGGCCACCGCGAGCTGCAGGAGATCGTCGAGGGCGTCGAGGTTGTGCCGGTGCAGGACGACGTTGATTCCCAGTGGCAGCCGACGCTGCTTGACGAGCTGGGCGGCGGCCTCCTTGTTCCGGAAAGAGGCGCGGCCGGCGATGGTGTCGGACAGGGGCGGATCGGCGTGCTGCACGGACAGTTGAACACTGTGCAGGCCCGCGTCGACGAGGTCGTCCAGGCGGCTGGTCGAAAGGCCGACCCCGCTGGTGACCAGTTGGGTGTACAGGCCGGCGTCGACCGCGGCCCGGGTGAGAGCGTCCAGGTCCTCGCGCAGCAGCGGTTCGCCGCCGGAGAGGTGGGTGTGCAGCACGCCCATGGCGGCCGCCTGGCGAAAGACCTCGGCCCATCGTTGGGTGGACAGTTCGGTTGAACGACGCGTCAGCTCAAGAGGGTTGGAGCAGTAGCCGCAGTGCAGGGGGCAGGCATGGGTGAGTTCGGCGAGCAGGGCCCAGGGCGGGGCGGGCGTGGTCATTGCAGGCATCCCTGTGCGTGAAGGCGGGTGAGGAAGTGTGCGATGTCCTCGGCACGAGCGCTCCCCGGGTGCTGCTGGGTGAGTTGCGTCGTGATGTCGTCGACGGTGTGTTGTCCGTCGCACAACTCGAGTACGCGCCGGGCGGAGCCGTGCAGGACCACGACTCGTTCGGGCAGGAGCAGCACTTCCTGCCCACGGGCCGCGTCCGTGCGCAGCAGGCCGCCGGGAGGCAGGGCGGGGCGCCAGACGGTGGCCGTCATCGCGGCTGCTCCGAGGTGGCTTGCTGGATGCTGTCGAGCAGGGTCCACAGCACGTCGCATTTGAACGACAGCGCTGCCAGAGCCTGGTTCTGAAGGGGGCGTGTCCTGGCCCACTCTTTGATCCAGGCCAGGGCTTCGCTGCCGTCGCGTCGTCCTTGGAGGACGCGGCTCTCGAAGTAGCCCAGTCCTTCAGCGGTGACCCAGGGGTAGTGCTGAGGGAAGGTGTCCAGTCGGGTCAGCATGATGGAGGGGGCGCACAGTTCGGTGAGCGAGGAGGCGACAGACTCAAGGGCGCTGTGATTGCGGCAGAAGTTGACATAGCCGTCGACCGCCAGCCGAACTCCGGGCAAGAGGTGCCGGTGATCGGTGAGTTCGCTGCGGTCGAGACCGACGGCTTCGCCGAGCCGGAGCCAGCGCTCGATGCCCCCGTCCGCGTCGGTGTTTCCGTCGTGGTCCTGGATCCGTCGGATCCACGAGCGCCGGTGAGCGGTCTCCTGCAGCTTGCTGAGGATCAGAGCATCCTTGATGGGGATGTTGCACTGGTAGTAGAAGCGGTTCGCCACCCACATCCGCAGTTCTCCGCGGGACAGGGCACCCTCGTGCATGCGCCGATTGAAGGGGTGGCGGTCGTGGTACCGGCTTGCGGCCAGGCCACGCAGCCGCTGCTCGAATTCCTCGGGGTGCCAGGGCGCCGGATCGGCGCTGACCGGCGACGCGGTACTGGCCGCGGCGCGAAGATCGGTTGTCGTCATAGCTCTACCACCATCCTGTCGTGAGCGATGGCCAGGCCGGCATCGGCCAGCTGTTTGTGCTCCGCGGCGTCCGGGTCCACCAGCGGGTTGGTGTTGTTCACGTGCGTGTAGTAGATGCGCGTGTTCGCCCCGGCCAACCGCTGCGAGGTGCCTGAGGGCCCCAGGATGGGCAGATGGCCCATGCCCGTGGCCGTGCGCGAGGAGATTCCGGTGCGCCGCGGCTCGTGGTCGTCGAGAAAGGTGCCGTCGAGCAGGGCGCAGTCCGCTGCCGCCAGCTCCTGCGCCAGGTGGTCGCTCCAGGCGGCCACAGCCGGCGCGTACAGGAGACAGCCACCACTGTCGGGATCGTGCACCCGCAGGGCCACGCTCCAGGCGGGGTGCGAGGGGTTCTGCGCGGCGTAGCGGGGACGCTTGGCGGACAACTCGACGGCGTTGACGTCGAGTCCGGCGATGCGCGTGGGTGCGCCGACGGAGGGCAGATCGTGCCAGATCAGCTCGGTGTAGGGGAGGAGAACGTCGGAGAGGTGAAGGCGCCCGTCCAGCGCGGCGCGCACCGGCTGGGTGCACCACACTTCGATGCAGGCCGCCTCGCGCAGGCGCAGCAGGCCCAGGGTGTGGTCGAGCTCGGCGTCAGTGAGTACGACGTGGATCACGGGGGTGCGGTCGTGTCCGGCCGCGGGCCGCAGGCTGGTGTGTGATTCGAGTTGTTCGGCGATGTCGGGGGTGGCGTTGACCAGGAACCACTCGTCGGGGCGGGCGCCATGGATGGCGAGCCCGTCGTGCAGGCGTCGGCGGGAGGGGAAGCGGCGTGCCCCGCTGCAGCCGGGGCACGCACAGTTCCACTGGGGCAGACCGCCGCCTGCTGCTGTTCCGAGGATGCGCAGCAGCACGGCGGGCGCCTACTTCGTGCTCAGGGCGTAGGCGCTGATCTCCATTGCCGTGTCGACGATGGTGAAGTCGGGCGTCTGCCAGCCGGGAGTCTCGGCCGGCTGGCTCTGGGGCTGGGGGAGGGTGTGGTCCTGCATGGTGACCGCCTTTCGCGCGGATGAGGAGGGATGCCGTCCCGGCTCGGGGCGGCTGCCGGCGTTCGGGATGTCCGCTGCCGGAGACCTACTTGCAGAAGGGCGCCTTGCCCATGGCCGACTCGATGCCGCCGAGCAGGAGCTTCTGGAACTCGGCGGCCCCGGGGAACGAGCCGTCGGTGGTGAAGTCCTTGGCGTCGTGGCCCAGAGTGGTCAGCCACGCGCGGCCGCCGTCGTAGTACTGGCACCAGGCGACCGGGTGGTTGTCGCCGTGGCCGGGGTGGTTGTAGTTGCCGGCCACGCCCTTGGTCAGGGTGCTCTCGTCGACCTCGGCCAGCACACGCACCTTGGTGGGAGCGGGCACGAGGTTGTACCACTCGTCCGAGAAGGACCAGGAGGACGGCAGCTTCTTGGTGGAGACGTCCTTGCGGTTGACGGTGCGTACGGTTCCGGGCTGGTTGGCGCCGTGGTCGTAGAAGTTCGCGTTGCCCAGCAGGCCCTCGTACCAGGGCCAGTTGTACTCGGTGCCGAAGGCGTTGTGGACACCGACGAAGCCACCGCCGCCGCGGACGTACTGGCGCAGCGAGGTCTGGGCGGCGTCGTCGAGGGCGTCGCGGCTGGTGGAGTAGAAGATGACCGCGTTGTACTTGAAGAGCGTGGCCGGGGAGGCCAGCTGGGACACGTCCTCCGTGTAGTCGACCTGGAAGCCGTTGTCCGCGCCCAGCTTGAGCAGGGCCTTCTGCACCGTGTTGGTGTCGGTCAGGGGCGGGTTCAGCCCCGGTGCCAGTGCGGGGCCGAGGTTGGCGTGACGTGGTCCTGCGGTGCGGGTGTACAGCAGGACCTTGAAGCCCTTGGGGGTGTCGAAGTTGCCCCAGTCGTGGTAGCAGCGCGGGTCGGTTCCGCGGCACACTCCGTAGTCGGGATCGCCCAGTTCCTGGGCTCCCTGGCCGATGCGGCCCTGGGCCACGCTCAGGGTGCCGGAGGCGACCAAGGCGACGGTGATGGCGACAGTGCCCACTGCGCCGGCCAGGGCGGCGATCGCAGGGCGCGGGCGGCGTCTGTTCTGGGCAGGAGGTGTCATGTGACTGTCCTCAGCGGTGGGTGCGGAAGTTCGAGGAAGTGGCACGGCAGGCGAGGTCCGGCTCGCTTCGCGCGCAGCGCGGCGGGTGTCGCTGTGCGGGGGCCGGGTCTGCCTCGGGCCGCGGGCTTGATGCGGCCGGGCGGCCGGGAGGGAGCTGCGGCTACTTGACGACGATCTTGCCGGTGTTCTGCGGGGCGGCGGGGTCGTTGTAGAAGTACTCGCCCGGGGTGTTGAAGGTGTAGCTGTAGGTCTGGCCCGGCATGAGCAGGCCGGTGTCGAACTCGGCCTCGAAGAAGGAGACGGCGCCGTGCGCGGACTTGTTGTCGGCCGGGTTGGTGAAGGCGATCGTGGTCCCCTTGGCGATGCTCAGGTGCTGGGGTGCCATGGCGTTCTGCGCGACGAGGTTCTCCGTCGTTCCGGGGGCGTTCTTGGTGCCGTCCCAGACGCGGCCCAGGGTGACGGTGTTCTTGGCGGTGTCGCCGCTGACGGCTGCGGTGCGGATCTGGTTGCGCTTGGAGGGCGGGGTGGGCGCGGCGGCCGGCTCGGCGGAGCCGCCCAGCTTGAAGGCCCACAGGTGATCGCCCTTGGGGATGTCGGGGTAGGGCAGTCCGTTGCCGCCGGCCAGGACCGCGATGTACTGCTCGCCGTCGATCTCGTACGTGAGGGGGCTGGTGTTCACGCCCGCGCCGCACTGCCAGGTCCACAGTTCGCTGCCGTCGCGGTCGTCGAGCGCGGTGAGGATGCCGTCGGGGCGGCCCTGGAAGAGGATGCCGCCGGCGGTGCTGAGGATGCCGTTGCCGTGGGCGAGGGACCAGTCGCCCTCTTGGCGCCAGACGACGGTGTTGGTGCGCGGGTCGACCGCGGCCAGGCCTCCGGCGAAGTACTC
Organism: Streptomyces longispororuber; assembly: GCF_024448165.1. Taxonomy (GTDB): domain Bacteria; phylum Actinomycetota; class Actinomycetes; order Streptomycetales; family Streptomycetaceae; genus Streptomyces; species Streptomyces longispororuber_A. The sequence continues at coordinate 34,635 of NZ_JAMOLN010000068.1, forward strand.
GCCGAGTGGGCGGGCGGTGTTGACGCGCCCGCCGTGGGTGTTGGAGTACGCGGAGTTGATCAGCCCGTATCCGACGTAGACGAGGCCGGTGCGATGGCTGAAGGACGGGAAGGACCAGTCGGCGCCGCCGCCCGCGCCGGGGAAGAGAATGGTGGCGCGGTCCCAGTGGACTTCGAACAGGCCGCCGGTGGGGTAGAAGGGAACGGGGCGGGTGGCCTTGTCGAGACGCGGCTCGGTCTCGACGAAGGGCTCGCCGCCGGGGAAGGGCTGGGTCGGTGACGTCTTCTGCGCGGTGTGCTGGGGGACCGGGCGTTCCTCCATGCCGTGGACCGGCTTGCCGGTGGCGCGGTCCAGGATGTAGTACATGCCGGTCTTGCTGCCGTAGACGACCACGCGCTTCTTCTGGCCCTTGATCAGCACGTCGGCCAGGACGGGGGACATGACGCCGTCGTAGTCCCAGATGTCGTGGTGGACGGACTGGAAGTGCCAGCGCCGCTTGCCGGTCTTGGCGTCCATGGCGACCAGGCAGTTGGCGAAGAGGTTGTCGCCGCCGCGGGTGGAGCCGTCGGTACGGGGATAGGGGTTGCCGAACGTCCAGTAGACCAGGCCCAGTTCGGGGTCGACGGCTGGGTGGATCCAGCACACGGCGCCACCGGTCTTCCAGGAGTCGCCCTCCCAGGTGTCGTGGCCGAACTCGCCCGGCCCGGGCGTTCCCCAGAAGGTCCAGGCGACCTCACCGGTGGCTGCGTTGAGGGCGTAGGCGCGGCCGCGGGCTCCGGCGGTGCTGCCCTGAGTGCCGATGTAGACCAGGCCGTCCCAGTAGACGGCGGCGCCGGCCAGGCCGCCCTTGCTGCCGCCGCACTGGCCGCTCGCGGGGTCGCAGTCGGGGTCGCCCTGGTCCTCGACGAGCAGCTCGCGGGTCCAGGTGATCGTGCCGGTCCTCTGGTCGAGGGCGATCACCTTGTTGTCGCCGGTGATGGTGAACGCCAGGCCCTTGCCCAGCGCGAGGCCGCGCATGTTGGTGGTGTCGCTGCCGACCTTGGTCTTCCACTTGATCTTGCCGGTGCGGCCGTCGACGGCGAAGACGTTCTGCTGGGTGGTGGCGAGGTAGAGGATGCCGTCCTGGGCGATGACGGCGCACTGCTGGTGGGAGGAGGTCGAGCCGCCTTCCAGGTTGATGTGCCAGGCACCGCCCAGCTTGCGGACGTTGTCGCTGTGGATGCGCCTGAGCCAGGAGTAGTTCTGGTTGCCCAGGTTGCCGCCCGCCTTGGGGAAGTCCTGGCCGGTCGCGGCGTGCGTCTGGGCGGGTACGGGACGTGCCAGCGTGTCCGATGCGGAAGCGGCTTGGGCCGGCGCGGAGTTGAGCAGGGTGACGGTGCCGGCCGTGGAGGCCGCGGTGGTGGTGAGAAAGCTGCGTCTGTCCATGGTCCCTCTTTCAGGAAGGTGCCTGACGGGCCGTCAAGGGCGGCCGCTGATGGTCAGGTGGGGAGGGAGGAGAGCGAAACGGATCATGGTCCGCTAGGCGGTTCGGATAATCCGTGTGATGGTTGCCGTTTGGCGAAAAGCTACGTTAGGGACGGGGCGGGGGCGTGGCAAGAGGTCGGCGCTGACTTGTTCACGCCTGTGGCGTGGGTGTGAGGCGGGCGGGGAGGACGGAGCGGGGCAGGGGGCCTTTGTTGCGTCGTCCCTGACCGGTCTCCTCCCAGGCGTGAGCGAGGATGCCGACCGAGCGGCTGAGCACGAACAGGCCCCGGGCCAGAGGCGGTTGGAAGCCGAGCTCGGCGTAGATGACGGCAGTGGCACCGTCGATGTTCATGGGGACCGGCCGTGCGCCCTTCCGGCGGCGTGCAAGGGTGGCCTCGACAGCCCGGGCGGCGTGCAGGTAGTCGCCGCTGACGACGTGGTCGGCGACGGCTTGGTCCACCAGGTTCAGCAGCGGATCGCGCCGGGGGTCGCGTGGGTGGAAGCGGTGGCCGAAGCCGGGCAGGTAGCGCGAGCGGCTCTGCCAGGTGGCCATGGTTCGGCGGGCGGCCTCGTCCCAGGTGCTGCCGGTGTCGTGCAGGGTATGGATGTCGGTGAGCATCTCCACGCACTGCTGGCCGGCCCCGCCGTGTGCGTCGCCGAGCATGTTCACCCCGGTGGCGATGGCGTTGTTCAGGCCGACTCCGCAGGTGGCGGCCATGCGGGCGGCGGCGATCGAGGGCGCTTGCGGGCCGTGGTCGACGCCGGCGACGAGTGCCGCTTCGAGGAGTGCCGACTGGCGGGGGGAGGGCAGGTCGCCGCGCAGCAGGAGCCAGATGACGTCGACGAACCCGACCTCGCCGATCAGCTGCTCGATGGGACGGTCGCGCAGCTCGATGCTGCCGGGCTCGATATGACTGACCGCGGTCGCCCACCACTGGGCTGCCTCGTCCTGGGCGCTGGTCATGAGGCGGCCGCCCCTTCGACGTCGGCCGCCGCAGCCCAGGTTCGCGCCAGCTCCGTGCGTTCATCGTTGTGCTGGCCCAGCAGAGGTGGTGGGGAGGGCGGGACGAAAGCCTCCCCGTCGAAGAGCACGCCGTTGCCCACCACGTGCAGGGCGAGGTCGGGGCGGCCGGGGTGGGGCAGGGCGCTGACGAAACCCCGGTGCTCCAGTTGCGGCTGCTCGAGCGCCTGGGGGACGGTCAGTACCCGGGCCGCGGGCACCCCGGCTGCGTTGAGGTCACGTTCCCAGTCGGCCGCAGGGCGCAGCGCCAGTGCCGCGTTGAGTGCGGCATTGAGTTCCTCGCGATGAACCTTGCGGTTCTCCCGTTGGGCGAAGCGCGGATCCGCCACCAGCTGGGGCGCGCCGACGAGGCGGCACAGCGTCTCGAACTGACGCTGCTGGTTGGCGGCGATGTTGAGGGGGCCGTCGAGCGTCTGGAAGGTGCCCGAGGGGGCAGCGGTCGGGTTCTGGTCGCCCAACGGCTGCGGCGGCACACCGCTGACCAGGTAGTTCGACACCGCCCAGCCCATCGTGGACATCGATGCCTCCAGCATGGAGACGTCGAGTCTGACTCCCTGGCCGGTGCGCTCGCGATGCAGCAGTGCGGAGGTGATGGCGAGCGCCGCCATCAGTCCGCCGGTGGTGTCGCACACCGGGAAGCCGATGCGCTGAGGGGCGGTCTCCATGGTGCCGGTCACGCTCATCATGCCCGTCAGGCCCTGGACGATCTGATCGTAGGCAGGGGCATCGCCCATCGGCCCGGTGTGCCCGAATCCGGAGATCGAGCAGTACACCAGCCGCTCGTTGAGGTCGGCGAGCCGCTCGGGGCCGAAGCCCATCCGCGCCAGCACGCCGGCGCGGAAATTCTCCAGCAGCACATCGGCGCCGGCCAGCAGGTCTTCGAAGACGCTGCGGTCGGCGCTGTCCTTGAGGTCGAGCTCCACGGACTTCTTGCCCGCGTTCTGGGCGAGGAAGGAGGCCCCGATGCGATCCCGGTTCAGCGCCGCATCGGGGCCCAGGTTCCGTGCGAGGTCCCCCTGTCCCGGCCGTTCGATCTTGACTACTTCCGCGCCCAGAAGCATGAGCTGGTAGCTGCAGTAGGGTCCGGCCAGCACATTCGTCAGGTCCAGAACGCGTATGCCGTTCAGTGGTCGTCCGTGCATGTGCGTCTCCTTCCGGGCGCCGGTGCGGCGCGCGTGGGTTAGGTGCGCGGCCCCAGGGGGTGAGCGAAGCCCTGGGAGGCGATCCGCGCGGCGACCTCCATGAGGTCCTGTGCGAACTCCTCGATCGTTGCGTCGGGGATGCGGGCGCTGGGCCCGCTGAGAGACAGGGAGGCGACCACCACCCCGGACTGGGAACGGATGGGCACGGCAACGGCCGTGAGGCCGACGTCGCGCTCTCCGTGACTGGCTGCGAACCCGTGCTCCGCGGCTTCGTCGGCCCACAGCCTCAGCTGCTCCGCATGGGCCACGCCGTGCGGCGAGGCGGCCGCGACGCGCTGCAGCAGCCCGTCGGTGGCGCCGATGAGCAGCACCTTCGACGACGCGCCCGCCCACAGGGGCAGTTCGTCGCCCACGCGCACGACGTGACGCAACGGCTGCGGACTTTCCTGCTGGGCGACGCACACCCGGTGGATGTCACGCCGGATCATCAGGTTGGCCGTCTCGCCGCGGCGCTCCGCGAGCTCTCGCAGCAGCTTCTGGGTGTCGGCCGGCAACTCCCAGCTGGTGTGGGCCAGATGCGCCCAGCGCCACAGGCCCGGCCCGGCGGTGTATCCCCCGGGCGTGGCCCACAGCAGTCCGTACTGTTCCAGGGTCTGCACCAGGCGGACCACCGTGGTCTTGGGCAGAGCGGTGGCCTCGACCATGTCCCGTAGCAGGACCGTGGGCTGATCTTCAGTCAGCAGCGACAGGATGTCCAGAGCGCGCCGCACACTGCGTACCCCGCTCTGCCCTTGCTCCGTGTCCATGTCTCCTCCGTGTGTCTGGGCAACCGCCGTCGGGTCGGTGACGGTACCGGGGCGCCAGCTTCCAACAGCGGTGCTCTCAGGGGAAATCGCTGTTCTGAACTTCCTTGCGCCGACCTATTGCCACGGCCTCTCGGCGCCCGTACGTTACACGCCAGTCCACAGAGCAGTCCACGGAAACCACTAGATGGTTTTTCTCTGGAGATGTGATGCTGCAAGACCTCCTCAAGGCAGCCGACACAGCTGACATCGTCGACGCCCTGCCTCTCGTCGCCGGAACCTGGGGCGGGGACGGACCGCCACTGCAACGCACCGGCCCCTACCTCAGACGCACCGTCAGCCGGGCACCCGCCGCGACGCCTGCCGACATCGCCCACGCCCTGCAGCACAGCAACCTGTTCGCCGACCGGGTCGCCTCCCTGGCGCCCGCCGCCCGCGCCGACATCCTGCAGGCCGCGTCCCACACCGCGACCGCGCACCGCGAACGGCTCGCCAGGTTGCTCGCCCTGGAACTCGGCAAGCCCCTGAAGGACAGCCGCACCGAGATCGACCGCGTCGCCGCCACCTTCGCCGTATGCGCCGCCGAGGCCCGCCGTATCGACGGCGAGAACCTTCCCGTCGCGGGCTGGGACACCGGTGTCGGCAACACGGCCCTGACCTACCGCGCCCCCGCCGGCGTCGCGTTGGCCATCACCCCGTTCAACGCGCCGGCCAACCTGCTCGCCCACAAGCTGGGCGCCTCCTTCGCCGCCGGAAACACCACCCTCGTCAAAGCCCCGCCCCAGGCTCCCGCCATCTCCACCGCGATCGTCGCCCTTCTGCTGGACAGCGGGATGCCGCACCAGGCCGTGCAACTCCTGCACGGCGGAGGGGACGTCGGCGCGGCCCTGTGCGCGGCCGAGGAAGTGAGCGTGATCAGCTTCACCGGCAGCGCCGCCACCGGCGCCGCCGTCGCCCGCGCTGCCGGGGCCAAACGCCTCGCCCTCGAACTCGGCGGCAACGCCGCCACCATCGTCTGCGACGACGCGGACATCGAGGCGGCCGCCGCCCTGTGCGCCAAGAACGGCTACAGCAACAGCGGCCAGAGCTGCATCTCCGTCCAGCGCGTCTACGTGCACCGCAGCCGCTTCGACACCTTCCTCGACGCCTTCACCGCCGCCGTCGACGCCCTCAAGATCGGCGACCCGCTGGAAGAGCACACCGACATCGGATCGATGGTCGACGAAGACGCCGCCGAACGCGTTGTGCAGTGGTCCAAGGAAGCCGCCGGGCTCGGCGCGCGTGTGGTGCGCGGCGGCACCCGCGACGGAGCCACTGCCGCGCCCACCATCATCGCCGCACCGCCCGACCGCGCCTCCGTCGTCGTGCACGAGGTGTTCGGCGCGCTCGTCGCAGTCATCCCCTACGACGACTTCGACACCGTCCTGGACGCCTGCAACGCCAGCCGCTACGGACTGCAGGCCGGCCTGTTCACCCACGACGTCCGACGGATCCTCACCGCATGGCGCCGCCTCCAGGTTGGCGCACTGATCGTCAACGGATCCTCCAACTACCGGCTCGACCACATCCCGTTCGGCGGCGTCAAGGACTCCGGCTTCGGCCGGGAGGCCCCCCGCTGGCTCATCGACGACTACACCGTCGTCAAGACCCTCATGCTGCGCGGCCTGTCCGTCTGGGGCGAGCACCGCGAGCTGCCCAAGGAGAATCCGTGACCACCGTCACCGCAGCCCAAGCCCTCGTCGCCCAACTCGAGTCCTACGGCGTCGAGTACATCTTCGGCACCTGCGGCCACACCAACATCGCGCTCCTGGACGCCCTCGGCCCCAGCCCCATCGAATTCGTCATCGCCCGCCACGAGCAGGCCGCCGCCCACGCCGCGGACGGCTACGCCCGCGCCACCGGCCGCCCCGGAGTCCTGCTCACCCACGTCGGCCCCGGCATGATGAACGCTGTCACCGGCGTGGCCACCGCCGCCCTCGACTCCGTCCCCCTGGTCGTCATCACCGGCGACGTCCCCTCCTACTACTACGGACGCCACCCCCACCAGGAGGTCAACCTCCACGCGGACGCGGACCAGACAGCCATCTACCAGCCCTTCTGCAAGCGGACCTGGCAGGTGCAACGCGTCCAGGACCTGCCCCGCATCACCGAGCGTGCCTTCTGGACCGCCACGAGCGGCCGCCCCGGCACCGTACTCGTCAACATCCCCATGGACCTGTTCAATCGTCCGGTCGCGCCCTACACCGACAGCCACCCACAGCCCTGTCACCTGGGCTCCACCGGCCTGGACGAGTCCACCGCCGACCAGATCGCCGAGTCGCTGCTCACCGCCGAGCGTCCTCTCATCTACTTCGGAGGCGGACTGCGCAGTCCCCGCGCGCGCACCGCGCTCCTCGACCTGGCCGAGCATCTCGACATCCCCTTGGCCCACTCCCTGATGGGCAAGGGCGCCATCGCAGACCAGCACCCGCTGCTGCTGGGCATGCCAGGTTTCTGGGGCCTGGAGACCACCCACGAACACACCAAGGGCGCCGACATCGTCCTCGCGCTGGCCACCCGCTTCGCCGAGACCGACGCCAGTTCCTGGGACAGCACCTACACCTGGAACTTCCCGCCCAGCAAACTGATCCAGATCGACATCGACCCCGCCGAGATCGGCCGCAACTACCCGGTCCACATCGGTGCCGTCGCCGACGTCGCCCTGGCTCTCGAAGCCATCACAACGGCCGTCCACGCCCGCCGGAACACCCCCGTCACCCGCCCCGGCCTGCGCGAGGCCATCGCCGCCGCCCGGCGCAGCGTGTTCGACGCGGCCACGGACGCCGGCCGCAGCGACAACTTCCCCCTGCGTCCCCAGCGCATCCTCACCGACCTGCGCGAAACGCTCCCCGCAAGCGCAGTGCTGGTCACCGACGTCGGCTGGAACAAGAACGGTGTCGCGCAGTGCTACGAACTGCCCGAGCAAGGCCGCTTCATCACCCCCGGAGGCGCCTCCACCATGGGCTTCGGACCCGCCGCGGCCGTCGGTGTGCAGATCGCCCAGCCGGACAAGGTCGTCGTCGCCCTGATCGGTGACGGCGGCATGAGCGCCCAGTTGCCCGCCGTCCCCATGGCCGTCGAACAGGGTGCACCGGTCATCTTCGTCGTGATGAACAACCGCGCCCACGGCACCATCGCGGACCTGCAGGCCTCCTCCTTCGGCCGTTCCTACGGATGCGAGTTCACCGACGCCGAAGGACAGTCCTACAGCCCCGACTTCGCCCAGTACGGACAGGCCTGCGGCGCCGACGGCTACACCGTCACCGCCCCCGCGGAACTGCGCAAGGCCCTCGCGGACGCCATCGAGCGCCGCCGCCCCGCCGTCCTCGACGTCCCCATGGTCAACGAACCGGTCCCAACCCCCGGCCACTGGAACATCAAGGACATCTACGCCGGGCACTTCCCGGCCGACACGGTCTGAGAACCACGGCCCCGCGCTCGCA